>NZ_JAESIF010000245.1:0-1118 GCF_016757295.1 Streptomyces sp. M2CJ-2 | reverse complement strand
AGCTCTATCAAAGCGGTGGTGACGCGAGCACACTGGGCCTCGATCCGACGCCCTTGCAGGTCGGCTACAGGGGTGGCTACTCCTCGGTCTTCGGGGACTTCAACAACGACGGCTACGGGGACATCGTCCTCGGCCGTGAGGGCGGGAACGGTGGCGAGATCACCTACATCCCGGGCCGCCCCGTTTCCCAGACCGACCCCACCTGGACGGTGGACGACGTCAACAGGTACACCCTCACCCAGGACAATTTCGACGTACCGGGGGACGGTGACCTGTACGACCGGTACGGCGCCGGACTCGCCGCGGGTGACATCAACGGCGACGGCTACGACGACCTCGCCGTCGGCGATCCCAACGAGGACACCGACAACGACACCGTCGCCGACGCCGGGCACGTGACCGTCATGTACGGCGGCTCCATCGGGCTCACGACCACCAACCGCCAGGTCTTCGACCAGGGCACCGAGGGCGTCCCCGGAGAGAACGAGGCCGGCGACGGTTTCGGCTCCCAGCTGCTGCTCAGCGACCTCAACGGCGACGGCAGGAAGGACCTGACCATCGCGGCGCTCGGCGAGGACGGCGGGAGTGGCACGCTCACCACGCTCCTCGGATCGGACACCACCATCACCGTCACCGGAGCACGCAGCCTGACCCCGACGTCCTACCTGCTGTCGACCGACGGACAGCCGCACCTCGGCAGCAGCCTTCAGGGGCACCCGCCGATAACGCCTCGGCCGCTCCCTGATGTCGGGTGAGGACGGTCCACGACAATGGGACGGCCCAGGCCGGGGATCGTGTCCCCGGCCTGGGCCGTCGCGCCGCGCGGCTGCGTGAGATGGAGCGCATCGTGGATGCGGGGGAGCGGGCCACCCCCTGAACCGATCGTCCCCGGTCGATTACAGTGAAGTCTCGGCTTCCATGGTCGACCTCCGCTCGTTGGCCTCCAGCTCGTTCGTCCTCGCCCCGCTCGTTCCTCGCGAGGCTCCGGGCGCTCCAACTGGACCCCTCCCACGCGGCGGTCCCGCAGACAGACACGAGGAAGAGCCACGAGGAAAACGCCCCGGCAACCAACCAAAAAGCCGCAGGCGGGGGTCGTTTACGCCCCTTGACAGGCCCGG
>NZ_JAESIF010000244.1:0-1128 GCF_016757295.1 Streptomyces sp. M2CJ-2 | reverse complement strand
GGGCCTGTTCGGGGTCGTGATCTCGGTTCCGATGCCCGCATCCGGCGAGGGCGGCCGAGCTGGTAGAACACCCTTGTGGTGCGACGTGAACTGAGCGATGACGACTGGGAGTTGATCAGCCCCCATCTGCCGATCGGGCAGTACGGGCCTTACCCGGAGAATCTGCGCGACCAGCTGGAGGGGGTCATCTGGCGGTTCCGCACCGGCAGCCCATGGCGGGACGTACCGGAGACGTTCGGCTCCTGGTCCAGGGTCTACGACCGGTTTGCCCAATGGCGCGATGCCGGGGTGTTCGCCGCCGTGCTGGAGGGCGTGATCGCCGAGGCGGCCCGCCGCGGGCAGGTGGACTTGTCCCTGGTCAGCGTGGACTCCACTACCGCCCGCGCGCATCACGACGCGGCCGGCATGGTCGTGGACGAGGAGGTCCTGTCGGCCTTGGAGAAGGCCGCCGGGGCCGAAAAGGGGGCGCGCGAAAGGAACGAAAGCGGCGTAAGCGGCAGGCCGCGGCCGAAGCGGGGGCGGTGACCCCGGCCGAGGACGCGGAGCCCGCCCCGGGGCGCGAGGAGCGCCGCCGTCAGCGGCAACGGAAGCGGGCGCGGTTGAAGGCCGCCGCCCTGGGGCGCTCCCGCGGCGGCCTGACCTGCAAGGTTCACCTGGCAGCCGACCGGCGCTGCCGCCCGCTGTCCTTCGTCCTCACGCCCGGGCAGGCCGCCGACAGCCCGCAGTTCGTTCCCGTCCTGGGCAAGGTCAGGGTGCCCGGTCCGGTGGGCCGTCCGCGTACCCGGCCCGACGCCGTGGCCGGCGACAAGGCCTACTCTTCCCGGGCCAACCGCGCCCACCTGCGGAAACGGAAGATCAAGGCGGTGATCCCGGAGAAGGCGGACCAGGCGGCCAACCGGAAGAAGAAGGGCTCCAAGGGCGGTCGGCCGGTCTCGCACGACGCCGAGTTGTACAAGGAGCGCAGCACGGTGGAGCGCTGCATCAACAAGATCAAGGACTGGAGGGGGCTCGCCACGCGCTACGACAAGAGGCCCGACAGTTACATGGCGGGGCTTCAGCTGCGCGGCGCCATCATCTGGCTGCGCAGCCTTGCCCCCGCCACATGATCACGATCCCGAACAGGCCCTA
>NZ_JAESIF010000243.1:0-1137 GCF_016757295.1 Streptomyces sp. M2CJ-2 | reverse complement strand
CTAGTGTGTCGAGTCTTTGATTCGGTTCAGATATCCGGCGAGGCGTTCGAAGATCTCATCAGCGGTCTTCGTCCAGACGAAGGGCCTCGGGTTGTCGTTCCAGTCGGCGATCCAGGCCCGGATGTCCCTCTCCAGGGCTTGGACGTTCTTGTGGACGCCCCGCCGTATCTGCTTGTCCGTCAACAGGGCGAACCAGCGCTCCACTTGATTGAGCCAGGACGAGCTGGTCGGGGTGAAGTGCATGTGGAACCGGGGATGAGCCAGCAGCCACTTCTGGATCGCGGGAGTCTTGTGGGTGGCGTAGTTATCGCAGATCAGGTGGACGTCGAGGTGCTCGGGGACCTCCTTGTCCAGCTTGGCCAGGAACTTCTTGAACTCCACCGCGCGGTGCCGGCGGTGGATCGAGCTGATCACCTCGCCGGTGGCCGCGTTCAGGGCGGCGAACAGGGTCGTCACGCCGCCGCGCAGGTAGTCGTGGGTGCGGCGCTCGGGCATGCCCGGCATCATCGGCAGCACCGGCGCCGACCGGTCCAGTGCCTGGATCTGGGACTTCTCGTCCACGCACAGGACGATGGCCCGCTCGGGCGGGTCCAGGTACAGGCCGACGACGTCGCGGACCTTCTCGATGAACTGCGGGTCCCTGGACAGCTTGAAGGTGTCCACCAGGTGCGGTTTGAGGCCGAAGGTCCGCCAGATCCGCGAGACGGTGGACTGGCTCAGGCCGCTGGCCCTGGCCATCTCCCGCGTCGACCAGTGCGTGGCGTTCTTCGGGGTGGTCTCCAGGGTCCGCACCACCACCTCCTCGACCTTCTCGTCGCTCACCGTCCGCGGCGGTCCGGGCCGCGGTTCGTCCGACAGGCCCTGGAGCCGATCGGCCGCGAACCGCTTACGCCACTTGGCCACCGTGACCGGATGGACCCCAAGTTCCGCCCCCACCGCGGTGTTCGAGCCGCCGCCGGCGCACGCGAGCACGATCCGGCACCTCAACGCCAGAGCCTGCGAGGAGGTCGCCCGCCGCGACCAGCGCAACAGCGTCTCTCGCTCCTCGTCCGTCAGAACCACCTCGACCGTCGGCCGACCCATACGCGCCATGAACCCAGCCTACTTCTATGGCGTAATAAAGACTCATGACACTAG
>NZ_JAESIF010000242.1:0-1141 GCF_016757295.1 Streptomyces sp. M2CJ-2 | reverse complement strand
GTCACACCCCGGACGAGACCTCGGTCTTCTCCGGGGTCCCCCCGGCCGCCGCGATCGCCTTGTTGCGGCGCACGGAGGACCAGAAGGAGGCACCGATCAGCACGACGCCGATCAGTCCGGTGATGATCTCGTTGATCTCGTACTGGATCGTGATGAGCAGCAGGGCGGCGAGCGCGCCGATGGCGTAGTGCGCGCCGTGCTCCAGGTAGACGTACTCGTCGAGGGTGCCCTGGCGGACCAGGTAGACCGTCAGCGAACGGACGTACATGGCGCCGATGCCCAGGCCCAGGGCCATCAGCACGATGTCGTTGGTGATGGCGAAGGCGCCGATCACACCGTCGAAGGAGAAGGACGCGTCCAGGACCTCGAGGTAGAGGAACATGAAGAACGCGGCCTTGCCGGCCATCGCGACCGCGGAACGGGGCTTCCCCTCGCGCGCGGCCCTCTCCTCCTCCTCGTGCTCGCGTTCCTCCTCCTCTTCGAGCTTGTCCTCGAAGTAGCCGGAGAGCCCGCCCACGATCATGTAGGTGATCAGACCCCCGATGCCGGCGAGGAGGACGGTCTCCGCCTTGTCGACCTGGAGGCCGCCGTGCTGGTGGGCGTTGGCCCCGACGGTCACGGAGGCGATCAGCAGGACGATCAGCGCGATGCAGACCGACAGCATGTCGACCTTGCCGAGCTTGGAGAGCGGGCGCTCGATCCAGGTCAGCCACTTGATCTCCCGGTCCTCGAACACGAAGTCCAGGAAGATCATCAGCAGGAACATGCCACCGAACGCGGCGATCGACGGGTGGGCGTCGGTGACGAGCTGCTGGTACTGGTCCTTGTCGTTGAAGGCGAGCTCGACCGCCTCGATCGGACCGAGCTGGGCACTGAGGGCGACGATCACGACGGGGAAGACCAGCCGCATGCCGAAGACGGCGATCAGGATGCCGACCGTGAGGAAGATCTTCTGCCAGAAGGCATTCATCTTCTTCAGGATCCCGGCGTTGACCACCGCGTTGTCGAAGGACAGCGAGATCTCGAGGATCGACAGGATCGCCACGATGCCGAAGGCGGTCCACCCCCCGAAAAGGATCGCTGCGACCAGACCGAGCGCGGTGACCGCGAACGACCAGCCGAAGGTTTTCAGAACCACTGG
>NZ_JAESIF010000241.1:0-1161 GCF_016757295.1 Streptomyces sp. M2CJ-2 | reverse complement strand
GCACACGCCGCTGCTGCCCGACGCCCGGACCGTGGCGTTCGTGGACATCGACCCCACACACCGGCAGGTCTACGGCTACGCCAAGCAAGGCGCCGAGGTCGGCCGCCTCAAGGGCCGGCGCACCCTGCACCCGATCCTGGCCACCGTCTCGACCCCGACCGCCCGCCCGGTGATCGCCGCGGCCCGGCTGCGCCGGGGCAAGGCCGCCGACGCCCGCGGCGCGGCCCACTTCACCGCCGAGGCCCTGGCCGCCGCATGCGAGGCCGGGGCCACCGGCACCGTGGTCATGCGCGCCGACTCGCAGTTCTACAACGCCGACGTGATCGCCGCCTGCCGCCGCGCGGGCGCCCACTTCTCCGTCACCGTCCGCATGAACCCCTCCCTCGCCGCCGCGATCACACAGATACCCGAAGACGCCTGGACGCCGATCCGCTACCCACAGGCGTTCGTCGATGCCGACACCGGCGAGATGGTCTCCGACGCCGAAGTAGCCGAGTGCGAGTACACCGCCTTCACCGGCCGGAAGAAGGCACTGCACGTCACCGCACGCCTCATCGTGCGCCGGATCCGGCGGATCAACACCGAGGTCGTCCAGGGACAGGGCGAGTTGTTCACCGCCTGGCGCTACCACCCGGTCTTCACCGACAGCCCCTTCGAGCTGCTGCAGGCCGAGCTCCAGCACCGCCGGCACGCCGTGGTCGAGCAGGTCATCGCGGACGGCAAGGCGGGCCTCTGGCCCACCTGCCGTCCGGGAACTTCCAGGCCAACAACGCATGGCTGACCCTGTGGGCGATCAGCTACAACCTGCTGCGGGCCGCCGGATGCCTCGCCGGCGCCTTCCACGCCAAGGCGACCACCGCCACCATCCGCGCCCACCTGGTCCACGTCCCGGCCCGCCTCGCCCGCTCGGCCCGCCGCCTGGTGATGCACCTGCCCCAACACTGGCCCTGGCAGCACGCGTTCACCGACCTGCTCGCCGCCGCCCACGCGCCACCGGCGACCTGACCGCCGCTGACCACCCGCCCGCGAGGGCACAACCGGAGCCAAGACGTGGAAGGGCTGGGCAGACCAGCGGATACCCCATGCCCTCACCCCCGGAGTATCACGCGAAATACACCAAACCCCTCACTTCAGAATCCGCTCGGTGAATCCGGGCTCAGT
>NZ_JAESIF010000240.1:0-1175 GCF_016757295.1 Streptomyces sp. M2CJ-2 | reverse complement strand
GTGTTCTACCAGCTCGGCCGCCCTCGCCGGATGCGGGCATCGGAACCGAGATCACGACCCCGAACAGGCCCTAGGCGGCCTCGCATGGTCAGCGTGGCCGGGTGGCTCTACGGCAACGCCAAGGAACGATCGAACTCCTCAAGCGGGTGTCGCAGGTTCGAATCCTGCCGGGGCGCAGCAGTCAAGGGCCGGTTCGAGGGCTTGGCCCTCGAACCGGCCCTGCTGCCGATCGCGTCCGTGCCACGCTCGCACCACGAAGTCCGTGGTGCTCCCGCCGACCCGGCCCCTGGTGTCAGCCTTCGTGAGGCACCTTCGGGCGGGTGACCGGTACGACGGTGAGGAGGTCGTCCAGCCCTTTGAAGTCGTCGGGGTTGGTGGTGAAGAGGGGGAGGTCCTCGGCCACGGCGATGGCGGCGATCATCAGGTCGGCCACCCGGCAACGCGGCTTCCGGCCGGCGCTGATCACCGCGGCACAGATGCGACCGTAGATGCGGGCCGCGTCGGCGCTGAAGGGGATGGGGTCGAACTCGTTCTCGGCGCGCTGGAGGACGTCGAGCCTGCGGGCGCGTTCGGCGTGTTCGTCGTAGCCGCTCTGTTCGTCGTTGCGGCGGACCTCGTGCGGGCCGGCGGACAACTCGGCGAGGGTGATGGCGGTGATCGCCATTTCGTCCGGCAGTTCCTCGGGGGCGACCCACCGGCGCAGAATCATGATGTTGGTATCGAGGAGTCCCTGCGCGTACGGCGAGCGGTCAGCGGGCATAGGGATCGTCCAGGTAGGGGTCGGCCGTGGCGTCCTGGTCGGCGCGGAACGCGTCGAGGCCGATGTCGGGGGCGGTCCTGGACATCGCGGCGAACTCCTGGCGGGAGACGAACCGACGGCGTCGCCGCAGCGGAACGAGCTCACCGATCGGGTGTCCGTCACGGGTGACGGTGAACGACTGGCCGCCCTGTATGGCGTCCATGATCTCTCGGGATCGGTTGCGCAGATCCCGCTGGGTGATTTCGGGCTGAACGCTCATACCGACCACGGTAGCACCCGGTGCTACCACGTAGCACTTCACGCCGAGGGCTCGCGCCGACAGGCCTTCACCCCTAAAGCGCAAGGCCGTGAAGTTACGGCTTGAGTGCGGGTGTCCAGGCGGCTGTGATCTGTGGGTTTGCCGGACGTGGGAAGC
>NZ_JAESIF010000239.1:0-1219 GCF_016757295.1 Streptomyces sp. M2CJ-2 | reverse complement strand
CTAGTGCTGCGTTCCTCAAAGGAAGTAAATAAAACGGCGGCGTAGTGTGCGGGTCGGTGGTGCGGGGCGTCCCCAGATCCAGGGTGTGGCACGGGTGTTGAGCTGGGTGGTGGCCAGGGCCGTGGCCCGGTCGATCTCTGCGGGGTCGGCGAAGGACTGGCCGGCCAGAGCGGTTTTGCGGAAGATCCGCCACCAGCCCTCCTGCAGGTTCAGCCAGCAGGCGCCGACCGGGATGAAGGCGTGCCGGATGCGGGGGTGATCCTCCAACCAGGTCCGGGTAGCCAGGCTGTTGTGGGAGGAGAGATTGTCGGTGACCACCACGATCTCGCCCGTCGGGTTGGCGTCCTCCACCATCTGCAGGAACCACTGGTAGTTGACGCTGTTTCGGGATGAGGCGGTCATGGTGACCTCCCAGCCGTCTGTCGGCCGCAGGGCGCCGTAGACCCAGGTCTTCTCCGGCCCCCGGCCGTAGTCGAGTTCACTTTTGATCCGGTGTCCGTCCGGTGACCAGCCCGGCGCCGGCGGGAAGGTGCGGGGGATCACCGGGCCGAGCTCGTCGGCGCACAGGACCGTCACGCCCTCGGGCGGGCTGGTGTAGAGCGCGACGATCCGCGTCCTTTTCCCGCGAAGTCGGGATCCCGGCTCCGCACCCAGGACCGGGTACGGCGCCAGCGCACGCCCTCCGCCAGCAGGATCCGGCGCACCTGACTGCGCCGGACCTCGATCCCCTCGGCCCGGGCCGCCTCGGCCAGTGCGTCCAGCGTCCACACCGGCGCACCGGCCTCGTCGGCGGCCTGAAGGGCGCCGTCGGCCCCGGGAACCAGGCGCCCGGGCGGCGGTTTCCGGACCAGCGCGATGATCCGGGACCGCTCGGCCTCGGTGATCCGCCTCTTGCGGCCCTGCCCGCCCAGATCGGCCAGACCGTCCAGGCCGGAGGCGTTGAAGCGGTGCAGCCAGCGGCGCACCGTCTGCTCATGGCAGCCCAGCTCCCCGGCGATCTCCGGGACCCGCAGCCCCTCCCAGCTCAAGACCACCACCCGGCCCCGCTGGATCCAGTCGCCCGGGGCGTGCCGGGCCCCGGCCAGCTTGCGGACCTTCTCCTCCTCGGCCGCATCCGCGGCCGGACGCGCCCGCAGGATCTTCGGCATGCGGCTCGCCTCCACCAACTCAAACCAGCATCCCCACCAACCTACGCCCCGAAAGAGGAACCCTGCACTAG
>NZ_JAESIF010000024.1:0-99471 GCF_016757295.1 Streptomyces sp. M2CJ-2 | reverse complement strand
GTGCGCCACATGGCCGGGGTGGAGCAGAAATGGTTCCGGCAGGTGATGGCCGGGCAGGATGCCGGCGCAGGGCGGCCGTGCGGGCGCCGGGGCCGGCCTCGGCGCCCGGCTGCGCGCGCGCCGTCCTCGGTGGTGCGGTGGGCTCGGCGGGCCCGGTGCCCCGGCCGCCCTCCGGGGCGTGGTCGTTCGTACGCGGAGGCATGTCTCTCCTCGGTCTGCGGGTGGTCGTCCTCAGTCGTCCGCGGTCGCGGAGCCGGTCAGTACGCCCGGCCGCGCATCCTGCGCCACCACAGCAGGCCCCCGCCGATCAGCAGGATCCCGCCGGCTCCCGCACCGGCGGACGCGGCGATCAGGGTGGTGTCGTCGAAGCCCTCGGCGCCGGCCGGCCGCAGTGCGTCACCGAGCTGGTTGCGTACGTCGTTGCCGCTGTCCACGCCCTCGGCGAGCGGACCGCGCGAGCCCTCCGTCGGGTCGGCCAGATACGGGAACGAGGCGCCGAACTCCTTGTCGTTGGCGTCGACCGCGTCGCCCAGGTCGTTCTCCGCGCCGACCAGCTCGCCCTCGACCACCTGGAGCGCCGCGTCGATCACGTCGTCGGTCAGCCGCCGCCCGTTGGGGAAGCCCGCGTTGTCCCCGTCCAGCACCCCGAGCCGTTTCGGTTCGGCCGTCGGCTCGATCGACGTGTTGAGGCGCAGCATCTCCGACGGCGTCACGTGCGGCGGCCGGTTGAGCCCCTCGACGCCCTTGAGGAAGACGTCGACCAGGTCGTCGCGCGGCTCGGCGGGCGCCTCGATCTTGTAGATCGCCTCGATGAGCTTCGGCAGTTCCGGGTGCGTGACGTTCTTCAGGAACCGGGCGTCGTCCCACGGCGCGGACGCGTTGAAGGTGTCCTTGTCCTTCAGGGGGTTGACGACCTCGTTCACCAGCGGGTTCCCCAGCCGCGACACCTGGGTGAACTCCCCCTTGGCGTTCTTGCGCCGAGTCGTGGACCAGATGCCGACGACCGGCTGGTCCGCCGACTCGGTGATCATGTGCGTGGGGACCTGGAGGGCCAGGGAGTTGACGTTGTAGCCCTTGAGTGTGTCGTTGCCGACCTCGGAGAGGTTCCCGCCGTACAGCAGGTCGAAGACGCGCAGGTCCAGGAAGAACGGGTCGTCGGCCTGGCCGGCGAACGTCGTCGCGCCGCCCGCCAGTTCGTGTACGGCCTGCTCGCGGAGCGTGCCGTAGTCCGGCATGGACGCCTTGCCGACGTTCGACGGCGCCACCGGGACGTCGTCCGCGATCTTCGTACGGGACACCGGGTGCTGGTCCTTCAGCTTCAGCAGCTCGATGTCGTAGGTCTGGGTGATGTTGAGGTCCGGGTCGTCCAGGCCGGTGACCGGACCCGTGTTGTAGAGGAACGTCTTCTCGTTCTTCGTGTGCGTCCTGAAGGTGTAGCGGAAGAGCAGTTCGCCCTGCGCGTCGCCGTTGTTGTCGATGTGGATGTCGTACTGAGCGTCCTCGGCGAACGTGAAGAAGTTCGGTCCGCCGGCCGGCTCCTCGAACGGGATCCAGTTCGCGATGATCGTCGTCGTGTCCGGTTTGTCGGGGCTGACGAACGCGTACAGATCGGTGTTGTCGTACTGCGGGGTGCCCGAGATCAGTGGGGCCTCCCGGTGGCTGGAGGCGGAGGCCGCCCCCGGTTCCAGCGCGGTCGCGCCGACGGCGGCGAGGCCGCCGGCGGCCAGCGCGCCGCAGATCAGGGTCGCGAGGCTGCTGCGTCCCGCGCCGGTCCTGGAGTTAGGTGTCATGCCGTCCGTCCTCAGTGCCAACTTGCCTGACGCACCGGGATTCGGAGCGGAGTCCTGGCCGGATTGGTCGAAAGTCGGGACGGGGAGGAACGTCCGTATTATTTCCCGCTGTTCGACCCGCGTTTTCGGCCCGCTGATCCGTAATCCCATCCGGAGGCATGATCACGACGAACGCCTCGGTGATCAGATGGCCCCCGCGGGGCCGGGAGAGGGGGGGGAGCGTTGGAGGCGGACGAGCTTCTGGTGCGGGTGGCCGGCGGCGACCAGAAGGCATTCGAGACGCTGTACGGGCTGGTGTCCGGACCGGTGTACGGGCTCGTACGGCGGGTGGTGCGCGATCCCGCCCAGTCGGAGGAGGTCGCGCAGGAGGTGCTGCTCGAACTCTGGCGCTCCGCCGCCCGGTTCGACCCCGGGCGGGGCAGCGCACTGTCCTGGGTCCTCACGCTCGCCCACCGCCGGGCCGTCGACCGGGTGCGCAGCGCCCGCGCGGCCGGTGAGCGCGAGCGGCGTGAAGCAGCCCGGCACGGCAGCGGACCCGCTTTCGACCAGGTCGCCGAGGAGGTCGAGGCCGGTCTGGAACGCGAGTGGGTGCGCCGCTGCCTGGACCGCCTCACCGCCCTGCAACGACAGTCGGTCACCCTCGCCTACTACGACGGCTACACCTACCGTGAGGTGGCCGAGCGGCTCTCCCTGCCGTTGGGCACGGTCAAGACACGCATGCGCGACGGTCTCACCCGGCTGCGCGACTGCCTGGGAGGTGCCGCATGAGCGTCCTGGACCGGTTGTTGCGCCGAGAAGACCTCCACTCCCTGGCCGCCCCCTACGCGCTCGACGCGCTGGAACCCGCCGAGCGCGTCCGCTTCGAGAAGCACCTGAGCAGCTGCCGCCGCTGCGCCGCCGAGGTGCGCGTCCTGGCCGAGGACGCCGTCCGCCTCGCCTGGTCCACCGCCGCCCCGGCGCCGTCCGCCCTGCGCGACCGGGTACTGGCCGCCGTGCGGACCACCCCGCAGGATCCCGCACCCGAAGCCGTGCCCGGGCCCCGGGAACAGACACGCGCGCAGGCCCCGCAACTGCCGCCCCACGTATGGGGTGCCGAGTCCGTACCGGCGGCCCGTGAACGGCGCGGGGCGCCGCTGTTCGTCCCCTTCGCGACGGCCACCGCCGCCGCGGCCCTCGTCGTCGCCTCGCTGTTCGCCGTCCAGGCGGACCGGACCCAGGACGAGCTGACCGCCGAACGGGACCGTTCACGTGAGATCGCACACGTTCTCGCGGCCCCGGACGCCCGCGCGAGCAGCGGCCGGGGCGCGGAGGGCGGCACGATCGGAGTGATCGCTTCCGCATCGGCGGGGAGCGCGGTCGTCACCCTCGGCGGATACGGCAACCCGCCGAACGGACGTGTGCGCCAACTGTGGCTGATGCGCCCGGGCGCCGAACCGCGCTCCCTGGGGCTCTTCGAGACCGACACGCCCCTGGTCGCCTCCGACCTCGACACATCCGCCACGTCACTCGCGGTGACCGTCGAGCCTGACGGGGGGTCACCGCAGCCCACCACCCGGCCTTTCGTCCAACTCACCCTGAAAGCGGTCGGATTCGGAGAGTAACCGTCGAGTGTTCGTCAACCTCCTTACGGGGAAGGTGAATCCTGGGCCCGCGATGCACGAGTGCCCGTACGGGGCGATAGGGTTACCCTGCCCGGGGTGGACTCGTACGGGTGGGGAGTGACATGGAACGGATAACGGTGCACAGCAGGGCCAGGGTCCCTGCGATCACCTGTGGAAGCAGCGCGACCAGTACGCGCCTGGACCGCCACCTCTCGGTGCTGGCGGGACCCGCCGTCCCGCAGCGGGAGACGATCGAGGCGACGTCGCTGATGCGCGAGCTGACCGCACGCGACAACGGAGCCAGAGGCATGAGGGCACGGACGAGCCGTGTCTCGCTCTTCGCCCCGCTGCGTCGGCTGCGTCGCTCCCTGCTCGGCAGCCGTTAGACCCGCGCCCGGGCGGACCCACCGTCCTGGCGCGGCACCGCGCGCGTCCCCTGTCACCCCACGGCACACGACGCACATCCCCGAGCGCCAGCGCGTCGCCCTCCCTTCCGCACCCCTTCCCGGCCCACGGGCCCGCCGTGTCGACTCCCGTCGCGCCCGTCGCACCCGTTGTGCCCGTCGCATCCGCCTCGGCCGCCGTCCGGGCGTCGCGCCGCTGCCGACGCGTCAGAGCAGGGCGAGTTGGCCCTCCGGTCCCTCCTCGTGGGCGTCCAGTACCGAGGCGGGCCGATGCGCGGCTCTCGGCGCCGGGAGCACGCCCACCCGGCGCAGTTCCGTCGGCGTGATCGGGTCGGCCGCCAAGCGGTCCCTCAACGCGACCTGACGCGGGCGAAGTTCGGTCATGAGTGCGAGGATCGTGATCAGCTCCAGGAGCTCCGAGGTCCAGGTCTGCGGCCAGACGGCCGGACGGATCGCGTCCAGGGTGCCCGGCTCGGCCCCGTCCGTGCGGGCCGCGCACCACCGCTCCAGCACCCGGACCCCGGCCACCTCGAACTCCCAGGCCGTCGACGGTACCGGTGAGATGCGGCCCTCGTCGAGGAACAGGGCCTCCTCGTCGGGGTCGTAGCGCACGGTCAGCGGTCGGGAGGGGAGCGGGGCCCGGACGTAGGGGCGGCGCCCGCCCGGGAGCCGGGGGCGCTCCCCGTCGCGCCGCATCAGCCACAGCAGTCGGTGACCCACCTCCACGCCCGCGGCCCACACGTCGGCGTCCCCGGTGAGCGGCACCGCGAGCCCGCCGGGCCCGTTGCGCACCACGGCCATCGTCCAGGCGAGCACGTCGACGGCCGGGACCTCCCGGCCGAGCCGTGCCGCGAGGTGCTCGGACAGGGCCGGGGCCAGGTTCGGTTCCGTGCCTCCGGGCCGGCGGTACAGCGGGCGGACACGGCCGGGGCGAAGCACCGGCAGCAGGGACGTGGCGAGCAGCAGCGGACCGGCGGGGTCGTCGGCGCCGGCCCCACCGCTCCCGGCACGTCCCCCCGGCGGGCGTTCGTTCCGCGTGGGTTCACCCCGTGTGCGTTCGCCCCGCCCCGCGGTGGCCTCGACGACGAAGATCTGCCGCTCGTCGGTCACCCGCCACAGTTCGGGGCGGGCCGCGTCGATCAGCCGCTGGTCGGGGATCAGCCACTGCTCGTCGAAGGGTGAGTGCAGCACGCGGACCGGCTCGGGGCACGGGCCCGAGGCGCGCGCCAGTTTCTCCGTGCCGCCCGCCCGGCCCGGCAGTTGCCCGACCGCCGTGTGCACCGTCCGCGAACGCGTCGGCTGGAACAGGGCCTCCCGGTCGGGCCCCACGGCCTTCAGCAGGGCGCCCCAACGGGCCTTCAGGGCCGCCGGGTCGGGGGCCGCCGGCCACCCCCGGCCGAGTCGCGGCGGTGCGACGGACCACGGCATGAGGTCCGCCAGCAGCGGAGCGTCGTCGTGCGTCACGCTGGGCATCGTACGGCCTTCGGCCCCGCGGGCAGCCGGTGCCGGCGGATCAGGTGGCGTCCAGCGTCACCGTGAAGGAGAAGCGGTCGCCCCGGTAGTTGATGACGGCCACGTCCAGGGGCCGGCCGTCGGTGTCGTACGTGATTCCGGTGTAGTGCAGGATCGGACTGAGCAGCGGGACCTGGAGCAGCCGGGCCGTCTCCGGGTCCGCGAGCCGGGCCTCCACCGTGTCCGTGATGCGGCTGATGTCCGCCCCGACGGCATCCCGCAGCACCTTGGTCATCGGCCAGCGCACCAGGTCGTCCAGGTCGATACGGGCGGCCAGTTCGGGCCGGACGTAGTTGCGGGCGTGGTTGGTCGGCTCTCCCGTTTTCTCGTCGCTGCGCAGCCGGTGGTACGCCGCCGTCTCGGACAGGTCCGGGAAGTACTCGGCGAGTTCGGCCGGCACCGGCGCCGGACCGTGCTCCAGCAGTTCGGTCGTCATACCGGACTGCTGGGCCACGATCGCGTCCACCGAGCCCAGCAGGCGTACCGGGGTGCCCCGCCGGGCGTCCGGCTCGATGAACGTGCCGCGCCGGCGGTGCCGCGTGATCAGCCCCTCGTCCTCCAGCTCCTTCAGTGCCTGCCGCATGGTCAGCACGCTCACCCCGTAGTGCCCGGCCAGCTGTTCCTCGGTGGGCAGGCGCAGCGGGTCCTGGGGCGAGCGGCCGAGGATCGAGGCGCGCAGCGACTGCGACACCTGGTACCAGAGCGGCAGCTTGCGGTTCAGGACGATCGAGTCCGGAGCGAAGGAGGTCACGAGGTCATCCGTACCGGTCGGGGAACGTTCAGTGCAACGGGCGGAAGTGACGCTCGAGACCCTGCCACACGTTGTCGTAACCCTGCTGCAGGTGCTCCGCCCGGGCCGCCTGGGGGGTCAGGGAAAGCGGCCAGCGGGTCTCGAACATGAAGGCCAGGCCGTCGTCGATCTTCTGCGGGCGCAGCTCGGCGGAGCTCGCCCGCTCGAACGTCTCCCGGTCCGGGCCGTGCGCCGACATCATGTTGTGCAGCGAGCCCCCACCGGGGACGAAGCCCTCCGCCTTCGCGTCGTACGCGCCCTCGATCAGGCCCATGTACTCGCTCATCACGTTCCGGTGGAAGTACGGCGGACGGAAGGTGTCCTCGCCCACCAGCCAGCGCGGGGCGAAGACCACGAAATCCACCCCGGCCAGCCCCGGGGTGTCGCTCGGCGAGGTCAGCACCGTGAAGATCGACGGATCCGGGTGGTCGTACGAGATGGTGCCCATCACATTGAAACGGCGCAGGTCGTAGGCGTACGGCACATGGTTGCCGTGCCAGGCGACGACATCCAGCGGGGAGTGGTCATAGGTGGCCGACCACAGGTTGCCGCAGAACTTGTTCACCACCTCCACCGGCCCCTCGACGTCCTCGTACGCGGCGACCGGGGCCCGGAAGTCCCGGGCGTTGGCCAGCCCGTTGGCGCCGATCGGACCGAGGTCGGGGAGCCGGAACGGCGCCCCGTAGTTCTCGCACACATAACCGCGGGCCGAGGCGTCCAGCAGCTCCACACGGAAACGCACCCCGCGAGGGATCAGCGCGATGTGTCCCGGCTCCACATGCAGCAGCCCGAACTCCGTGCGCAGCAGCAGCCCGCCCTGCTCCGGGACGATCAGCAGCTCACCGTCGGCGTCGCTGAACACCCGGTCCATCGAGGCGGTCGCGTGGTAGAGGTGCACCGCCGTTCCGGTGCGCTGGGTGACGTCGCCGTTGCCGCCCAGCGTCCACAGGCCGGCCAGGAAGTCGGTGCCCTCCGTCGGCGCGGGCAGCGGGTTCCAGCGCAGGCGGTTGGGGTCGGGCACGGTCTGGGTGAAGGGCGCGGTGCGGATCGCGCCGTTGCCCGTGCGGGTGAACGCCGGGTGCGCGGCCGACGGGCGGATCCGGTACAGCCAGGAGCGGCGGTTCTCGGCCCGCGGCTCGGTGAACGCCGTACCGCTCAGCTGCTCCGCGTACAGCCCGAGCGGCGCGCGCTGAGGTGAGTTGCGCCCCTCGGGCAGGGCGCCCGGGATCGCCTCGGAGCTGTGCTCGTTGCCGAAACCGGAGAGGTGGTCGAGTCCCTCGGCGGCCTTGCGTGCTCCCCCACGCTCGAATGCGCTCGCGCGGACGGTGCCCCCATCGCTCATCTTCGCTGCTCCCTTGCGTGCGATTCCTATGCAACACCGTAGGATTGAGGTTTCCCCGGCGCAAGGGGGTTGCGCGATCCCGTCCCCCGTGTCGCGGCCGTCCCCGCTCCCGGGGCGCGCCCTCCTCTTGGTGGAGGACGGGGGAACCCGACTCCAGGGGGATCCGGGAGCCCGTGCCCCGCCGGCCCCCGCACATGCCGAGCCCGCTCGTCCCCGCGGTCCACGTCCTGGCCGGCATGGCGAAGGTCGAGTTCGGCGACCGCACGCGGTTCGTGGTGAAGTGGGCGGCCCTGGTCTGTCCGGTGATCCTCGCAGCGGGAACCCTGTTCGGCATCATCTGAGACTCCGGCCCGGCTCGAGAGAGGACCCGATCATGGCGCCCGGTGGGAACCGCGGCTGGCTGCTCCGCCTCGTCATCGCCTTCAGCTTCGCGCAGGGGGCCGTGTCGATGGCCCGGCCCGCCGTCTCCTACCGGGCGCTCGCCCTGGGCGCGGACGAGCGGGCGGTCGGTGTGATCGCCGGGGTGTACGCGCTGCTGCCCCTGTTCGCCGCCGTGCCGCTCGGCCGGCGCACCGACCACGGCCGCTGCGCGCCCCTGCTGTCCGTCGGTGTGGTCCTCATCGCCGGCGGCTGCGCCCTGAGCGGGCTCGCCGGCTCCCTGTGGGCGATGGCCCTGTGGAGCGGGGTGATGGGGCTCGGCCACCTCTGCTTCGTCATCGGCGCGCAGTCGCTCGTCGCCCGCCGGTCCGCGCCGCACGAACAGGACCGCAACTTCGGCCACTTCACCATCGGCGCCTCCCTCGGGCAGCTGATCGGCCCGATCGCGGCGGGCGCGCTGGTCGGCGGCGCCGACAGGGCAGCCGGCAGTGCGTTCGCCCTGCTGGCGGCGGGCGCGGGGGCGGCGATGGCGTTCACCTCGCTGTGGCGCACAGAGCGTCCGACGCCGCCCGGGTCCCGTCCGGCACCGGGCGCGCGCGTCCCGGTCGGGCGCATCCTGCGGGCCCGGGGGGTGCCCGCCGGCATCTTCGTCAGCCTGGCCGTGCTGTCCGCCACTGACATCCTCACCGCCTACCTGCCGGTGGTCGGAGAGCAGCGGGGCATCGCCCCGTCCGTCATCGGTCTTCTGCTCAGCCTGCGGGCCGCGGCCACCATCGCCTGCCGGCTGGTCCTCACCCCGCTGCTGCGGCTGCTCGGCCGCACCCTGCTGCTGACGGTGACCTGTCTGCTGGCGGCACTGCTCTGCGCGGGCATCGCCCTGCCGGTGCCGGTGTGGGCCCTGGCGGTGATGCTGGCGGTGCTCGGCTTCTGCCTGGGCGTCGGCCAGCCGCTCTCCATGACGACGGTCGTCCAGGCATCCCCGGCCGGCGCGCGCTCCACCGCTCTGGCCCTCCGCCTGACCGGCAACCGGCTGGGCCAGGCCGCCGCCCCCGCCGCGGCCGGCCTGATCGCCGGAGCGGCGGGCGTGGCGGCCCCGTTCGTCATGCTGGGCGCGCTGCTGCTCCTCTCCGCGGGGGTGGCGCTGCGCGCACCGTCCCGGCCGGCGGAGCGGAGCGGCCCACCGGCACCTGGCGAAGGGTCCTCGGCCGGCGAAGGGTCCCCGGCCGACGCGAGACGCGCCGACGCGCCACGTCGATCGGGCTGAACGCGTTCGTCCGCTCCGTTCCGGGCGCCGGCACCGCCCGCCTGTCCGTCTTCGGCCGGCACGGCGACCGCGGCCGCCCAGGCACGGCTGGCCCTACCCGAACGAGTGACACGGTCCCTCTGGCGCCAGGAAATTAGCATCGCTAGTTTATGTGGCGGACGTCGACCCCTGCCCCGGAGGAAGCGCGATGAAGGCATACGACGGCATGTACATCGACGGTGCCTGGCGCCCTGCCGCCGGCCCGGACGTGATCGAGGTCGTGAACCCGGCCGACGGGCAGGTGATCGCCACCGTCCCCGCGGGCACCGCCGAGGACGTGGACGCCGCCGTACGGGCCGCCCGTGCCGCCCTGCCGGCCTGGGCCGCAACCCCGCCCGCCGAGCGCGCCGCCCGCCTCGCCGCCCTCCGTGACGTGCTGGTGGCCTGGCAGGAGGAGATCGCCCGGACGGTGACGGCCGAGCTCGGCGCACCCCTGAAGCTCTCGCAGACCGTGCACGCGGGCGTGCCCGTCGCGGTGGCGGGCTCGTATGCCGAGCTGGCGGCGACGTACCCCTTCGAGGAGAGGACGGGCAACTCGACCGTCCTGCACGAACCGGTCGGTGTGGTCGGCGCGATCACGCCCTGGAACTACCCCCTCCACCAGATCGTCGCGAAGGCCGCCCCGGCCCTCGCCGCCGGCTGCACGATCGTCGTCAAGCCCGCCGAGGACACCCCGCTGGTCGCCCGGCTCTTCGCGGAGGCGGTGCACGAGGCGGGGGTTCCGGCCGGTGTGTTCAACCTGGTCACCGGCCTCGGCCCGGTGGCCGGCCAGGCCCTCGCCGAACACCCGGGCGTCGACCTGGTCTCCTTCACCGGCTCCACCGCCGTCGGCCGCCGGATCGGCGCCGTCGCCGCGGGCGCGGTCAAGAAGGTCGCCCTCGAACTGGGCGGCAAGTCGGCCAACGTGATCCTCCCCGGCGCCGATCTGGCCCGGGCGGTCAACGTCGGGGTCGCCAACGTGATGTCCAACTCCGGCCAGACGTGCAGCGCCTGGACCCGCATGCTGGTCCACCGCGACCAGTACGACGAGGCCGTCGAGCTCGCCGCGGCCGCCGCCGCGAAGTACGGCGACCGCATCGGCCCCCTCGTCAACGCCAAGCAGCAGGAACGCGTGCGCGGCTACATCGAGAAGGGCGTCGCCGAGGGCGCGCGCCTGGTCGCAGGCGGCCCCGACGCCCCGCCCGAGAAGGGGTGCTTCGTCAGCCCCACCGTCTTCGCCGACGTCACCCCGGACATGACGATCGCCCAGGAGGAGATCTTCGGGCCCGTCCTGTCCGTCCTGCGCTACGAGGACGAGGAGGACGCCCTGCGCATCGCCAACGGCACCGTCTACGGACTCGCCGGTGCGGTCTGGGCCGGCGACGAGGCCGAGGCGGCGGCGTTCGCCCGCCGCATGGAGGCCGGTCAGGTCGACATCAACGGTGGCCGCTTCAACCCCCTCGCGCCGTTCGGGGGTTACAAGCAGTCGGGCGTGGGGCGCGAACTCGGCGTGCACGGCCTGACCGAGTACCTCCAGACCAAGTCCCTCCAGTTCTAGGGGAGTCCATCCATCATGGCCGTCCGCGCCGCCGTACTGTCCGCCGTCGACGCCCCGTTGGAGACCACGGGGATCGACCTGCCCGAGCCCGGCCCCGGCCAGGTCCGGGTCCGGCTCGCCGCCGCCGGTGTCTGCCACTCCGACCTGTCCCTGGCCGACGGCACCATGCGCCTCCCCGTCCCGGCCGTGCTCGGCCATGAGGGCGCCGGCACGGTCGTCTCCGTCGGCGAGGGCGTCACCCGGGTCGCTCCCGGCGACGGCGTCGTCCTCAACTGGGCGCCCTCCTGCGGCGCCTGCCCCGCCTGCGCACGCGGCGAGGTGTGGCTGTGCGCCGACGCCCTGAGCGGCGCCGCCCGGGTGCACGCCCACCGCGCCGACGACGGCACCCCGCTGCACCCCGGCCTGAACGTCGCAGCCTTCGCCGAGGAGACGGTGGTGCCCGCGTCCTGCGTCCTGCCCGCTCCGGACGGCGTCCCGCTCACCGACGCCGCCCTGCTGGGGTGCGCCGTGCTCACCGGCTACGGCGCCGTCCACCACTGCGCGCACGTCCGGCCGGGCGAGTCGGTCGCGGTGTTCGGTGTCGGGGGAGTGGGCCTCGCCGCCCTCCAGTCGGCCCGGCTCGCCGGCGCGACGACGATCGTCGCGGTCGACGTCTCCCCGGCCAAGGAGGAACTGGCGCGCTCCGCCGGGGCGACCGACTATCTCGTCGCCTCGGACACCACGGCCCGCGAGATCCGTTCCCTCACCGGGAAACAGGGCGTGGACGCGGCGGTCGAATGCGTCGGCCGCGCGACCACCATCCGCACCGCCTGGGACTCCACCCGGCGTGGCGGCCGCACCACGGTCGTCGGCATCGGGGGCAAGGACCAGCAGGTCACCTTCAACGCCCTGGAGATCTTCCACTGGGGCAGAACCCTGTCCGGCTGCGTCTACGGCAACTCCGACCCCGCCCGGGACCTCCCCGTCCTCGGCGGGCACATCCGAGCGGGCCGTCTAGACCCGGGCGCCCTGGTGACGGAACGGATCACCCTGGACGGCATCCCGGCGGCCTTCGACACCATGTCGGCGGGCAAGGGCGGACGAGCCCTGGTGGTCTTCTAGCGCCTGCCGAGGCGCTGGGGCGTGGTAGGGGGCGGTACGGCGGGGCGCCGGTCAGCGCAGGGCCGCTTCCTCGATCCCCAGCAGTTCGGACAGCGCCCGCTCGCCCGTCTCCGTCACCTTCACCGCGCGCTCGGAGCCGATGCGGACACACCACCGTGCGTCCAGGGCGTGCCGGCACAGAGCCGCGCCGGCGACTCCGGCGAGGTGGTGGCGGCGTTCCGTCCAGTCGAGGCAGGCGCGGGCCAGCGGGCGGCGGGCGCGGCGGTCGAGTCCGACGCCGAGGGCGTCGAACCAGCGCAGGCCCGCGTCGGTGAGTGCGAACCCGGTGTCCCGGCGGAGCAGTCCGCGTGCGGTGAACGCGTCCGTCACCGCGATGCCGAGCCGGCCGGCGAGATGGTCGTAGCAGGTGCGTCCACGGGCCATCGCCGAGTCCGCGCCGGCCTGCCGCAGGGTGCGCGGACGCACGGCCGCGTCCGGGGCGACCTGCCCGGCCAGTTCCTCCACCAGTCGGGCGGCCCGCGCGTCGGCGAGCCGTACGTACCGGTGCCGGCCCTGCCGGTCCTCGGCGAGCAGCCCGCCGGCGACCAGCTTGCCCAGGTGCTCGCTCAGCGTGGACGGGGCGACGCCCGCGTGCCGCGCCAGCTCGCCCGCCGTCCACGCCCGGCCGTCCAGCAGGGCCAGCAGGCACGCGGCCCGTGTCTCGTCGGCGATCAGCCCGGCGAGCCGGGCGAGCCCGGGGGCCCGGGGGCCCGGGGGTCCTTCGACGTCATGCGCCCCAGCATGCGGCACGGACCCTTCGGCGCCGGCCGAACCGTCCGCGCAGCCACCGCCCCCTGCCCCCGCCGCCCCCCGTAGCGCCGTACGCGTCTAAACCGTGCCGCCCCGCACCTGCTCGTACTGCTCGGCCAGACCGTCCAGCAGGGCCGTCAGTCCGGTCTCGAAGGCCCGCTCGTCGATCTTCTCCTGCTTCTCGGCGAGCAGATGGGCCTGCCCGAGGTGGGGGTAGTCGGCGGGATCGTAGGCGCCGGCGTCGTCCACGAAACCGCCCGCGAAGGAACCGAGCGCCGAGCCCATGATGAAGTACCGCATCAGCGCACCGATGGACGTGGCCTGCGCCGGCGGCCAGCCGGCGTCGACCATCGCGCCGTAGACCGCGTCGGCGAGCCGCAGGCCGGCCGGGCGGCGGCCGGGGCCGCGCGCCATGACCGGCACGATGTTGGGGTGGTCGCGCAGTGCGGCGCGGTAGGAGACGGCCCAGTCGTGCAGCGCGGTCCGCCAGTCCCGGCCGTCCTCGAACATCGACAGGTCGACCAGCGCGCTCACCGAGTCGGCCACCGCCTCGAGGATCTCGTCCTTGGTGCGGAAGTGGTTGTACAGCGAGGGCCCGCTGACCCCCAGCTGTGCGGCGAGCCGCCGCGTCGAGACGGCTGCGAGGCCCTCCGCGTCCACGAGCGCACGGGCCGTCTCGACGATCCGGTCGGGGCTGAGCAGGGGCTTGCGCGGTCGGGCCATGGCGCACATAGTAGGGCTGCATCGAAAAACTAGCAGTGCTAATTAGATGAGGTGGCCGTCATGAACCTGGAGCTCGGTGAGGAGCACAGCGCAGTCCGCCGGCTCGCCAGGGACTTCGTCGAGCGGGAGGTCGTCCCCCACGCCACGGCCTGGGACCGGGCCGAGGAGGTCGACCGCGGCATCGTGAAGAAGCTCGGCGAGGTCGGGTTCCTCGGGCTGACGATCGACGAGCGGTACGGGGGCTGCGGCGGCGACCACCTCGCGTACTGCCTGGTCACCGAGGAACTGGGCCGCGGCGACTCCTCGGTGCGCGGGATCGTCTCCGTGTCCCTGGGGCTGGTCGCCAAGACGGTCGCCGCCTGGGGCGACGAGGAGCAGAAGCGGACCTGGCTTCCCGGACTCACCTCGGGCGCGTACGTCGGCTGCTTCGGCCTCACCGAGCCGGGCACGGGTTCCGACGCCGGCGAGGTCTCCACCCGCGCGGTGCGCGACGGTGGGGACTACGTCATCAACGGCACCAAGATGTTCATCACCAACGGCACCTGGGCCGACGTGGTCCTGCTCTTCGCCCGTTCCACCGACGCCCCCGGCCACAAGGGGATGTCCGCCTTCCTCGTTCCCGCCGACACCCCCGGACTGACGCGTCGCGCCCTGCACGGCAAGCTCGGTCTGCGCGGTCAGGCCACCGCCGAGCTGGTGCTGGAGGACGTGCGCGTGCCCGCGTCCGCGATGCTGGGCCCCGAGGGCAAGGGTTTCCCGGTCGCCATGTCCGCCCTCGCCAAGGGGCGCATGTCGGTCGCGGCGGGCTGTGTCGGCATAGCCCAGGCCGCGCTCGACGCCGCCGTGCGGTACGCGGGAGAGCGCGAGCAGTTCGGGAAGACCATCGCCCACCACCAGCTCGTCCAGGAGCTGATCAGCGACATCGCCGTGGACGTCGACGCCGCCCGGCTGCTGACCTGGCGGGTCGCGGACCTGATCGACCGCGGACGGCCGTTCGCCGTGGAGTCCTCCAAGGCCAAGCTCTTCGCCTCGGAGGCGGCCGTCCGCGCCGCGAACAACGCCCTCCAGGTCCACGGCGGTTACGGCTACATCGACGAGTACCCGGCGGGCAAGCTGCTGCGCGACGCCCGTGTCATGACCCTCTACGAGGGCACCAGCCAGATCCAGAAACTGGTCATCGGACGCGCCCTGACCGGGGTCTCGGCGTTCTGAGTACCGCCTGAGTATCCGAGCGGATGTGGCCGCGGCCACATCCGCCGATTCTTGTCCCCATGAGCGACACACCGGTCAAGCAGCAGAGCACGGCCGCCTTCTACGGTCAGGCCGTGGCGTCCTTCGGAGTGGCTATGGCCGCCACCGCGGTCGGCATCTTCAACCTCGAGGCCGACGCCTGGGTCCGCGCCTTCCTGGGCATCGCGGTCCTGTACCTCGTCACCTCCGCCTTCACCCTGGCCAAGGTCATCCGTGACCGTCAGGAGGCCGGGCAGATCGTGAACCGTGTCGACCAGGCCCGCCTGGAGAAGCTCCTCGCCGAACACGACCCGCTGCAGAAGCTCTGACACGGGGCCTGCCGGGGATCCTCCGGCGGACCGGCCCTAAGCGACCGCTCACCCTTGCCGGTATGGTGTTACCCCTGTCAGCGAATGGGGTGAGCGATGAGTGCGGCGGAGGACACGGCCGGCGGTGAGGCGCAGCCGTGGGGTGAGGTCACGCCCGACGCGGCACGACGGCTGCTGCTCGCCGCCGTGGAGGCGTTCGCGGAACGCGGCTACCACGCCACGACGACCCGCGACATCGCGGGCCGCGCCGGCATGAGCCCGGCCGCGCTCTACATCCACTACAAGACCAAGGAAGAGCTGCTCCACCGCATCAGCAGGATCGGCCACGAGAAGGCCGTGGACATCCTGCGCACCGCGGCCCGTGCCGAAGGCAGCCCGACCGAACGGCTCGCCGACGCGGTGAGCTCCTTCGTCCGCTGGCACGCCGGCGGGCGTACCACCGCGCGGGTCGTGCAGTACGAACTCGACTCGCTCGGTCCCGACGCCCGCGCCGAGATCATCGCCCTGCGCAGGCAGGTCGACGCCGAGGTGCGCGGGATCATCGAGGAGGGCGTGCGCACGGGCGAGTTCGACGTCCCCGACGTGCGGGGCACCACCCGCGCCGTGCTCTCCCTCTGTGTCGACGTGGCGCGCTGGTTCAACATCAACGGCGCCCGGACCCCCGAGGAGGTCGGCGCCCTCTACGCCGATCTCGTGCTGCGGATGGTCGGCGCCGACCGGACGGGCACCGTTCAGAGGTAGTAGCGGGCCACCGACTCGGCCACGCACACCGGCTTCTCGCCGCCCTCGCGCTCCACGGTGAAGGCCGTGGTCACCTGGACGCCGCCCGCCACCTCGTCGACGGCGGTGACCTTCGCGGTGGCGCGCACCCGCGACCCGACGGGGACGGGCGCGGGGAAGCGCACCTTGTTCGTGCCGTAGTTGACGCCCATCTTCACGCCCTCGACGGAGAGCAGCTGCGGGCCGAACAGCGGAAGCAGCGACAGCGTCAGATAGCCGTGCGCGATGGTCGTGCCGAACGGCCCGGCCGCCGCCTTCTCCGGATCGACATGGATCCACTGGTGATCACCGGTGGCCTCGGCGAACAGGTCGATCCGCTTCTGGTCGACCTCCAGCCAGTCCGTGTACCCCAGCTGCTCGCCCACCGCCGCCTTCAGGTCGTCGACGGACGTGAAGATTCTCGGCTCTGCCATGTCCCGGCCTTTCGCGTCACGTGATCGCACGCGCCCACCCGCGCGCGTCTGTCTAAGCGACTGCTTAGCATGGTCGGCGGTGCGGCCCTTGTCAACGGACCGGCGCCGTGCGGGACGGGTAGGCTTCGACGGGTGCCCCAGATTCCGGAGAAGATCCACGAACTCACGGTCGGCCAGCTCTCCGCGCGCAGCGGCGCCGCCGTGTCGGCCCTGCACTTCTACGAGTCGAAGGGCCTGATCAGCAGTCGTCGCACCGCGGGCAACCAGCGCCGCTACAGCCGTGACGCCCTCCGCCGGGTGGCGTTCATCCGGGCCGCCCAGCGCGTCGGCATCCCGCTCGCGACGATCCGCGGGGCGCTCGCCGCGCTCCCTCAGGAACGTACTCCCACCCGGGGCGACTGGGCACATCTCTCCGAGGCATGGCGCGCCGAACTGGACGAGCGCATCAAGCAGCTCAACCGGCTGCGCGACCACCTCACCGACTGCATCGGCTGCGGCTGCCTCTCGCTGGACACCTGCGTCCTGTCCAACCCGGACGACGTCTTCGGCGAACGCCTGACAGGCTCCCGACTGCTGCCCGAGAACCCCGAGGGCACAGCAGGCGGACGGCCGGGCAACCGGGCGGGCCGGGTCCCGCCCGGACGAGGGTCCGTGTGACAGTGGGGGCGCGGCATCCCCGGCGCGCCCCCACACCTCTCAGGCCGACACCAGCAGTTTCGACCGCCTGGCGCCCGCCAGTGCCCCGGCGGTCAGGACGGGGCGCGGCACCAGGATTCCGCAGTCCGTGCAGACCGGGCCCGTCGACGGCTCGTGGTCCAGGTCGTACCGCCACATGAGCCGTTCCCCCCGGCACACGGGGCAGGCCGAACCCGGTTCTCGTTCCAGCGCGGCGATCAGTCGTCGCAGCACCTCGGCCAGCGGCTCACGCGGATGTACTCGCGGGTCGTCGCACCAGGCCACGCCGAAACCGCCCCAGGTCAGCCGGTGCCAGTCGTCCACGCTGCCCGGCCTGCGCAGGCCGTCGTGCTTCTCCTTCCTGCGGCGCTCGGCGAACTCGACCTCGTAGGACTGCCAGACCGCCCGGGCCTCCTCCAGTTCGTCCAGTGCGGCCACGAGCCGCACCGGGTCGACGGAGCGGTCCTCGGGATCGAACCCGGCACGTGAGCACAGATGGTCCCAGGTCGCCCTGTGCCCGTACGGAGCGAATCGCTCAAGGCACTTGCGCAGCGAATAGCGCCGCAGCGCCAGGTCGCACCGTGGATCGCGGACCTGTCTCGCCAGACTTCGGAAACCGGCCATCATCCTGCACCTCCGTCACACCTGCACCTGCAATCCGGTCACTTCGGCGTCGTCGAACGGACGTCGTCGAGTAGACGTATCGACACGCGAATCGGCTCCATCTTTTTTCGACGGCCCCCTGTCGGGCGGTCACGGGCCGGCCATCGGTCGGTCGTGGTGAGTCACCGGTCAACTCCCGTGTCCGATGATTCAGTTGTGGCCCCTCGTGATCAGCTCCAGCGCCACCGCAGCGGAAAGTGACGCGTGTTCACCTTCCATCGCGGGGACGCCGGCGGTAGCGTCCCGCCCCGTCCCCGTCGGGAGGAGCCCCCGTGCCGCGGCGCACCGCGCACACCCCTCGACAGTCTGAGAACTCCCCGCGGCCCCCACGGGTTCCTGAAGAACGCGACGTTATGCGCACCGATCGCTCCCCTGATCCCCCGCTGTGCCCGGTGGACGCGGCCGAGGCGGCATCGCCGCAGGTGGCAGAGGTGGACGACGTGCGGGTGGTGCTCGGTGAGCAGGTGGACGACCGGCATGCGGAAGCCGGACGGCGGCGAGCCACTGCCCGGCCCGCCGCCGTCCCTGCCACCGTTCCTGTCGCCGTGGCCGCCGTGGCCGCTTACGGTGCGTGCCCGGCGGACTGCTCACCGGGCGAACGCCCGCGTGTCAGCGGTACAGCAGATACTCCCGGCGCATCCGCCGGAACGCCGCCAGTTCGTCCCGCCAGCCGGCCACGACCTCGTCCGTGTCCGCGCCCGCGTCGATCATCGTGCGCACGAGCGTGGAGCCGGTCAGCTTGTCGATCCAGTTGTCCGGGCGCCAGGCGAATCCGCTCCACACCCGCTTGGCGGTGACCAGCAGCCCCACTCCCGTACGTACGGGATCGAACGCGTCACGGTCGTGCACATGGAGCTGCACGCCCCCGACGGTCTTCCCCTGGAACTTGGAGAACGTGGGCGCGAAGTACGCCTCACGGAACCGCACACCCGCCAGGCCGAGCCCGTTCGCCTCGGCCGCCCAGCGTCCGTCGATCCCCTCCGCGCCCAGCAGCTCGAACGGCCGGGTCGTCCCGCGCCCCTCGGACAGGTTGGTGCCCTCGAAGAGGCACGTCCCCGCGTACACCAGGGCCGTCTCGGGCGTCGGCATGTTGGGGCTGGGCGGTACCCACGGCAGCCCCGAGGCGTCGTAGAAGTCGGACCGCCGCCAGCCCGACATCCGCACCGTCTCCAGTGGCACCGGATCGGCCAGGAACTCCGCGTTGAACAACCGCGCCAGCTCCGCCACCGTCATCCCGTGCGCCTGCGAGATCGGCTGCCGTCCGACGAACGTCGCGAACTCCGGGTGCAGCACGGGCCCCAGCGCCGCCCGTCCGGTCATCGGGTTCGGCCGGTCGAGGACGACGAACCGCTTGCCCGCGAGCCGCGCCGCCTCCATGCAGTCGTAGAGCGTCCAGATGTACGTGTAGAAGCGGGCGCCCACGTCCTGGATGTCGAAGACGACCGTGTCGACGCCGGACGCGGTGAAGACGTCGGCGAGGGGCCGGCCGCTCTTCAGGTACGTGTCGTAGACGGGCAGGCCGGTCGCCGGGTCGTCGTGGCGGCCCTCGGATCCGCCCGCCTGCGCGGTGCCCCGGAAGCCGTGCTCGGGTCCGAACACGGCGGTCAGGTCCACGCGGTCGTCGGCGTGCATGACGTCGACGATGTGCCGTACGTCCCGGGTGATGCCCGTCGGGTTGGTGACCACACCGACGCGCCGGCCCTCGAGCAGCGCGTAACCGTCCGCCGCGAGCTGCTCGAAGCCGGTGCGCAGCCTCCGGCCCGCGGCAGGGGCCCGTCCGGGGGCCGCGTGCGCCGGGACGGCGGTGGCCGCGGTGGCCGCGAGGGTGGCTGTGGTGGTGGCGAGCAGGCTCCGTCTGGACAGCTTCATACCGTGACCTCCGTGATCGCTGCGGGTGTCATGCCCACGCACGTTAACGCGCGCGAACCGTGCCGGGGAACGAGTCGGACCTGGCCGGTTCACGTCTTCTTCTTCCGCCTGGCATACCGACCGGTTAGTCTGGCGTGGTGCGAGCGGCGTGACGGCGGCAACGCGGCGCGTCACCACCGCGGCCGGGCCGAGATCGCCGGAATCGCCGGAATCACCGGGAAACAGAGCCGGCCGGGCAGGCGGTCGGCCGCCGCGTCGAAGGAGACCGATGGTGGAAGCCGTGCAGGGTGCGAAGGTGGTCGTCACGGGCGCCGGGGGCGGCATCGGGGCGGCACTCGCCCGCCGCTTCGCCGACCAGGGGGCCCAGGTCGTCGTCAACGACCTGGACGCCGGCCGCGTCAAGGACGTCGCCGAGGAGATCGGCGGCATCGCGGTCCCGGGCGACGCGTCCTGCGTCGTCCCCGAGGCCCTGGACGCGCTCGGCGGCAGGATCGACGTCTACTGCGCCAACGCCGGCGTCGGCCGTGGCGGCGGGGAGCCCGGCGGGCCGCTCGACGAACAGGGCTGGGCACTCTCCTGGGACGTCAACGTCATGGCCCACGTCCGCGCGGCGCACGCGCTGCTCCCCGATTGGCTGGAACGCGGCAGTGGCCGTTTCGTCTCCACCGTCTCCGCCGCCGGACTGCTCACCATGATCGGCACCGCCTCCTACAGCGTCACCAAGCACGGCGCCTACGCCTTCGCCGAATGGCTGTCCCTGACGTACCGCCACCGCGGTGTGCAGGTCCACGCGATCTGCCCGCAGGGTGTGCGCACCGACATGCTCACCGGCAGCGGCAGCGCGGGCGAGCTGGTGCTCGAGCCGACCGCGATCGAGCCCGAGGACGTGGCCGACGCCCTGTTCCGCGGCATCGAGGAGGACCGCTTCCTGATCCTGCCGCACCCCGAGGTCGCCGAGTACTACCGGGCCCGCGCCGCCGACCCGGAGCGCTGGCTCGGCGGCATGAACCGCATCCAGCGGCACTGGGAGGCCACCCGGTGAGCCGCCCGGACGGCCACGACCGGCCATGACCGCACGCGAGCCCGCGCGGCAACCGGAGATCCTGCCCGACGCGTCGCGGACGGCAAGTGAAAAGATCCCCGTCGGGGAACCGCTTTCCCCGACGCGGGACGGCCGGCGGCACCAGCGGCGACGACCGGTGGTGACGACGGCCGGCAGCGACCAGCGACAACGAACAGCGACAACGACACGGAAGGCAGGTGGCGGCAGTGCCCAGGACGACGGACGGTGACGGGCCCCCGGTACCGCAGCGGCTCCTGGCCGCCGCCACCCGGCTCTTCGCGGAGCAGGGCTACGACCGCACCTCCGTGCAGGAGATCGTCGAGGCGGCCGGCGTCACCAAGGGCGCGCTCTACCACTACTTCGGCTCCAAGGACGACCTGCTGCACGAGGTCTACGCGCGCATGCTGCGCCTCCAGCAGGAACGCCTGGACTCCTACGCGAGCGCCGACGAACCGATCGAGAAGCGCCTGCGCGGCGCCGCGGCCGACGTCGTCGTCACGACGATCGAGAACCTGGACGACGCGTCGATCTTCTTCCGCTCCATGCACCATCTGAGTCCGGAGAAGAACAAGCAGGTACGGGCCGAGCGCCGCCGCTACCACGAGCGCTTCCGCGCACTGATCGAGGAGGGTCAGGCGGCGGGCGTGTTCTCCACGGCGACCCCGGCCGACCTGGTGGTGGACTACCACTTCGGCTCCGTGCACCACCTGTCGACCTGGTACCGCCCCGACGGGCCCCTCACGCCGCAGCAGGTCGCCGACCACCTCGCCGACCTGCTGCTGCGCGCACTCCGTCCCTGAGACGCCGGAGCCTCCTACAGGTACTTCTTCAGCTCCCGTCGCGCCAGCGACCGCTGGTGCACCTCGTCCGGGCCGTCGGCGATCATCAGCGTGCGGGCACCGGCGTACAGCTCGGCCAGCGGGAAGTCCTGGCTGACCCCGCCCGCCCCGTACAACTGGATGGCCCGGTCGAGGATGCCGACGACCGTGCGCGGGGTGGCGATCTTGATGGCCTGGATCTCGGTGTGGGCGCCCCGGTTGCCCACGGTGTCCATCATCCAGGCCGTCTTCAGCACCAGCAGCCGCAACTGCTCGACCGCGACCCGCGCGTCCGCGATCCAGTTCTGCACCACGCCCTGCCGGGCCAGCGCCTTGCCGAAGGCGTCACGGGACACGGCCCGCCGGCACATCAGCTCGATCGCCCGCTCGGCCATGCCGATCAACCGCATGCAGTGGTGGATCCGGCCGGGGCCGAGCCGCGCCTGGGCGATGGCGAAACCGCCGCCCTCCTCACCGATCAGGTTCGCCACCGGCACGCGCGCGCGGTCGAAGACCACCTCGGCGTGGCCGCCGTGGGAGTGGTCCTCGTAACCGAACACCTGCATGGCGCGCTGGATCGTGACGCCGGGCGTGTCGCGGGGCACGAGGATCATCGACTGCTGACGGCGGATGTCCGCCCCGTCCGGGTCGGTCTTGCCCATCACGATGAAGATCCGGCAGTCCGGGTTCATCGCCCCGGAGATGTACCACTTGCGGCCCGTGACGACGTACGAGTCGCCGTCCCGCTCGATGTGCGTGGTGATGTTGGTGGCGTCCGAGGAGGCCACCTCCGGCTCGGTCATCGCGAACGCCGAGCGGATCTCCCCCGCCAGCAGGGGCTCCAGCCACTGTTTCTTCTGCTGCTCGTCGCCGAACTGGGCCAGCACCTCCATGTTCCCGGTGTCGGGCGCCGCGCAGTTGGTGGCGGTGGGCGCCAGCTGCGGGGAACGGCCCGTGATCTCGGCGAGCGGGGCGTACTGGAGGTTGGTGAGGCCGGCGCCGTACGTGGAGTCGGGCAGGAACAGGTTCCACAGCCCCTGCCGGCGGGCCTCGGCCTTGAGGTCCTCCACCACGGGGACGGTGTCCCAGGGCGAGGCCAGCCCGGCGCGCTGCTCGTGGGCGACCTGCTCGGCCGGGTGGACGTACTCGTCCATGAAGGCGAGCAGCCTGGCGCGCAGTTCCTCGGTGCGCGCGTCGAACGCGAAGTCCATGTCCCGTCAGCCTTCCTGAAGAGTGGTCAGACCGTGCTCGATGAAGACGGGGACCAGAGCGCCGATGCGGTCGAAACCGCGGCCGACCGTCTGGCCCAGCGTGTAGCGGTAGTGGATGCCCTCGAGGATCACGGCGAGCTTGAACCAGGCGAACGCCGTGTACCAGGACACCGCGGAGACGTCGCGTCCCGAGCGGGCGGCGTACCGCTCGATCAGCTCGGCGGGCGCCGGATGTCCGGGCGCCTCGGCCGTCGTGGAGACGGGTGAGCCGGGCACGTCCAGCGGCATGCTGTACATCACCAGCAGGCCGAGGTCGGTCAGCGGGTCGCCGAGCGTGGACATCTCCCAGTCGAGGATCGCCTTGATCTCGTCGTCCTCGCCGATCAGGACGTTGTCGAGGCGGTAGTCGCCGTGCACCACGGCCGGCGCGGGGGAGCGGGGCAGCTCCCGCCCCAGCGCGGCGTGCAGTTCGTCGATCCCGGCCAGCTCCCGGTCGCGGGAGGCGTCCAACTGCTTGCCCCAGCGCCGCAGCTGCCGGTCCAGGAAGCCCTCGGGGCGGCCGAAGTCGGCCAGACCCACCTCGCCGGGGTCCACCGCGTGCAGCTCGACGAGCGTGTCCACCAGGCCGAGCACGGCCCGACGGGTGCGCTCCGGTCCCAACGGCACCAGCTGGTCCGCCGTCCGGTACGGGACGCCGTCGACGAACTCCATGACGTAGAAGGGTGCCCCGAGCACCTCCTCGTCCTCGCACAGCAGCTCGGTGCGGGGCACCGGCACGGCGGTCGGGTGCAGCGCGCTGATCACCCGGTGTTCACGCCTCATGTCGTGCGCGGTGGCCAGTACGTGCCCGAGCGGCGGGCGCCGTACCACCCACCGCGTGGTGCCGTCGGAGAGCGCGTAGGTGAGGTTCGACCTGCCGCCCTCGATCAGCCGACCGGAGAGCGGGCCGTTCACCAGACCGGGGCGCTCCCGCTCGAGCAGGGCACTCAGCCGGTCGAGATCCAGTCCGGGCGGGTGGTCGGGGCTCATTCTCGCTCCTACGGGCAGGTGACGGTACCCGACACATGATGCCGACCGGTCGGTATGTCGTCCAGGGGGCGAGCGAAACGTGACCGGAGCCACGCCCCGTCCACCGCACGCGCACACGACACGCCCGTTCGGCCACCGGGCTTGCGCGGCGGGAGGCGACGCCGGAGGGTCTACCCCATGAAGGCGATCAGCTATGCGCGATACGGCGGCCCCGAGGTGCTCGAGTACGGGGAGGCCGACGACCCCCGGGTCGGTCCGGACTCGGTACTCGTGAAGGTGCGGGCGGCGGCCGTCAACCCCGTCGACTGGAAGTGCCGCGAGGGCTATCTCGACCCGGTCCTGGCCCCGGTGTTCCCGGTGATCCCCGGCTGGGACGTCTCGGGTGTGGTCGTACGGCCCGGTGCCGCGGTCCCCGAGTTCGCCGTCGGCGACGAGGTCATCGGCTATGTGCGTGAGGACTTCCTCTCCCGCGGCACCTTCGCCGAGTACGTGGCCGCCCCGGTACGGGCCCTCGCGCGCAAGCCGCGCAACCTGTCCTTCGAGGAAGCCGCCGGACTGCCCCTCGCCGGACTCACCGCCTACCAGGTGCTGCACAGGGCCCTCGAGGTGAAACGGGCCGAGACCGTCCTGGTGCACGCCGCGGCCGGCGGCGTCGGCTCCATCGCCGTCCAGCTCGCCGTACACCTCGGCGCCCGGGTCATCGGTACGGCGAGTGAGCACAACCACGACTTCGTCCGCGAGCTGGGCGGGGAACCGGTGTCCTACGGCGAGGGCCTCGCCGAGCGGGTGCGGGGGCTCGCCCCCGAAGGCGTGGACGCGGTGTTCGACACGGTCGGCGGCGACGCGTTGAAGGTCTCGGCGAACCTCCTGGCCCCCGAGGGCCGACTTGCGTCGATCGTCGACAACGCGGTGGTGGAGTACGGGGGCCGCTACTGTTTCGTCCGTCCCGATCCCCAGGATCTCGGGCACCTTTCCGAACTGGCGGAACAGGGTGCGGTGAGCGTGCACGTCTCGAAGACGTTCCCGCTGGAACGCACGGCGGACGCCCACCGGCTGAACCAGGAGGGCCGGACCAGGGGCAAGATCGTGGTCACCGTGGACGGGGAGCCGGAGGACCGGTGAGGCGGCCTTTCGGGAGCCGCGTCACCGATCTCTCCGAACGGCGCGACTAGGTCCGGTCCAGCAGGACGAGGGCCGTCCCGCACACGGCCAGGGCCCCGGTGCAGAGCACCGCCGCGGCGAGACGCCGGGGGGAGGGCGCGGCCGGGGCGGCCGTGGCCGCGAGGGCGTGGATCCGGCGGTGGGCGACCAGGAGGAACCCCAGCCAGCAGGCGCAGCACAGCGCGCACAGGACCACCCCGGCGGCCGACACCCCGCCGTGCAGCGCCATGCGCACCGCGAGCACGGACGCGACGGTGCACGCGAGGGTCGTACGCCGCCACGCGAGCCGGGTCCGCTCGGGCTGCAGACCGGGGTCCCGGGCCGCCCGGGCCCCGGCCGGCCCGCTCACCCCTCCCACCCGACGAGCACCGCGACGACCATCGCGACGGCGACGACGGCGACGACGAGACTCAGCAGCACCGGAAACCGGGACACCGGCAGGTCCTCACCGCGCCGCATGGCCCGCTCGCAGCGCACCCAGTGGTCGACCGCGCGCAGTGCGCACAGCACCCCGGCGGCGAGCAGCGTCAGCGCGAGCCCGACCCGCCAGCCCCAGCGCAGGTCCGGCAGGAACTGGTCCACGGCGAAGCCACCGCCGATCAGCGCGAGGGCGGTGCGCAGCCAGGCCAGGAACGTGCGCTCGTTCGCCAGCGAGAACCGGTAGTCGGGCGTCTCCCCCTCCTGCCGCACGTCCTCGGGCGCGAACCACAGCCGGACGTTCCGTACGAAGTCGATCACGCCGTGACCCTACCGGGACGCCCTGCCCGGACAGCACCTAGCCCGGACGCTCCCGCTCCCGGGCCCGGGTGGCCCTGAGCCGTTCGTACGCCGCCAGGCTGTCCGGTGTCCACGCCCACTCGCTCAGGCGTCGCTCCAGCTCCGCCTCGGTCAGGAAGGCGTGCCAGGCCACCTCCTCGGCCTGGGGCCGTACGGGCAGGTCGCAGCGGACCTCGTAGACCGCGGACCACCAGGTCCGGCCGGCGCCGTCGTCGTACAGGAACTTGAAGAGGTACTCGGGGCGCGGCAGCCCGGACACGCCCAGCTCCTCCTCGGCCTCGCGCAGGGCCGCCTGGTCGTAGCTCTCCCCGGCACCCACGACCCCGCCGACGAACATGTCGTACAAGGAGGGGAAGACCAGCTTGGTCGGGGTGCGGCGGTGCACGAAGATCCGGCCCTCGGCGTCCCTGACCAGGACGAACGCGCAACGGTGCCGCAGTTTCCGGGCGTAGGCCTCACCGCGCGGGGACCGGCCGGTCACCCGGTCGTCCTCGTCCACGATGTCGAGGATCTCGTCGGCGGCACGCGCGGGCCCGTCAGCGGCACTCATGACCCCATCCAAGCAGGCCCCGCCGTCTGCGGCAGGCACGGCTTCCGGGGACTGCCGGCTCTGTCCCGCCGGACGGACACGGGCCGGGCCGCCGGATCCCAAGTGACCTGTCCATGACGCTGGTTGACGCGTGTAATGACTCGGGCGCCCTTGACGTCGACTGTTGGCTGCCGGTTTGCTGTCCGTGATCAGTCCATGGCTATCGGCAGCCGACCACTGCCGTACCGACCGACCGTCCGACATGGGCCGAGCCACAAGAAGAGCGCGTGAGGAAGTCCGCGGTGTCTCCACCCCCGCCTCCCCTCGGCCGTGCGCGCAGACGTGCGGCACAGGCCTTCGACGAGGCCCTCGACGACGAGGAACTCGTCGCCGCGCGGGCCGCGCTGGCGCAAGGCCGGTGGCAGAACGCCCGCTCGCTGCTCGTCCGTACGGGGGACGACTGGGACCGCCGCGGCCACCGGATCACCGTGCTCGCCCGGGAGGCCTCCAGCGCCGCCTGGGTCCGCGACTGGCTGCTCGCCGAGCCCGACTCCGGGAACGCGTCGGTCCTGCTCGCCCTGGCCCTGGTGAGGCGCGCCCTGCGCGGCAAGGAGAAGGCGGACCGCGCGCGCGAGGCCTGCCGCCGGGCGGCCGCGGCGTCACCCGCCGACCCCACCCCGTGGCTCGGTCTGCTGCTGCTGGAGTGCGCCCGGGGTGCCGAGGGCGACGTGGTGCGGATCTTCGAACAGGTCCGCACCCGGTACGCTGACCACCACCACGCCCACCACCTGGTGGTCGCCTGGCTCGCCGAACGCCGCGTGGAGACGGGCCCGGACCCGCTGCACGAGGTCTACGACTTCGCCAACTGGTCCGCCGAACAGGCGCCCGCCGACTCCCCCCTGGCGATGCTGCCGGTCATCGCGCACGCCGAGCGCTACCGCGCGCTCGCCGCCGCCGGCCACGAGCGCGCCGATCCGGCCGCCTCCGGCCACTGGGTGGGCCGCCGTGCCCGGCAGGTGATGAAGGCCGCCTTCGACTGGTGGCTGGAGTGGGAGCACGAAGGCCATCCGCGCCGCCTGATCGACCTGAACTTCCTCGCCCACGCCAAGGTCTGCGAGGGCCGGGGCGCCGAGGCCGCCGCCCTGTTCCACCGCATCGGCGACAAGGCCACCACGGCCCCCTGGTCGTACCCCGACCGAGACCCGCTCACCGCCTTCCGCGCCGCGCGGGCCGCCGCCCTCGGCACCGGATGAACCCGCACGAGCCCGATCCGGCCGACCCGGCTCGCCGCATCACGCCCGCAGCCACACCCGACAACCAATCCCGACAACCAATCCCGACCCAAGGACGGTCTCCCGATGACCACGGACAGTTCGAGCCCGAGCAGATCCGCAGCGGACGGCATCAGCACCTTCAAGGGACAGGAGCGCGCCCTGCGCGCCGACCGCCTCGGCACGGGCGGTCTGCTGCTCTCCGTGCTCGCCGCGACCGCCCCCCTCATGGTGGTCGCAGGTGTCATGCCCACCACATTCGCGGTGATGGGCATCGTCGGCCAGCCCCTGCTCTTCGTGGTCCTCGGCACCGTGCTGGTGCTGTTCAGCCTCGGCTACGCCGAGATGAGCCGGCACGTCCACAACGCCGGCGCCTTCTACGCGTACATCTCCCGCGGCCTCGGCGGCACCGCCGGCGCGGGCGCCGCCATGGTCGCGCTGGTCGCCTACAACGCGCTCCAGGTCGGCATCTACGGCATCTTCGGCTTCGAGGTCTCCGGGCTCTTCGCCGCCTACGCCGGCCTGGAGGTCGCCTGGTGGACACCGGCGCTCGCGGCCGCGGTCGCCGTCGGCGCGCTGGGCTGGCTGAAGATCGACGTCAACGCGCGTGTGCTCGGTGTCCTGCTGGTCATCGAGGTGCTCCTGGTCGTCGTCTTCGACGTCGCCGCCATCGCCGACCCCGGCAAGGAAGGGCTGTCGCTGCACGCCTTCAACCCGGACACCCTCACCGGCGCCGGCGTGGGCACCGCCCTGTGCTTCTGCATCGCCGCCTTCCTCGGCTTCGAGCAGGCCCCGGTCTACGCGGAGGAGACCAGCCGGCCGCACATCCTGGTGCCCCGCGTGATGTTCCTCGCGGTCACCGGCGTCGCCGTCTTCTTCGCGATCAGCAGCTGGGCGCTCACCGTGGCCACCGGCCCCGCCGATGTCGTCGCCACCTCGCAGGAGCAGAGCGCGGGACTGCTCTTCCACCTGACCGAGGCCCGGCTCGGCGGCACCTTCACGGACGTCCTGCACGTCCTCTTCGTGACCGGCATGTTCGCCGCGCTGCTCAGCTTCCACAACGTCGTCGCCCGGTACGCCTTCGCCATGGGCCGCGAGGGCCTGCTGCCCGGCGCCTTCGGCCGCACCACCGGCGCCAGCGGCGCCCCCGGCACCGGTTCGCTGCTCCAGACGGGCATCGCCGTGGTGCTCGTCCTCGCCTTCGCGCTCACCGACGACAAGCCGACCGGCGACCCGACCGCGCCCGTCCTGCACCTGTTCACCTGGTTCGGCAACATCGGCGCCCTCGGCGTGATCGTGCTGATGGCGATCGCCTCGCTGTCCGTCGTCGTCTTCTTCGTCCGCCGCGGGGCCGCCGGCGCCCAGGCCTGGCGGCTGGCCACCTCGGCGCTGGCGGGCCTCGCCCTGGTCGTGATCGCCGGTTACACCGTCAAGGACTTCGACGTGCTCGTCGGAGCCGGCCCCGGCTCCGCGCTGAGCCGGCTGCTGCCCGGCGTCATCGGGCTGGCCCTCGTCGCCGGCCTGGTCCAGGGCCTGGTCCTGCGCGCCCGCGCGCCCGAGGTCCACGCCCGCATCGGGCTCGGCAACGAGGCCTTCCAACTGGACAAGGAGGCCGAGCGCGGCGCATAGGACGGACGGGCGACGCACGGCCGGGGGAACGCGTCGGCCCCGGCGGGTCGGTGGACCCGCCGGGGCTGTGCCGGGAAGGCGGTGGCCGGAAGGACTCAGGAGGCGAAGTCCAGCAGGACCTTGCAGGACCTGCTCCGGTCCGCGGCGAGCGTGAACGCCGACTCCGCTTCCCGTACCGGCACGACCGCGCTGACCAGGTCGTCGAACGACGGCTCGGCCGCGAGCAGGTCGAGCGCCGCGTCGAACTCGGTGTCGAAGCGGAACGCCCCGCGCAGCTCGATCTCCCGGCTCACCACCAGGTTGCCCGCGAACGGGCTCTGCCCCGCCGGGAGCATGCCGAGCTGCACGACGACCCCGCTCCGCCGCACGCGCTGCAGACAGGCTTCCAGCCCCGCGGCCACGCCGGACGCCTCGATCGCCACGTCCACCTCCGCCGGCCACCCGGCGTCGTCCGGGTCGTCGGCGCGGACGAGGGTGTCGGCGCCCGCGGCCCGCGCGTACTCCAGCGCCTTCGGCAGCAGATCGGTGACGGTCACCTTCGCCGCCCCGGCAGCCTTCGCCGCCGCCACGACCAGGCAGCCGATGGGCCCGGCCCCGGTGACCAGCACATGCCGGCCGACCACCTCCCCGGCCCGCCGCACCGCGTGCAGGGCGACGGACAGCGGCTCGGCGAGAGCCGCCCGCCGCAGCTCCAGCCCGGCGGGAAGCGGACGCAGCTGCTCGGCGGGGACGACGATCTGCGCCGCGAAACCGCCCTGCACGTGCGGGAAGCGAGCCGCGCTGCCCAGGTACCGGGTGTCCCGGCACACGTTGCGCCGCCCGTCCACGCACTCGGGGCACACCCCGCACGGGGTCGCCGGGTGCACGGCGACGGCCGTGCCGGCGGCCGGACCCGAGGCCCCGTCACCGTACGAGACGACGGTGCCGACGACCTCGTGCCCGAGCAGCATCGGCTCCCGGAGCCGGAAGTCGCCCACCCCGCCGTGCCGCCAGTAGTGCAGGTCGGAACCGCACACCCCGCCGTACCGGACGGCGACCAGCGCCTGGCCCGGGCCGGGGGCCGGCACCGCCTGCTCCTCGACCCGCAGGTCGCCCTGACCGTGAATCACACAACCGAGCATCTCCGCCACCTCTTTCACAGCACGCTCGTCATGCCGCCGTCGACGTACAGCACCTGCCCGCCGACGAAGTCGGCCGCGGGAGAGGCGAGGAACAGCACCCCGCCCACCAGGTCCTCGGTACGCCCCCAGCGCCCGGCGGGCGTCCGCTTGCGCACCCAGGCGCTGAACTCCTCGTTCTTCACCAGTGGTTCGGTCAGCTCGGTCTCGATGTAGCCGGGGCCGAGCCCGTTGACCTGGACCCCGTGCGGGCCCCAGTCCGCGCACATGCCCTTGGTGAGCATCTTCAGCGCGCCCTTGGTGGCTGCGTACGGCGCGATGCCGGGGCGGACCACCTCGCTCTGCAGCGAGCAGATGTTGATGATCTTCCCGTGGCCGCGTTCCGTCATCCCGCGGGCGGCCTCCCGGCCGACCAGGAACGCGCTGGTGAGGTTGGTGTCGAGGATGCGGCGCCAGTCGGCGTCGGTGAACTCGAGCAGCGGGGCCCGCAGTTGCATGCCCGCGTTGTTGACCAGGATGTCGAGCGGGCCCACCCGCTCCTCCACGTCCGCGATCCCCGCGGCCACCGAGGCGCTGTCGGTCACGTCGAACACGGCCGTGTGGACGTCGCCCGGCAGTTCGGCCGCGACCTCGGCGAGGCGTTCGCCGTCCCGCCCGTTGAGCACGACCCTGCAGCCCGCCTCGAGCAGTCCGCGAGCGAGAGCGAGTCCGATGCCCCGGCTGGATCCGGTCACCAGGGCCGTGCGGCCACTGATGTCGAACAGGGAATGAGCCGTCACTTTTCCGTACCCCTATATGACGAGCGAGAGCAGCAGGACCAGACCACCGGCGACCACCGAGATGATCGTCTCCATGACCGACCACGTCTTGATGGTCTGGCCGACGCTCAGGCCGAAGTACTCCTTCACCAGCCAGAAGCCGGCGTCGTTGACGTGGCTGAAGAAGACCGAGCCGGCGCCGATGGCGAGGACCAGCAGGGCGGCGTGCGTGGTCGACAGGTCGGCCGCGAGCGGCGCGACGAGGCCGGCCGCCGAGATGGTGGCCACGGTCGCCGAACCGGTCGCCAGCCGGATCGCCACCGCGATCAGCCAGCCCAGCAGCAGCGTCGGGATCGACCAGTCCTTGGAGATCTCCATGATCATCTGGCCCACGCCGGAGTCGATCAGCGTCTGCTTGAAGCCGCCGCCCGCGCCGACGATCAGCAGCATGCCCGCGATCGGGGCGAGCCCCTTCTCGACCAGCTGCGAGATCCGGGCCTTGTTGAATCCGGCGGGCATGCCCAGCGTGAAGATGCCGACGAGCACGGAGGCGAGCAGGGCCATCATCGGGGAGCCGATGACGTTGAAGACGCGCTGAACGCCGTTCTCCGGGTCGCCGACGGCGATCTCGACCAGGGCCTTGCCCAGCATCAGCACGACCGGCAGCAGGATGGTGAACAGGGTCGGGCCGAAGCCGGGGCGCTTCTCCAGTTCCTCGGAGGCGCGCTGCGGGATCATCCGGTCGGGAACCTGGGCGTCCACCCAGCGGTCGGCGTACTTGGCGAACAGCGGACCGGCGATGACCACCGTCGGGACGGCGACGAGCACGCCGAGCGCCAGCGTCACGCCGAGGTTGGCGCTGAGCGCGTCGATGGCGACCAGCGGGCCGGGGTGCGGCGGGACCAGACCGTGCATCACGGACAGACCGGCGAGCGCCGGGATGCCGATGCGCATCAGGGAGAAGTTGCCGCGCTTGGCGACCATCAGCACGACCGGGATCAGCAGGACGACGCCGACCTCGAAGAACAGCGGAAGACCGATCACCGAGGCGATCAGCACCATGGCCCAGGGCATGGTGCGGCCCTTCGCCTTGGCGAGGATGGTGTCGACGATCTGGTCGGCGCCGCCGGAGTCGGCGAGCATCTTGCCCAGGATCGCCCCGAGGGCGATGAGCACGCCGACACCGGCGACGGTGGAGCCGAGTCCGGCACTGAAGCTGCTGATCGCCTTGTCGAGGGGCGCCCCTGCGAACGCGCCGAGCGCCAGTGACCCGATGGTCAGCGCCAGGAAGGCGTGCAACTTGTACTTGGTGATGAGCAGGACGATGACGGCGATGCCCGCCAGGACGGCGATGCCCAGCTGAGCGTGGCCGGCCGAGGTGATCGGCTCGGGTACGTCCGCTGCCAGCATCTCGACACTGAGTCTGGTCACGGTGGATCCCTTGTCAGTACGGGGAGTTGGAGAAAGAACCGGGGCGACGGGGTGCGCCCCGGGGAATGCGGGGTCCGGGGCGGGACCTACGGAGCCGGCTCGGAGAGGCCCTCGAGGGCGGTGACCGCCCGCTCGGTGATCTCCTCCGGGCTGCCCGTCACGTCCACGGCGGTTCCCACCTCGTCCGGCTCCAGCGGCTGGAGCGTGGCGAACTGGGAGTCGAGCAGGGCCGTGGGCATGAAGTGCCCCTCGCGGTGCGACATCCGGTCCTCGATGAGCGCGCGGTCACCGGTGAGGTGCACGAAGACCACGCCGGGCGCGGCGGCCCGCAGCCGGTCGCGGTACGAGCGCTTCAGCGCCGAGCAGCTGACGACCCCTCCGAGACCGACCCGCCCGCGAGCCCAGTCACCAATGGCATCCAGCCAGGGCAGTCGGTCCTCGTCGGTGAGCGGGGTACCGGCCGACATCTTGGCGATGTTGGCTTCCGGGTGGAACTCGTCGGCCTCGGCGTACGGGACGTCGAACCGGGTCGCGAGCAGGGGACCGATGGTGGTCTTGCCGGTGCCCGCGACGCCCATGACCACGACGACATGGGGGGTGTTCATCGCTGCCTCACTGTCTTATGTCTTCGTTGACACGTGATGTCGAGGCAACTGAAACCTATTGGTAAGACGAATACAAGAGTGTGTGACGCAAACGTCTGACTTTTCTCTTCTGTGATCTGCCCCGTACTCTGTGTCCATGAGCGCAACGGGCCGGGGACTGCACGGCCGTGTACTGGACACCCTCGGCCCCGAGATCACCGCGGGCGAATACCCGCCGGGCAGCGTCCTGCGCACCGACGAACTCGCCCAGCGCTTCGACGTGTCGCGCTCCGTGATGCGCGAGGTGGTCCGCGTGCTGGAGTCCATGCATCTGGTCGAGTCCCGGCGCCGCGTCGGCGTGACGGTCCTGCCGACCTGCGAGTGGAACGTCTACGACCCCCAGGTCATCCGGTGGCGCCTGGCCGGCGCGGACCGCCCCCGGCAGCTGCGCTCGCTCACGGTGCTGCGCTCGGCGATCGAACCGGTCGCGGCGGGCCTGGCCGCCCGCCGTGCCACCGCCGAGCAGTGCGCCGAGCTCACCGAGTGCGCCATCGGCATGGTCGCCAACTCCCGCGGCCACAAGCTGGAGGGCTACCTCGTCCACGACATGGCCTTCCACCGCGTGATCCTCACCGCGTCCGGCAACGAGATGTTCGCCCGCCTCGGCGACGTCGTCGCCGAGGTCCTGGCCGGCCGCACGCACCACGACGTGATGTTCGACGACCCGGACCCGGCCGCCGTCACGCTGCACGTCCAGGTCGCGGAGGCGGTCCGCGAGCGCGACGCCGTCCGCGCGGAGGAGCTGACCCGTCAGATCACGGTCGGCGCACTCGAGGAACTGGACATCCTGGCGCCCTGAGTGACGTCAGCTCAGGAAATCCCCGTTGACGTACACCCACGCCCCGCCGACCCGCTCGAACCGGCTGCGCTCGTGCAGTGAGCCACCCCGGTAGGACGCCCGGAAGGTCACCGTCCCGGTGGAGTGGAAGGCGGACCCGCCGTCGGTGTCCAGGATCTCCAGCCCGGTCCACCGCATCCCGGGATCGAGGTCGACCAGCTCCGGCCGCGTCCGCGGATGCCAGGTCCGCAGCAGATAACCGGCGTCCAGCCGCACGAAGGCGCAGTACCGCGACCGCATGAGCTTCTCGGCGGTTGGCGCGGCGGCGGCATCCGTGGGGGTCCCCCCGGTCGAGCGGAGCCGAGACTGGGGGAGGTACCGCCCGCAGCAAGCCTCGTACGCCTCGGGCAGCCCGCAGGGGCAGGAACGCGTGGTCATGGCGACCATTCTGTCCTGTCGTCGTCGAAGCGGAAGCCCGGTGTGCGGGACGGGCTGTGCCTGACGTGCCGACCCGGCCGGCCGGGCAACGCTGAAGGGCCCTTGAGAATCAAGGGCCCTTCAGCGTTCTCACTGGTGTCCGAGGGGGGACTTGAACCCCCACGCCCGATAAAGGGCACTAGCACCTCAAGCTAGCGCGTCTGCCATTCCGCCACCCGGACAAGGTGTCTGACGCGCGGGTTTCCCCCGCTGCGACGAAGTAAACATTACCAGGCTTTCCGGGGTGGCTGATCACCCCGGTGGGCGCGTTGCCGGGCTTGCTCCGTCCCGGCGTGAACGCCGTGTGACGGGCCGGGTCCGGTCTTGGGACGGACGCGTCCAGGGGAGAGGATGAGGGGGACCCACCAGCAGCGACAGCGGGAGGAACCACGTGAGCGTGACGGACACGGCCAAGGGCGTCACCGGCGAGGACGAGGTCGTGGACCTCTGCCGCGACCTGATCCGGATCGACACCAGCAACTACGGCGACCACTCGGGCCCCGGCGAGCGCAAGGCGGCCGAGTACGTCGCCGAGAAGCTCGCCGAGGTGGGCCTGGAACCGCAGATCTTCGAGTCCCACAAGGGCCGCGCCTCCACCGTGGCCCGTATCGAGGGGGAGGACCCCTCGCGGCCCGCGCTGCTGATCCACGGCCACACCGACGTCGTACCGGCCAATGCGGCGGACTGGACCCATCACCCCTTCTCCGGCGAGATCGCCGACGGCTGCGTGTGGGGGCGCGGCGCCGTCGACATGAAGGACATGGACGCGATGACGCTGGCCGTCGTCCGCGACCGCATGCGCAGCGGACGCAAGCCCCCGCGCGACGTCGTCCTCGCCTTCCTCGCCGACGAGGAGGCCGGCGGCACCTACGGCGCCAAGCACCTGGTCCACAAGCACCCCGAGCTGTTCGAGGGCGTCACCGAGGCGATCGGCGAGGTGGGCGGGTTCTCCTTCACCGTCAACGAGAAGCTGCGCCTCTATCTCGTCGAGACCGCCGAGAAGGGCATGCACTGGATGCGGCTCACCGTCGACGGCACGGCGGGCCACGGCTCGATGACCAACGACGACAACGCGATCACCGAACTCAGCGAGGCGGTGGCCCGGCTCGGCCGGCACAAGTGGCCGGTACGGGTCACCAAGACCGTACGGGCCTTCCTGGACGAGCTCTCCGACGCGCTCGGCACCGAGCTCGACCCGGAGAACATGGAGGAGACCCTCCCCAAGCTCGGTGGCATCGCCCGCATGATCGGCACCACGCTGCGCAACTCGGCGGCGCCCACCATGCTCGGCGCCGGCTACAAGGTCAACGTCATCCCCGGCCAGGCCACCGCCCACGTCGACGGCCGTTTCCTGCCCGGATACGAGGAGGAGTTCCTGGCCGACCTGGACCGCATCCTCGGCCCGCGGGTGAGGCGGGAGGACGTGCACGCCGACAAGGCGCTGGAGACCGACTTCGACGGCCGGCTCGTCGACGCCATGCAGCTGGCGCTCGGCGCCGAGGACCCGATCGCGCGGGCGGTGCCATACATGCTCTCCGGCGGCACCGACGCCAAGTCCTTCGACGACCTCGGTATCCGCTGCTTCGGCTTCGCCCCGCTGAAGCTGCCGCCGGAGCTGGACTTCGCCGGCATGTTCCACGGGGTCGACGAGCGGGTGCCGGTGGACGGCCTGAAGTTCGGCGTGCGGGTGCTCGACCGGTTCCTGGACGCGTCCTGAGGCATTTCGGCATTTCCAACAATCGTGCAGACGTGCGGAGTTGACCGGGAAGAGTGAATGCGAAGATAAGCTCGTAGCCTCATTACTCCTTCCTCGTTACCCGTGATGTGATCCGCGACTTGGGATCGCATTGCCAACGAGGAGGAATAATGATCAAGAAGGTCGTCGCTGTCGCCGCCGCCACCGGTGGACTGGTTCTCGCGGGTGCGGGCATGGCCGCCGCCGATTCCGGTGCCCAGGGTGCCGCCGTGCACTCCTCGGGTGTTCTCTCGGGCAACGTCGTTCAGGCCCCGGTGCACGTCCCGGTGAACGTCTGCGGCAACACGGTCTCCGTGATCGGGCTGCTGAACCCCGCCGTCGGCAACGTCTGCGTCAACCAGTGACGTTGTGCCTCGCCCCTTAGGGCAAGCATTTTCCAGTGTTTGAGCTCGTCGGCCCCGGGGCGCGCGCCATGCGCTCCGGGGCCGACCGGTCTCGCAGAACGTCGCAACACCGGGAATCCGACGGACGGAATTCCCGGCACGAGGTCGAAGGCAGGAATTTCAACTATGCGACAGGTCACCCGCAAGGGCCTGATGACCGTGGCCGCCGCCACCGGCGTGATCGCCGCCGCGGGCGGGGTCGCCGCCGCGGGCGGGGTCGCCCACGCCGACTCCGGCGCGCAGGGCGCCGCCGTGGGTTCGCCCGGCGTGCTCTCCGGGAACACGGTGCAGGCGCCGGTGCACGTGCCGGTCAACGTCTGCGGCAACACCGTCGACGTCGTCGGCGTCCTCAACCCGTCCGTGGGGAACTCCTGCGCCGACCAGGGTGGTTCCACCTCGGCCGGCCAGGGCGAGTCCGGCGACCACCGTGACTCCGGCAGCCACGGAGGCGCGCACGCCGACGGACACACCGCAGGCTCGCCCGGTGTGCTCTCCGGCAACCAGATCCAGGCGCCGATCCACATCCCGGTGAACGTCTGCGGCAACAGCGTCGACGTCATCGGCGCCGGCAACGCCGCCACGGGCGACGACTGCGCCAACGGCGACCAGGGCACCCCGGCGAAGCCACAGGAGCCCGGTGACGAACCGAGCACGCCGTCCGCTCCGCGCGACGAGACCCCGGCCGACCCCTCGCAGGACAACCAGCCGGGCCCCCGGTCCGTCGCCGTGCCCCAGGCCGAAGCGCAGCTCGCCCGCACCGGCAGCGAGCTGCCGATGGGCCTCGCCCTGCCGGTCGGCGCGGGCGCGCTGCTCGCCGGAGCGGTCCTCTACCGCAAGGCGCGGGCTGCTGCGTGACACCAGTCACATGGAGTGGGCCCCGCGATCGCGGGGCCCACTCCATGGGTGATCTCGTAGCTGTCGACAGGCGGCCCGGGCTCACCAGGTCGCACGTACCTGGCGGATGATCCGCCGCCGCAACCGCACCTTGCGGCTGCCGTCGCGCAGCAGGCTCAGACGGTCCAACTCCCAGTGACCGTACTCTGCGTGGTCCGTCAGCAGACGTGCCGCCTCCTTGCGGGAAACCCCGCGCGGTACGTACACGTCGACAAATTCGTATTCCGGCATCGCATCTATTGTGCGTGCTGGGCCCCGGTACGGATAGCGTCTGCACTATGTCTGATGCTGCGCAGCCCACCGCTGCCGAGGTACGCGCCGCCGCCGAGGCGGTCAAGACCGCGCTCGACCGCCACCTGGCCGCGGTCGAGCGCCGGTCGGGTGAGGACGACCCGGCCGTCTACGAGGCGTTCAACGAGCTGGCCGTGGCCGCTGAGGCGTACGACGAACTGCTCTACGACCGCCACGACGAGGTGACGCCCTTCGAGATCCCCGGGGCGGAGGACGCCCTGCCGCCCTACACCGGACCGGAGGAGCCGAACGCGCTGAGCGTGCTGATCCGTCGCGACTACGCCGTCGTGGAGCCACAGCGGCTGCTGGCGCACGCCCAGCGGGTCGAGGCGGCGGACGGCGAGGAGGGCTCGGACGCCTCGGACACCGTCCACGGCGCGCTCGGCGTCCTGTTCGGCGAGTTCGAACCGGACGAGATCGCATCCCGGCACAAGGAGTTCGGCCTGGAGGAGGGGGACTCCACGCTCTGGGTGACGGCATCGGACGAACCGGCGGAGCCCGGTGAATGGCTGGCGGCCCCGTTCGAGCAGGTGGACCCGGCCCGGGTCGTGTGCCGCTTCGACGTCAGCGCGGTCTTCGACGAGGACCTGGACGACGACCTCGACGACAGGGACGGCGACCTCGAGGTCCGGCAGGTACGGATCCCGGACGAGGACGAGGACCTGGAGCCCCTGGACGTGGATCGCTGACCGGTCCCGGGCCCCGGTCCCGGGGTCCGGATGCACGGCGACGGCGGTGACACCCTCGGTGTCACCGCCGTCGCCGTCGAGGGGCGGGAGTCAGCCGGCCGCTGCCGGGATCTGAGGCGCCAGCAGCACCGGGAGCCGGGTCGTCCGGGGCTTGGCCGCCACCTCCGCCACGGCGTGCGGCAGCGCCTGCTCCACCCCGTGCACCACGGACAGATGGCGGTCCGCCCGGCTGAACGCGGTGTACACCCAGGGCCGGCTCAACGCCGGAACGGCATCGCCCGGCAGCACCACGACCACCGCGGGCCACCGGCACCCCGCGGCCTGGTGCGCGGTCAGCGCCCAGCCGTGCCGTACGGACTGCTCCACGCGCTCCTGCGGCACGACGACGGCCTCGCCCGCGCAGGACAGGTGCAGGCCGTCGGCGTCGGCCTGCACCACCCGGCCCGGCACCGTACGGCCCCGGGCGGGGGAGTAGGCGATCCGGTCACCCGGGTCGAATCCGCCGAAGCGCCCCGGCCCCGGATTGAGCCGCTCCTTCAACGCGGCGTTCAGCGCGCGCGTGCCCACCGCGCCCCCGTGCCCCGGGGTGATCACCTGCGTCTCCTCGGCCGGCACCCCGATCGCGCGCGGCACCGAGTCCACCACGAGCTGCACGGTCCGGTGCACGGCCTCGCCCGCATCCCGCACCGGCACGATGACGACCTCCTTGCCGGGCGCCGCCACCTGGTTCAGCTCACCGACGCTGATACCGGAGACCAGTTCGCCCAGCGGCCCCGGATCCGGCCGCCGGGAGGCGATCTGCGGGCAGACGCGCGCCGCCAGCAGATCGGCGAACACCCGTCCCGGACCGACGGACCACAGCACCCCCGGGTCCCCGGCCAGCACCAGCCGGGCACCGTCCGGCAGCGACTCCGTGACCAGCGCGGCCGCCTCGACGTCCAGCTGGGGAGCGTCCAGGACGACGAGCAGGTCCAGCCGCAGCGCCCCGTCGGCGTCCCGCCCCGGCCCCTCGGCACCGGACAGCAGCCCGGCGACGGTGGCGACCCCGGGGCCCTCGGCTCCGGCATCGTCGGCCACCCCGGCACCCCCGGTCGCGGCGGCCTCCAGCAGGGCCGCGAACCGGGCGCGCCCGGTCGGACCGTGTGCGGCGGCCCAGGCGCGCAGTCCGAGCCCGTGCGCCGCCCGCAGCAGGGCCGCCGGCTCGGCGAGGGACGCCTGCCCACCGGTGTGCAGGACGAGGCCGTGGCCGGCGACCGCGCGGATCAGCTCACCCCCGGAGCCGCCCGCCGAGGCGGCAACCCGCTCCCACTCGGCACCCGGAGCGTCCTGCCGGGGAGCGGAGCCGACGAGCCGGGCCAGGCCGTCGGCGAGGCTCTCCTCGGCCATCGCGTACCGCTCCAGCCCCACGAGGACCCTGACGGGCCGCGCCTCGTCCGCTCCGTCCTCGCGCTCCTGGGCTCCGGCACCGCCCCGCTGCGGTACCGGAACGCCCGCCTCCGGCATCGGGTCCTGGAAGACGAGGACGTCACCGTCCGAGATCGCGTTCCGCACGGCCTCCTCGGAATCCGGCACCCCCTGCTGATCGAGGGCGGCGGTCAGCACGGACATCTCCAACGCGGTGTGCCCGGCCGCCGCGGCCTGCTCCAGCAGCCACCCGGTCACGGCGCGCACCCGCCGCGCGTCGTCGGGTCCGGCAGCGGAGCCGAGCAGCGCGCGGGCGAACCCGTCCGCCTGCGCGGGCCGTACACCGGTCACCCGCAGCAGCTGCCACGGATCGGCGCGCAGGGCTTCCGCGGCCCCCTCACCCAGCGCTCCGGCGGTCTGTGCGGCGAGCGTCTCGGGTGCACCGCCCCGGGCCAGCACCGCGCGTACGGCCGCGACCACTTCGGTGGCGGGGGCCGCCTCGACGGTCACCGGCGGCGCCGGTCGCGCCGGTTCGGGAGCGGGCCGCCGCGGCGCGGGCGCCGCCTCCTCGAACACGGCGGCCACCGGTTTCTCGCCGCTCTCCACGGCCCGCACGGCGGCGAGCAGATCGGCCGCCCGGCCGCTCAGCTTGGCGCCGGCCTCGATCGGCTCCCGCCGCTCCGCCTTCCGCCGCTCGATCCGCTCCCGCTCGGCCCGCTGCGCGAGCAACTCGGCCTCGGCCTCGGACACCTGCCGCCCCTCGGCCGCGTCCCCGCCCTGCTCGGCCGGGTCGGCCTCCGCCCCGGCCCGTTCGGTCCGAGTCGGCTCGTCCGGCGTCCCCGGCTCGGCGTCCTCCGCGGTCTCGGACGGCTCCGTGCTCACAGCGTGCTCCAGTCGTGATCGGGATAGCGGTGCACGGGCGCCGACACGTCGTCGAGCGCCCGGCAGATCTCGTCAGGAAGACTAAGCGCCTCCACTGACAGTGCCGCCGCGAGCTGCCGCGCGTTGCGCGCGCCGACGATGGGAGCGGCCACGCCCGGCCGGTCCCGCACCCACGCGAGGGCGACCTGGAGCGCGGTCACGGCGAGCCCGTCCGCCGCCGTGGTCACGGCGTCCACGATCCTGCTCGCCGTGTCGTCGAGATACGGCGCGACGAACGGCGCCATGTGCTCGGAGGCACCCCGCGAGTCCGGCGGCAAGGCGTCGCCCCGGTACTTGCCGGTCAGCACGCCCCGCCCGAGCGGCGAGGACGGCAGGATCCCGATCCCCGTGTCGACGGCCGCCGGCAGCACCTCCCGCTCCACGCCCCGCTGGAGCAGCGAGTACTCCATCTGGGTGCTCGCCAGCCGGGCCCGCATCCCCGGCGCGGCAAGCTGCCAGGTCGCCGCCTTGGCCAGCTGCCAGCCGCAGAAGTTGGACACCCCGGCATAGCGGGCACGCCCGCTGGCGACGGCGATGTCGAGGGCCTGGAGCGTCTCGTCCAGCGGGGTGGAGGGGTCGTAGGCATGGACGTGCCACACGTCGACGTGATCGGTGCCGAGACGGGCGAGCGAGGCGTCCAGGGCGGAGAGCAGATGACCGCGTGAGCCGTCGAATCTGCGCTCCGGGTCCGGTACGCTCCCGGCCTTCGTCGAGATGACGAGGTCCCGGCGCGGCACCAGCCCGTCCATGAGCTGCCCCAGCAGGTACTCGGCCTCCCCGTCGCCGTACACGTCGGCGGTGTCGACGAGGGTCCCGCCCGCTTCCCAGAACGTCTTCAAGAGGTCCGCGGCGTCGTGCTCGTCGGTGTCCCGACCCCAGGTCAGGGTCCCGAGACCGATGCGGGACACGCGCAGGCCGGTACGGCCGAGATGCCTCTGCTCCATGAACGCCGAGATTACTGGCCGACACCTGCGGTGTGGGTGCCTGTGGACAACCGTTTTCCCCGAGTTGCCCAGGTCCCCCGGGCCCGGACTCCCGGGGCGCGGCACCGCCCCCCGGCCCGGCCGCCGGGGGTATAGGGTCACCGCAAGCGACGTTACTGATGAGTAAGGGGAGAGGGTCATGCAGCTCGGGATCAACCTCGGCTACTGGGGTGCCGGAATGGACTCGGACAACCTCGCCGTGGCGCAGGAGGCCGACCGCCTGGGATACGCGGTCTGCTGGGCCGCCGAGGCCTACGGCTCCGACGCGGCCACCGTGCTCACCTGGGTCGCCGCCCAGACCGAGCGGATCGACGTGGGTTCGGCCATCTTCCAGATCCCGGCCCGACAGCCCGCGATGACCGCGATGACCGCCGCCACCCTCGACTCCCTCTCCGGCGGCCGGTTCCGCCTCGGTCTCGGCGTGTCCGGCCCGCAGGTCTCCGAGGGCTGGTACGGCGTCAAGTTCGACAAGCCCCTCGCGCGGACCCGCGAGTACGTCGAGATCGTCCGCAAGGCCATGACGCGCGAGCGTCTCTCCCACGACGGTGAGCACTGGACCCTGCCCCTGCCCGGTGGTCCGGGCAAGCCCATCAAGCTCACCGTGCACCCGCAGCGCGAGCACATCCCCCTCTACATCGCCGCGATCGGCCCGAAGAACCTCGAGCAGACCGGTGAGATCGCCGACGGCGCGCTGCTGATCTTCCCCTCCGCCGACCACCTGGAGGACACCGCCGTCAAGCACATCAGGGCGGGCCGCGAGAAGGCTGGCAAGACCCTCGACGGCTTCGACGTCTGCCCCACGCTCCCGCTCGCCGTGGGCGACGACAAGGACGTCGCCGCCCTCGCCGACACCTTCCGTCCCTACACCGCGCTGTACGTCGGGGGCATGGGCAGCCGCAAGCAGAACTTCTACAACCAGCTCGCCGGGCGCATGGGCTACGAGCGGGAAGCCGCCGAGATCCAGGACAAGTACCTGTCGGGCGACAAGCAGGGCGCCGCCGCGGCCGTGCCGCACGACCTGATCGACTCCACGACACTGCTCGGCTCCGTGGACCGCATCGCGGACCGGATGAAGGCCTATGCGGCAGCGGGGGTCACCACCCTCACCCTCGCCCCCGCGGGCTTCACGCTCGACGAGCGCCTCGCCTCCCTGCGCGCCGGCACCGAGGCGCTGGAGCGCGCGGGCCTCGCATAGGCCCTGTCCGGGGGCGCGCCGGGCGCCGCACGCGAAGTTTCCACGACCGTGGCGGGGGCTCGGGGGTCCTCCCCGCCACGGCCGTCACCCACCACAACGCCCGGCGGCCCCCTCCGGTTACGCCTCCGCGTTCCCGCACCGGTCCTCCTTCTGGCGGAGTCGTCGGGCGCACCTGTTGCCGTGCGCGCCTCCTCGCAATTGACTCGTTCTTCGCGGACCACGGAACCACCGGACCACGGAACGTGCGGAATCGTTGCGGAGAGGGGCCCAAGATGCTGTCGGCCAAGAGTCTGTTCCAGGAGATCCTCGACGACGACGACTCCTTCGCGCTGTTCTGCTCCATCGCCGCCAGCGGCGAGTCGCAGGGCGGCTGGGAGAACGCCCGGATCGCGGCCCTGGTTCCCGAGAGCCAGCGCGCACTCGCCCCCAAGATCACCAGGCACGGCGCCGACGAGGACAAGCACGGCCGCATCTTCGACGCCCTGATGAAGAAGCGCGGCGTGCGACCGGTCCCCGTCCCGCCCGAGACCGACTACACCGTGCTCCTCGAGCGGAGCGGCATCGGCCTGGCGCACGACAAGCTCAGGCGCGACGAACCGCTCACCGTCCAGGACATCGTCACCTACCTCGCGCACAGCCGCGTCACCGAGCAGCGCGCCTCCGAGCAGATGGAACTGCTCCGCAAGCACTTCGCCGACCACCCCGAACTCGGCCGCGCCGTCACGATGATCTCCCACGACGAGGACAACCACCTCGCCTACTGCCACGAGGAACTGCTGCGCCTCGCGTACGCCGGGCACGGCCGCGCCATCCAGCGCACCCTGCGCGCGTGCGCGCTCACCGAGATCCGCGTCCACCGCGACGTCAGCCTCGCGGTGATGGCCCGGATGGGAGACATCCTCGGCTGGTCCCGGACCAGAGGGGCGCTCCTGGCGGCCGGCATCCACGCGGTGTACGCCTACGAGCGCCTGGGCGGCTGGCGCCGCATGGTCTCCCTGAGGATGCCGGAACGCCGCAACGCCCTGGGCGGCCCCGCGAGCACCGCGCCCGAGTTCGCCTGACCCCCTTGGACGGGACCGCCTCCCGCCCCGCTACATCCATCCGCGCCGCTTGAACAACCGGTACAGGAGCACCTCCAGCGCGGCCATCACCAGGATTATCACCGGATAGGACCACTCCCACCGCAGTTCCGGCATGTGCTCGAAGTTCATGCCGTAGATCCCCGCGAGCATGGTGGGGACCGCGGCCATGGCCGCCCACGCGGAGATCTTCCGCATGTCGTCGTTCTGACGGACGCTCACCTGGGCCAGATGCGCCGAGAGGATGTCCGAGACCAGCCGGTCCATCCCCTCCACGGAATCGTTCACACGCGTGAGGTGATCGTGCACGTCACGGAAGAAGGGCTGCGCCTTCTTGGACACGAAGGGCACCGTCGCACCGAACGCGCCCGGCTCCGCCAGCCGGGCCATCGGCGGTGTCAGGGGCCCGGTCGCCCGGCGGAACTCCAGGACCTGCCGCTTGAAGGTGTAGATCCGGGACGCAGTGAGCCGGGTGGAGGCGCCCTCCGGAGAGAAGACCTCCGCCTCCAGTTCCTCCAGGTCGGTCTGAAGCTCGGTCGCCACGACGAGATAGTGGTCGACGGCGGCGTCGGAGATCGCGTACACCACCGACGTCGGTCCCTTGCCCAGCAGCTCCGGTTCGTGCTCCAGCCGGCTGCGTACGGCCTTCAACGGGGAGCCCTCACCGTGCCGGACGGTCACCACGAACGAGTCACCCAGGAAGATCATGATCTCGCCGGTGGAGACGATGTCGCCGTTCGGCTCGTACTCGACCGGCTTGATGACCATGAACAGCGAGTCGTCGTACACCTCCAGCTTGGGCCGCTGATGCGCCTTGAGCGCGTCCTCGACCGCGAGCGGATGAAGGCCGAACTCCTGGGAGACCAGGGCGAACTCGTCCGCCGCCGGCTCGTGCAGCCCGATCCAGACGAAACCCCCCGCACCCCGGGCCTCCTCCAACGCGTCGGAGAAGCCCGCGGTCCTCTCCGTACGGTGCCCGTCCCGGTGGATGGCACAGTCGACGATCACGGAACGCGATCTCCCTTCCCCGGTCGGCCGGCACCACCGCGGGCACACCCGGCACAGCACCTGACGGCACACCCGTGCGTGCGCCTACCCTGGTCCGCATGCCCACGTTGCTCCTGGTCCGGCACGGACGATCCACCGCCAACACCGAGGGACTGCTCGCCGGCTGGTCGCCCGGCGTCGCCCTGGACGAACGCGGGGCCGCGCAGGCCGCCGCACTGCCCGGATGGCTCGCCGAACTGCCCCTCTCCGAGATCGTCGCCAGCCCTCTCCAGCGCTGCCAGGAGACGATCCAGCCACTGCTGAGGGCCCGGCCCGGCCTCACCGCCCACACCGACGAACGCATCGGGGAGTGCCACTACGGCGACTGGACCGGCCGCAAGCTCGCCGAACTGAAGGACGAACCCCTCATGGAGGTGGTGCAGGCCCATCCGTCGGCGGCCGCCTTCCCCGGCGGGGAGTCCATGCGCGCCATGCAGACACGCGCCGCCGAGGCGGTGCGCGAGTGGAACGCGCGCGTGGAACGCGATCACGGCCCCGACGCCGTGTACCTCATGTGCTCGCACGGGGACATCATCAAGTCCCTCGTCGCGGACGCGCTCGGACTTCATCTCGACCTCTTTCAGCGGGTCTCCGTCGAGCCGTGTTCCATCACCGCGATCCGCTACACACGGCTGCGCCCCTACCTCGTCCGGCTCGGCGACACCGGTGACTTCGCCTCCCTGGTGCCGCGCGAGGAACCGCCCGCCGACGACGCCCCGGTCGGGGGCGGTGCGGGCGCACCGTGATCGTCGGCCGCAGTAGGGTGAAGCGGTCGCAGCAGCGCCGTGCCGGACATCGCAGCGGTTGCAGCGATTGCAGCTATTGCAGCAATGACGACTGATACCCGTACCCACAACTCTCAATGGAGACAGGACGTGTCCCGTCAGGTGTTCCTCTACGACCAACCGGAACGTTTCGTGGCCGGCACGGTCGGACTGCCAGGGCGCCGTACGTTCTTCCTCCAGGCCTCAGCCGGCTCCCGGGTGACCAGCGTGGCTCTGGAGAAGACCCAGGTCGCCGCGCTCGCCGAGCGCATGGACGAACTGCTCGACGAGGTCGTACGCCGTAGCGGGGGCAGCGCCGCGGTGCCCGCCGTGGCACCGGCCGAGATCGCCGACACCGCCCCGCTGGACGCCCCGGTGGAGGAGGAGTTCCGTGTCGGCACCATGGCCCTCGCCTGGGACGGCGAGGAGGAGTGCATGATCGTCGAGGCGCAGGCACTCGTCGAACTGGACGCCGAGTCCGAGGAGGACCTCGCCGAGGCGGAGGAGAGGCTGCTCCAGGACGAGGAGAACGGGCCCCCGATGCTCCGGGTCCGGCTCACCGGAGTCCAGGCCCGTGCCTTCGCCAAGCGCGCCCTCGACGTCGTCAACGCGGGACGGCCGCCGTGCCCGCTGTGCAGCCTCCCCCTCGACCCGGAAGGACACGTATGTCCGCGCCAGAACGGATACCGCCGCGGGGCGTGACCACCGCCGACCCCGCCGACGCGGTGCTGCTCGCCGAGGGCGAGCTGACCGTACGCGGACGCATCCGTGAGGCGTCGAACGCGGCGCTGTACTGCACCGTGACCCACGAGGGCCGCGAGGCCGCCTGCGTCTACAAGCCCGTCGCGGGGGAGCGCCCCCTGTGGGACTTCCCCGACGGGACGCTCGCCGGGCGCGAGGTCGCGGCGTACCAGGTCTCCGAGGCGACCGGCTGGGGGCTGGTGCCGCCCACGGTGCTGCGGGACGGGCCGCACGGCGAGGGCATGTGCCAGCTGTGGATCGACGCCACGCCGGAGGCGGAACTGCTCGCGCTGGTGGACCGGGAGGAGCCCGGACCCGGCTGGAGGGCGGTCGGGTTCGCCGAGGTGGGCGAGGGACGCACCGCGCTGCTCGTGCACGCCGACGACGTACGGCTGCGGCGGCTGGCCGTGCTCGACGCGGTGATCAACAACGCCGACCGCAAGGGCGGGCACCTTCTGCCCACGCGGGACGGCCGGCTCTACGGCATCGACCACGGGGTCACCTTCAACGCCGAGGACAAGCTGCGCACCCTGCTGTGGGGCTGGGCGGGGGAACCGCTGACCGAGGAGGCACGCGACGTCCTCGAGATCCTCGGGAAGGCACTCGCCGAAGGCGGCGCGCTGGCCGCCTCGCTGGCCCCGCTGATCACCCGCGCGGAGATCGACGCGACCCGCGCGCGGGTGGCGTCCCTGCTCGCCTCCGGAGCCCATCCGCAGCCGGGCGGTCGGTGGCCGGCGATTCCCTGGCCACCCGTCTGACCCGAGCGCCACACATCTGACCCGACCGTCGGCTGCCGACCCGAGCGTCGGCACGCGGCTCCCGCGCGACGGGGTACGTCCGGCGGCGGTGCGCAAGAGTGCCTTCTCGGTCGTCCGAGCTGCTCCGGTTCGTATTGGGGACCGCGGTCCGGTTACGCTCATGAGATGCATGCCTGGCCCGCTTCCGAGGTCCCCGCCCTTCCCGGTCAGGGGCGCGACCTGAGGATCCACGACACCGCGACCGGGGGCCTGACCCCGCTCGACCCCGGCCCCGTCGCCCGTATCTACGTCTGCGGCATCACCCCGTACGACGCCACCCACATCGGACACGCCGCGACGTACAACGCGTTCGACCTCGTGCAGCGCGTGTGGCTCGACACCAAGCGGCAGGTTCACTACGTCCAGAACGTCACCGACATCGACGACCCGCTGCTGGAGCGGGCCGAGCGGGACGGCGTCGACTGGGCCGAGCTCGCCGAGCAGGAGACCCGGCTCTTCCGCGAGGACATGACGGCCCTGCGGATGCTGCCGCCGCAGCAGTACATAGGCGCGGTGGAGGCGATACCCGGCATCGTCCCGCTCGTCGAACGACTGCGCGACCTCGGCGCGGCGTACGAACTCGAGGGCGACGTCTACTTCTCCGTGGAGTCCGACCCGAACTTCGGGCGGGTCTCGAACCTCGACGCGGCCGCCATGCGGCTGCTGTCCGCCGAACGCGGCGGCGACCCGGACCGTCCGGGCAAGAAGAACCCCCTCGACCCGATGCTCTGGATGGCCGCCCGCGCGGGCGAACCCAGCTGGGACGGCGGATCGCTCGGCAGGGGCCGGCCCGGCTGGCACATCGAGTGTGTGGCCATCGCCCTCGACCATCTGGGCATGGGTTTCGACGTCCAGGGCGGCGGTTCCGACCTGGTCTTCCCGCACCACGAGATGGGCGCCTCGCACGCCCAGGTGCTCACCGGCGAGTTCCCCATGGCCAAGGCGTACGTCCACGCCGGCATGGTCGCCCTGCACGGCGAGAAGATGTCCAAGTCCAAGGGCAACCTGGTCTTCGTGTCCCGACTGCGACGCGACGGCGGCGATCCGGCGGCGATCCGGCTGGCGCTGCTCGCCCACCACTACCGCGCCGACTGGGAATGGACGGACCAGGTCCTCCTGGACGCCGAGACCCGGCTCGGACACTGGCGGGCCGCCGTCTCCCGCCCCGACGGCCCGCCCGCCGAGGCGCTCGTGGAGGAGATCCGCGAAGCCCTGTCCAACGACCTGGACGCCCCGGCCGCCCTGGCCGCCGTCGACCGCTGGGCCGTGGCCCAGGAGCAGGACGGCGGCACGGACGCGGGCGCGCCCGGCATCGTCTCCCGCGCGGTGGACGCCCTGCTCGGCGTGGCACTGTAGCCGCGGCGCACCACAGCAGGAGCGGACGAACGAGGGGGCGCCCCGTCCATGGACGGGGCGCCCCCTCGTGCCGGTCAGTCCTCCGAGGAGTCCTGGCCGTCCGCGTCCGGCTTCGGCGGGCGGGGCCGGCTGCCCGGACCCTCCCGCCGGAACGACGGGCCGTCCGCGCCGTCGGCCGTGGCGTGCCCACCGGGCTGCGACGGGCCGGACCCACCGTCACGGCGGCGCAGATAGCGCTCGAACTCGCGGGCGATCGCTTCGCCCGACGCCTCCGGAAGTTCGGCGGTGTCCCGGGCCTCCTCCAACGACTGGACGTACTCGGCGACCTCGCTGTCCTCGGCGGCCAGTTGGTCCACTCCCACCTGCCAGGCGCGCGCGTCCTCGGACAGTTCGCCCAGCGGGATGCGCACGTCGATCAGGTCCTCGAGCCGGTTCAGGAGGGCCAGCGTCGCCTTCGGGTTGGGCGGCTGCGACACGTAGTGCGGGACCGCCGCCCACAGCGAGACCGCCGGGACACCGGCGTGCGTACACGCCTCCTGGAGGATTCCGACGATCCCTGTGGGGCCCTCGTACTTGGTCTCCTCCAGATCCATACGGCGGGCCAGGTCCGGATCGGACGTGGTCCCGCTGACCGGGACCGGACGGGTGTGCGGGGTGTCACCGAGCAGGGCGCCCAGGACGACCACCATCTCCACCCCGAGTTCATGGGCGAACCCCAGCAGCTCGTTGCAGAACGAGCGCCAGCGCATGGACGGTTCGATACCGCGGACCAGCACCAGATCGCGTGGCTTGTCGCCGCCGATCCGGACCACCGACAACCGCGTCGTCGGCCAGGTGACCTTGCGGACCCCGCCGTCCATGAACACCGTGGGCCGGTTCACCTGGAAGTCGTAGTAGTCCTCGGCGTCCAGCGCCGCGAACACCTCGCCCTTCCATTCCCTGTCCAGATGCGCGACCGCGGTGGAGGCGGCGTCGCCGGCGTCGTTCCAGCCCTCGAACGCGGCCACCATGACCGGGTCGATCAGCTCGGGAACCCCCTCGAGCTCGATCACCCAGCGCCTCCTTCCGACGTGCCCTCGCGTACGCACCAACCTTACGGCGTGCCAAGGGGGCGTACGCAGCCCCCTTGCTAGGGGAATGACCGAAGACTGCCCTGGGAGGCCCCCGGAAACACCCCGCGGTGGCCGGAGCGGTCCGGGAGCGCGAGCGGCCCGGGCGCCCCTTCCCGGCACCGGCTCCCGTGGGGGAACCGGTGCCGGCGCCCCGCCCCCTACTTCTCGTCGAGCAGGTCCTGGACCCCGGCACGGACCTCGTCCGTGGCCAGCCCCCGGATCGTCAGGGTCGTGCGGCGGCGGAGCACGTCGTCCGCCGTCTCGGCCCACTCGTGGTCCCGGGCCCAGAGGACCTGCGCCCAGATCTCCGGGGCATCCGGGTGGACACGCCGGGCCAGCCGCGGGTCGTCATTGGCCAGCCGGGCGATGTCGAAGGCCAGCGAACCGTAGTGGGTCGCCAGGTGCCGGGCGGTGTCCGCCGCCATCCGCGGGCCGGGTGCCGGGTGGTCGACCAGCAGCCGGTGGGCGACCGCGCGCGGATTGGCCACCCCGGGCAGCGGCAGCTTCCTCGGCAGCGACGCGACCGGCTCGAAGTCGTCACCCAGCGGGTGGCCCGGCAGCTCCTGGAGCTTGCGCATCACCGTACGGCCGATGTGACGGAAGGTGGTCCACTTGCCGCCCGCGACGGACAGCATCCCGCCGCGGCCCTCGCTGACGACCGTCTCCCGCTTGGCCTTCGAGGTGTCCCCGGGGCCGCCCGGCAGCACCCTCAGGCCCGCGAACGAGTACGTGATCAGATCGCGGTCCAGTTGCCGGTCGCGGATGGAGAACGCGGCCTCGTCGAGTATCTGGGCGGTGTCCTTCTCGGTGACCGCGACATCCGCCGGGTCGCCCTCGAACTCCTCGTCGGTCGTGCCGAGCAGCAGCATGTCCTCCCAGGGGAGGGCGAAGGTGATGCGGTACTTGTCGATCGGCGTGGCCAGGGCGGCCTTCCACGGAGAGGTCCGCTTCAGGACCAGGTGCGCGCCCTTCGACAGCCGGATGGACGGTGCCGCGTTCGGGTCCTCCATCCGGCGCAGGTGGTCGACCCAGGGTCCGGTCGCGTTCAGCACGAGGCGGGCGTCGACGCCGAACTCGTCGCCCGAGAGCCGGTCGCGCAGCTCGGCGCCGGTCACCCGGCCCCTGGTGAACCGCAGACCGGTCACCTCGGAGTGGTTGAGGACGACCGCGCCCGACTCGGCCGCCGCGCGGACCGTCATCAGCGCCATCCGCGCGTCGTTCATCTGGTCGTCGCCGTACACGGCCACGGCCTTGAGGTTGTCGGTGCGCAGCTCCGGCACGTCCCGCGCGGCCTTGGCGGGGGAGAGCAGGTGGCCGACGCCGTCGCCGAACGCCGAGAGCGCCGAGTACGCGAGGACACCGGCGCCGAGCTTCGCCGCGCCGTGCGGCCCGCCCCGGTACACGGGGAGGTAGAACGTGAGCGGGTTCGCCAGATGGGGGGCCACCTGGCGGGAGACCGCACGGCGCTCGAAGTGGTTCTCCGCCACCAGCTTCACCGCGCCGGTCTGCAGATAGCGCAGACCGCCGTGGAGGAGCTTGGAGGAGGCGGAGGAGGTGGCGCCGGCGAAGTCGCCGGCGTCCACCAGTGCCACCCTGAGGCCGGACTGCGCGGCGTGCCAGGCGGTGGAGATGCCCAGGATGCCGCCGCCGATCACGAGAAGGTCGTACGACGCCTTGGCGAGCCGCTCCCGGGTCTCGGCCCGGCTCGGGTTCGAGCGGGAGGCCGGGCGGGTCCCCAGGGCAGGCACGGACTGCAGGGTGGACTGAGTGGTCATGTCGGGTTCTTGCTCCTCGTCGGGCTGTGTCAGTCTTCGTCGCCGAGCCAGCCCATGGTCCGCTCGACGGCCTTGAGCCAGCTCTTGTACTCACGGTCGCGGATCTCCGCGTCCATGCGGGGGGTCCACTCGGCGGCCCGTCGCCAGTTGGCGCGCAGGTCGTCGGTGCTGTTCCAGAAGCCGACGGCGAGGCCGGCGGCGTAGGCGGCGCCGAGGCAGGTGGTCTCGGCGACCATGGGACGCACCACGGGCGCGTCCAGGAAGTCCGAGAGGGTCTGCATCAGCAGGTTGTTGGAGGTCATGCCGCCGTCGACCTTGAGGGCGGTCAGCTCGACGCCGGAGTCCTTCGTCATGGCGTCGGCGATCTCCCGGGTCTGCCAGGCGGTGGCCTCCAGGACGGCGCGCGCGAGGTGCGCCTTGGTGACGTACCGGGTCAGACCGGCGATCACACCGCGGGCGTCGGAGCGCCAGTAGGGGGCGAACAGACCGGAGAAGGCCGGCACGAAGTAGGCGCCGCCGTTGTCCTCGACCGAGAGCGCGAGCGTCTCGATCTCGGCTGCGGTGGAGATCAGGCCCATCTGGTCGCGCATCCACTGCACCAGCGCACCGGTGACCGCGATGGAGCCCTCCAGCGCGTAGACCGGCTTCTGGCCGCCGATCTGGTAGCCGACGGTGGTCAGCAGGCCGCTGTAGGAGTTGATGAGCTTGTCACCGGTGTTCATCACCATGAAGGTGCCGGTGCCGTACGTCGACTTGGTCTCGCCCTCGGCGAAACAGGTCTGGCCGAACAGGGCGGCCTGCTGGTCGCCGAGCGCGGAGGCGACCGGGATGCCGCCGAGCAGGCCGCCCAGGCTGCCGCCCTTGATCTCGCCGTAGACCTCTGAGGAGGAGCGGATCTCGGGCAGCATCGCCGTCGGGACGCCGATGGACTCGGCGATCCTCTCGTCCCACTGCATGGTGTGCAGGTTCATCAGCATCGTGCGGGACGCGTTGGTGACGTCGGTGACGTGGTGGCCGCCGTCCGTACCACCGGTCAGGTTCCAGATGACCCAGGTGTCCATGGTGCCGAAGAGGATGTCGCCCGCCTCGGCGCGCTCCTTGAGCCCTTCGACGTTGTCGAGCAGCCAGCGGGCCTTGGGGCCGGCGAAGTAGGAGGCGAGGGGGAGACCGGTCTCGCGGCGGAAACGGTCCTGGCCGACGTTGCGGCCGAGTTCGCGGCACAGGGCGTCGGTACGGGTGTCCTGCCAGACGATGGCGTTGTGGACGGGCTCACCGGTGTTCCTGTCCCACAGGACGGTGGTCTCGCGCTGGTTGGTGATGCCGATGGCCTTGATGTCGTCCCGGGTGATGCCGGCCTTCTCGACGGCACCGGCGACGACCTCCTGGACGTTGGTCCAGATCTCGGTGGCGTCGTGTTCGACCCAGCCCGGCTTGGGGAAGATCTGCTCGTGTTCCTTCTGGTCGACGGCGACGATGCGGCCGTCGCGGTCGAAGACGATGCAGCGGGAGGAGGTCGTGCCCTGGTCGATGGCGGCGATGAACGGGCCGTGGCCGTGGGAGGCGATGCCGGCGGTCTGGTCGTCGGTCACTGTGTGCTCCTGGGGGTTCCTTGATTACGGGGCTGTACGGACGGCGTTTCCACAAGACTCGGGGTTGCGCGGCAGCAGGGTCGCCGTCAGGCGAGGACGATGTTGTAGAAGCCTGCCGCGAGGGCGCCGCCGATCAGCGGACCGACGACCGGAACCCAGGCGTAGGACCAGTCGGAGCCGCCCTTGTTGGGCAGCGGCAGCAGGGCGTGCACGATGCGCGGACCGAGGTCGCGGGCCGGGTTGATCGCGTAGCCGGTCGGGCCGCCGAGGGACAGGCCGATGGCGACCACCACGAGCGCCGTGATGAGACCGCCCAGCACCCCGAGGCCGTTGCCCTCGGCGTTCAGGCCCTGGGTGAGCACGGCGAGCAGCAGCACCATGGTGCCGATGATCTCCGTGGCGAGGTTCTGCACCGCGTTCCGGATCTCCGGACCGGTGGAGAAGATGCCGAGCACGGGGCCGGCGCCCTTCTCCTGTGCCTCCACGGCCTTGGCCGCGGTGACCTGTGCGCCCGGACCGCCGACGATCTCCTGGTCGGTCAGGTGGGCCTGGAACTGTCCGTAGTACGCCACCCAGACCAGCGCCGCGCCGATCATCGCGCCGAGGAACTCTCCGGCGAAGTAGACCGGAACGTTGCTCCACTCGCCGTCCTTGACGGCGAGCGCCAGGGTCACGGCCGGGTTGAGGTGGGCGCCGGAGAGCGGCCCCGCGATGTACACCGCCGTCATGACGGCGAAGCCCCACCCGAAGGCGATGGCGAGCCAGCCGGCGTTGCGGGCCTTCGAGGCCTTCAGCGTCACGGCGGCGCAGACGCCGCCGCCGAGCAGGATGAGTACGGCGGTACCGAGGGTCTCGCCGATGAAGATGTCGGAGCTGGACACCCGCGACTCCTTTGTCCTTCGTCCAGGGAAGCCGACCCCCGGGTCCCGCCGGGGATTGGCGCTCTCAGGGGTGAGAGCGATGTCGGCCCTTGGCGTTGTCACACTCTAACGCGTATTGCCGATAGCTGTTCGACAATGCCGACCGATGGACGGGAGTCTTTCTCCGCCTCGCACACACGTCAAGGGTCTGGTCGCCGAAAGTGCGATCGTTACCGACTGCGTCGATTGCGCCGAGTTGCCGATCTTCGCCGGGGATCCGTCGTGTCCACCGGTGTCCGACCGGTTCGCCCGATCCCGGGCGCGGCGACGACCGGGACGCCCTGTGGCGCCCCGGCCCGCTCTTCGGAGTGTGTTCGTCCCGCCCGTGCCTGCCCGGCCCGCTCAGAACCGCCGGGCGCCCAGGTCCCGCGACACCGCGCGGGCGCAGTCCCGCACCGCCGCGATCAGCTCCGGACGCAGCTCGCCGCCCTGCCGCAGCCGCTCCACCGCGCCCGTGACGCCGACCGCGCCCACCGGCATCCGCCGCCGGTCGTGGACGGGGGCCGCGATCGAGGCCACGCCCTCCCAGGTCTCCTCGACGTCCGCCGCGTACCCGCGCGCGCGGGTGAGGTCGAGGATGTGCTCGAAGGCGTCCGGCTCGCACACCGTGCGGTCGGTGAACGCCTTGCGGTCGGCCTCCAGGGCCTCGCTGTGCGCCACCGGGTCGTAAGCCGACAGCACCTTGCCCAGGGCCGTGGAGTGCAGCGGTTGCATGGCCCCTATCTCCAGGACCTGCCGACTGTCGTCGGGGCGGAACACGTGGTGCACGATCAGCACGCCCTGCTGGTGCAGTACGCCGAGGTAGACGCTCTCGCCGCTGGAGCGGGCCAGGTCGTCGGTCCAGACCAGGGCGCGTGCCCGTAGCTCGTGCACGTCGAGGTACGTGGTGCCCAGGCGCAGCAGCTCGGCGCCCAGCTGGTAGCGCCCGGAGGCGTCGTCCTGCTCGACGAAGCCCTCGTGCTGGAGGGTGCGCAGGATGCCGTGGGCGGTGCCCTTGGCGAGGCCCAGGGACGAGGCGATGTCCGACAGGCCGAGCCGCCGCTCGCCGCCCGCCAGCAGGCGCAGCATCGCCGCCGCCCGTTCGAGCGACTGGATGTTCCGTGCCATCGCCGTGCTGCCTCCGTCCCCTTCGGCCGTCGCGCGCGGCCGCTGCCGCTGTTCGGCAATGCCGAACACTACCGCTCGACGTCGACCTCCCGCCAATGGTCCGCCGCCATCCGTCGTGTCACCCGCGTGCGGTACCTCGGGACCCGGCCATCTTCGTCCGACCAGTGGACGTCCTGAACATCGGGGCGCGGTCCCCGATACCCTGACGGCGTGCCTCTGCCCGGGAGCACCACGAGGGTGCTTTTCGGACAGTTGCAAAGCCGACAGCCGTCGCACTTGAGGGAGCCCCGTACATGGCCTCGTTGCCGCTGACCCCTTCCGCCGACAGCCGGACCCGTGTGTCCGCTCTCCGAGAGGCGCTCGCCACCCGAGTGGTGGTCGCCGACGGAGCGATGGGCACCATGCTCCAGGCACAGGACCCCACGCTCGAAGACTTCGAGGACCTCGAGGGCTGCAACGAGATCCTGAACCTGACCCGCCCGGACATCGTCCGTTCGGTCCACTCCGCGTACTTCGACGCCGGTGTCGACTGCGTCGAGACCAACACCTTCGGCGCCAACCTCACCGCTCTGGGCGAGTACGACATCGCGGACCGTGTCGTCGAACTGTCCGAGGCGGGTGCGCGCATCGCCCGCGAGGCGGCGGACGAGTTCGCGGCGCGGGACGGCCGCCCCCGCTGGGTGCTGGGCTCGATGGGCCCCGGCACCAAGCTGCCCACCCTCGGCCACACCACCTTCACCGCCATCCGGGACGCCTACCAGCAGAACGCCGAGGGCCTGCTCGCGGGCGGCGCGGACGCGCTGCTGGTGGAGACGACCCAGGACCTGCTGCAGACCAAGGCCTCCGTCATCGCCGCCCGCCGTGCGATGGAGATCGCCGGACACGAGGTCCCGCTGATCGTGTCGGTCACGGTGGAGACGACCGGCACCATGCTGCTGGGCTCCGAGATCGGCGCCGCGCTCACCGCGCTGGAACCGCTGGGCATCGACATGGTCGGCCTGAACTGCGCGACCGGCCCGGCCGAGATGAGCGAGCACCTGCGCTACCTGGCCCGCCACTCCCGCGTCCAGCTGTCGTGCATGCCGAACGCCGGTCTGCCGGAACTCACCAAGGACGGCGCACGGTACCCGCTGTCCCCGAGGGAGCTGGCGGACGCACAGGAGAACTTCGTCCGCGACTACGGCCTGTCGCTGGTCGGCGGCTGCTGCGGTACGACGCCCGAGCATCTGCGGCAGCTCGTGGAGCGCGTGGGCGGCCTCGCCCCGGCGGAGCGCGACCCGCGCCCGGAACCCGGTGCGGCCTCCCTCTACCAGACCGTTCCCTTCCGTCAGGACACCTCCTACCTGGCGATCGGTGAGCGGACCAACGCCAACGGGTCGAAGAAGTTCCGTGAGGCGATGCTCGAGGGCCGCTGGGACAACTGTGTGGAGATGGCCCGGGAGCAGATCCGCGAGGGCGCGCACATGCTGGACCTGTGCGTGGACTACGTGGGCCGCGACGGCGTCGCCGACATGAAGGAACTGGCCGGCCGGCTCGCCACCGCCTCCACCCTGCCGATCGTGCTGGACTCCACCGAGGTCCCCGTCATCCAGGCCGGTCTGGAGAGGCTCGGCGGCCGGGCGGTCATCAACTCGGTCAACTACGAGGACGGCGACGGCCCCGAGTCCCGCTTCGCGCGTGTCGCGCAGCTGGCCAAGGAGCACGGTGCCGCGCTGATCGCGCTGACCATCGACGAGGAGGGCCAGGCCCGCACCGCCGAGAAGAAGGTCGAGATCGCCGAACGCCTCATCGCCGACCTGACCGGCAACTGGGGCATCCGCGAGGAGGACATCCTCATCGACTGCCTCACCTTCACCATCTGCACCGGCCAGGAGGAGTCCCGCAAGGACGGCGGCGCCACCATCGAGGGCATCCGCGAGCTGAAGCGGCGCCACCCCGGGGTGCAGACCACCCTCGGCCTGTCCAACATCTCCTTCGGCCTCAACCCGGCCGCCCGCATCCTGCTCAACTCGGTCTTCCTCGACGAGTGCGTCAAGGCGGGGCTGGACTCGGCGATCGTGCACGCGTCCAAGATCCTGCCCCTCGCCCGCTTCAGCGAGGAGGAGGTCACCACCGCCCTCGACCTGATCCACGACCGGCGCCGCGAGGGCTACGACCCCCTGCAGAAGCTGATGCAGCTCTTCGAGGGCGCCACCGCCAAGTCCCTGAAGGCCGACAAGGCCGAGGAACTGGCATCGCTGCCCCTGGACGAGCGGCTCAAGCGGCGGATCATCGACGGCGAGCGCAACGGCCTGGAGACCGACCTCGACCAGGCGCTCGAGACCCGCAAGGCCCTCGACATCGTCAACGACACCCTGCTGGACGGCATGAAGGTGGTCGGCGAGCTGTTCGGCTCGGGCCAGATGCAGCTGCCGTTCGTGCTCCAGTCCGCCGAGGTGATGAAGGCGGCCGTCGCCCACCTCGAACCGCACATGGAGAAGGTCGAGGACGGCGAGGACGTGGGCAAGGGCACCATCGTGCTGGCCACGGTCCGCGGCGACGTGCACGACATCGGCAAGAACCTGGTCGACATCATCCTGTCGAACAACGGCTACAACGTGGTCAACCTCGGCATCAAGCAGCCGGTCTCCGCGATCCTGGACGCCGCCGACGAGCACAAGGCCGACGTCATCGGCATGTCCGGGCTGCTGGTGAAGTCCACGGTGATCATGAAGGAGAACCTGGAGGAGCTCAACCAGCGCGGACTGGCCGCCGACTACCCGGTCATCCTGGGCGGCGCCGCCCTGACCCGTGCCTACGTCGAGCAGGACCTGCACGAGATCTACCAGGGCGAGGTCCGCTACGCCCGCGATGCCTTCGAGGGCCTGCGCCTGATGGACGCCCTCATCGGCATCAAGCGCGGCGTGCCCGGCGCCAAGCTGCCCGAGCTGCGGCAGCGCCGGGTCCGCGCGGCCACCGTGGAGATCGACGAGCGCCCCGAGGCCGGGCACGTCCGCTCGGACGTCGCCACCGACAACCCGGTCCCCGAGCCGCCGTTCCGGGGCACCCGGGTGGTCAAGGGCATCCAGCTCAAGGAGTACGCGAGCTGGCTCGACGAGGGCGCCCTGTTCAAGGGCCAGTGGGGCCTGAAGCAGGCCCGCACGGGCGACGGGCCGACGTACGAGGAGCTGGTGGAGACCGAGGGCCGGCCCAGGCTGCGCGGTCTGCTGGACCGGCTCCAGACGGACAACCTGCTGGAGGCGGCCGTCGTGTACGGCTACTTCCCGTGCGTCTCCAAGGACGACGACCTGATCGTCCTGGACGAGGCGGGCAACGAACGCACCCGCTTCACCTTCCCGCGCCAGCGCCGCGGCCGGCGCCTGTGCCTGGCCGACTTCTTCCGCCCGGAGGAGTCCGGGGAGACGGATGTCGTCGGCTTCCAGATCGTCACCGTCGGCTCCCGCATCGGCGAGGAGACCGCGCGGATGTTCGCGGCCAACGCCTACCGCGACTACCTCGAACTGCACGGGCTCTCCGTGCAGCTGGCCGAGGCGCTCGCCGAGTACTGGCACGCGCGGGTCCGCTCCGAGCTCGGGTTCTCCGGTGAGGACCCGGCCGCGATGGAGGACATGTTCGCCCTGAAGTACCGGGGCGCCCGCTTCTCCCTCGGCTACGGCGCCTGCCCCGACCTGGAGGACCGTGCCAAGATCGCGGAGATGCTCCAGCCGGAGCGCATCGGCGTCCACCTCTCCGAGGAGTTCCAGCTGCACCCCGAGCAGTCCACGGACGCCATCGTGATCCACCATCCAGAGGCCAAGTACTTCAACGCCCGCTGATCCCGTCCGGCGGTTCGTCGGGCTCGCGGCGCGCACTGAGCGGCTGCGTCGCGCACGACGTACACTTGTCGGTCCACCGCAGGCCGGTTCCCCTCGTGGGAACCGGCCTGATCGTCCCTTGAAGGAGGTACGTGGATGACCAGTACGGTTCCGGTTACCGCGCTCGGCACTCTCCCCCAGACCTTCGACCCCTCCCCGGCCGAAGGTTCCCCCCTGCAGGCCGTGCTCCTGGACATGGACGGCACCCTGGTCGACACCGAGGGCTTCTGGTGGGATGTCGAGGTCGAGGTGTTCGCCTCCCTCGGCCACGCCCTCGACGACTCGTGGCGCCATGTCGTGGTCGGCGGCCCCATGACCCGCAGCGCGGGCTTCCTGATCGAGGCGACCGGAGCCGACATCCCCCTGGCCGAACTGACGGTACTGCTCAACGACGGCTTCGAGGACCGCATCTCCAGTGCCCTGCCGCTGATGCCCGGTGCCGCCCGGCTGCTCGCCGAGCTGTCCGAGCACGGTGTCCCCACGGCCCTGGTCTCCGCCTCGCACCGGCGCATCATCGACCGCGTACTGACCTCGCTGGGCGCCCACCACTTCGCGCTGTCGATCGCCGGTGACGAGGTCCCGCGCACCAAGCCCCACCCCGACCCGTACCTGACCGCCGCCCTCGGTCTCGGTGTGGACCCCGTGCGGTGCGCCGTCGTCGAGGACACGGCGACCGGCGTGGCCGCCGCCGAGGCCGCGGGCTGTCACGTCGTGGCGGTGCCCTCCGTGGCCCCCATCACGCCGGCCGCCCGGCGGACCGTCGTACCGTCGTTGGAAACGGTCGATCTGACTTTTCTGCGCGGGCTGATGACGGAAATGCGCTAGGGGTTCACCCCGTGTGGAGCGGCCTGCGGGACCGGAATTTCCCAGGGCCCGCGTTCGGGTCGGCGGGTTGTGTGTCCGAAGGAATTCGGAGCGCTACCGGCTGGTGAATTCCGGTACCGTCCGACCCGGTTGCCGTGTGATGTTCACCACCCATCAGGGGGTCGACAGGGGGGTCGGCTTGTGGTGTCCGCGCCGTTTCTGGGGCCGTTCGCGTTCCCTTGTGTCCCGATTGGTGGAACGCTGCCCCAATCCTGCTCCGTCCACGTTCGCCGGTGCGTTCACACCCGGTTCCACTGCGTGATGGGGGCTCAACTCCGGTCGCCGCGACCCTCCCTGCGGGCGCGGACTAATCTCATCGCGAGAACATCACCCCCATCCCCGTGGCCGGCAGTAACAACCCGTATGCCGCATACACGGAGTCGACAGCTCTGGAGAAACTCGAGCATGAACCGCAAGACTTTGGTGCTGGCGGCCGCGATCGGCCTGCTCGCGCCGGTACTCGCCGGCTGTGGCGACACCGGTGGTGGGAGCGGCGGCGGCGACGCGATCGTCGTCGGCACCACGGACCGGTTCACCGTCTCGGAGGAGGAGCCCGCTCCGGTCGACCCGGCGTACGCCTACGACGTCGGCACCTGGAACATGCTGCGCCAGACGGTGCAGACCCTGCTGATCCAGCCGCGTGGCGACGGTGAGCCGGTGCCCGAGGCCGCGGAGAGCTGCGGTTTCACCGACACCGGCAACGAGCGGTACAGCTGCACCCTGCGCGAAGGCCTGAAGTTCTCGGACGGCTCGCCCGTCACCGCCGCCGATGTGAAGTTCTCCATCGAGCGCGCCCTCTCGATCCAGTCCGACAGCGGTGTGTTCGCACTGCTGTCCACGATCGACACCATCGAGACCAAGGGCGACCGCGAGGTGATCTTCCACCTCAAGTCGGCCGACGCCACCTTCCCCTACAAGCTGTCGACCCCGGTCGCGGGCATCCTCAGCGAGAAGAAGTACGACAAGGGCAAGCTGCGCGAAGGATTCGACGTCGACGGCTCCGGTCCGTACACCCTCGAGACCGAGGTCGAGGACGGCGAACTGGTCCGCGCCACCTACGTCAAGAACCCCTCCTACAAGGGGTCCCTGGAAGTGGGCAACGACAAGGTCGAGATGCGCAGCTTCGAGAGCGCCGAGGCCATGGGCCAGGCGCTCGAGGACGATGACATCGACGTCATGTCCCGCAGCATGTCGCCGGAGCAGATCCGGGAACTCGGCAACGACAACGAGGACGCCATCGACCTCGTCGAGTCGCCGGGTCTGGAGATCCGCTACCTGGTCTTCAACACCAAGGCCCCCAGCGTGGAGACCAAGGCCGTCCGCCAGGCCATGGCCCAGGTCATCAACCGCAGCGAACTGGTCGCCAAGGTCTACGGCTCCCAGGCCGAGCCGCTGTACTCACTGGTCCCCGCGACCGTCACCGGTCACTCCAACGCGTTCTTCAACAAGTACGGCGACCCCGACGTCTCCAAGGCCCGCCAGATGCTGGAGAAGGCCGGTGTCACCACCCCGGTGAAGATGACGCTGCACTACACGACCGACCACTACGGTCCCGCCACCAAGGCGGAGTTCGAGCAGCTCAGCAAGCAGCTCAACGACAGCGGCCTGTTCGACACCGACATCAAGGGCGCGGCCTGGGAGACCTTCCGGCCGGACGGACAGAAGGGCAAGTTCGACGTCTACGGCATGGGCTGGTTCCCCGACTACCCGGACGCCGACAACTTCCTCGCCCCGTTCCTGGACGAGGACAACTTCCTCAACTCGCCGTACGCCAACAGCGAGATCCGCAAGGAGCTCATCCCGGAGTCCCGCCGCCAGGCCGACCGGCTCTCCGCGGCCGGCAGCCTGAACGACATCCAGGACATCGTCGCGGAGGACGTGCCCGTGCTGCCCCTGTGGCAGGGCAAGCAGTACAGCGCCGCACGTGACGACATCACCGGCACCGCCTACATGCTCAACTCCTCCTCCACGCTCCAGCTGTGGGAGCTGGGACGAGGCGTGAGCGGCTGACGCAGCGGAGCCCCGAGCGGGCTCACACACCGAGGGCGCCTCCGACTTCCCGTCTCGCGGAAGTCGGAGGCGCCCTCGGCGTGCGGCTCGGAGCCGGTGTGCGGACCGGAGCGGGAGCTACTGCGCCCCAGGGCGCACCAGACCGCTCTCGTACGCGTACACCGCGGCCTGTACCCGGTCACGCAGCCCCAGCTTCGTCAGGACATGACCGACGTGCGTCTTCACGGTCGTCTCACTGACGAACAGGTCCGCGGCGATCTCCGCGTTGGACAGTCCCCGTGCCACCAGCTTCAGCACCTCGACCTCACGGTCGGTCAGGGTGTGCAGTGTGTCCGGCACCGGCTCGTCACCGGACGGCAGATGCGTGGCGTACTTGTCCAGCAGCCGGCGCGTGATGCTCGGGGCCAGCATCGCCTCACCGGCGGCCACCACCCGGATCGCCTGCACCAGTTCATTGGCCGGGGCGTCCTTCAGCAGGAAGCCGCTGGCACCCGCCCGCAGCGCCTCCACCACGTACTCGTCGAGATCGAACGTCGTGAGCACCAGCACCTTCGCCGGGCCGTCCCGCTCCGGGCCGGTGATCTGCCGGGTGGCCTCCACACCGTCCATCCGCGGCATGCGGATGTCCATCAGCACCACATCGGGCTGCAGCGCCCGCACCTGGTCCTGGGCCTGGAGGCCGTCTCCGGCCTCACCGACGACCGCGATGTCCTGCTCGGCCTCCAGGATCATCCGGAAGCCCGTACGCAGCAGCGGCTGGTCGTCAACCAGTAGGACGCGGATGGCCACGTGACTCTCCTTCGCTAGTCCGCCCCCATTGTGCCCTGGGTGCCCTGTCCCGCTTGCCTCCGGGGCACATCGGCCGACGCCGGCCCGGACGCCCGCACCGGCAGCGGATACGGCGGGGGAGTGCCGCCGAACTCCGGGCAGTGCGCCTGGTGGTCGCACCAGCCGCACAGCTTGGTGGGACGCGGCCGCCAGTCACCCGTCTCCGTGGCCAGCCGGATCGCCTCCCACAGGGCCAGCAGCTTGCGCTCCACGCGCTCCAGATCGGCGCGGACCGGGTCGTACGTCAGCACATCACCGCTGCCCAGGTACACGAGCTGCAGCCGGCGCGGGATCACCTGCTTCAGCCGCCACACCACCAGGGCGTAGAACTTCATCTGGAACAGCGCGCCCTCCGCGTACTCCGGCCGAGGCGCCTTGCCCGTCTTGTAGTCGACGAGCCGCACCTCGCCGGTGGGCGCCACATCCACCCGGTCGATGATGCCGCGCAGCCTCAACCCGGAATCCAGCTCGGCCTCGACGAACAGCTCCCGCTCGGCGGGTTCCAGCCGGCTCGGATCCTCCAGGGTGAACCAGCGCTCGACCAGCAGCTCCGCCTCCGCCAGCCAGCGCGCCAGCCGCTCACCCTCCGGATCCTCGGCGAACAGCTCCACGAGCTCCGGCCTCGACTCCCGCAGCCGGTCCCACTGGCCCGGGACCAGCTCCTTCGCCCGCGGTGCCGCGCGCTCGGCGGCCGGGGCGTCGAAGAGGCGCTCCAGCACCGCGTGCACCAGCGTGCCCCGGGTCGCCGCCTCGCTCGGCTTTTCCGGCAGGCGGTCGATGACCCGGAACCGGTACAGCAGCGGACACTGCATGAAGTCACTGGCACGCGACGGGGACAGCGAGGCGGGCGGCGCGGCAGTTCTCCCGGGCGGGGCCCCGGCCACCACCGGCGGATCCGCCGCCACGACCGGCATGCTGTCGGGCCGTCCCGTGCCCTCGGTGCTCGTCTCCATGCCCACAGACCTTACGGCCCGGTACTGACAGGGATCCGCAGACCAAGGGTGACTGCAGGGTGACTGCAGGGAGAGGAAGGGAGAGAAGGAGAGAGGGGGAAAAGGGAAACGGGGGAAAAGGAGGGAAAGGGGGAGCGGAGAGGGCGAGCGGGCGCGGTGCCGCACGGGAAGAGACAGGGGTGCCGAGGCGAGAGGTGTGGCGACGGCCGCATACCATCGACACCAGACCCTCCCGTCCGGCAGGCACGGGAAACGCAGCGACGAGGGGACACCGGTGGACGCAAGCGGCGGACGCGGGCAGCCGCGATCCGGCAACGACGAGCCGGCCGAGCGCCACGTGGGGGCCCCGGCGGGCGCACCCCCCACGGACGGGGGCCGCTTCGACCCGGCCGAAACCACCCCGAGCACCCCCGACGACCGCACCGCCGACCGTGACCCGTCGGCCTCCGGCGACGCTCCGTCACGGACCGGCGGTACCCCGGCGGACACCGGGGCCACGCCCCGGAACGGGGAGCCCGCGCGACCCCCTGCCCCGGACACCGACGCCCACCCGCACGACCCGCGGGGTCCGGCCGGCCCGGACCGTCCGGGGGAGCCGGGTGAGTCGAGTCGGCCCGCCGAGCACCATGACCCGCGGACCCCGGAGGACGGCGGGTCCGAGCCCCCTGCTCCCGCGGGTGTTCCGTCCGAGGGTGCTCCGCGGGACGGCCACCGGTCCGCGCACCCCGAGCCCCACAGCGCCGACCGCACCCTCGCCCACTCCGGATCCGGCAAGGGGCCCGCCCCGCGTCCCCCGGAGCAGCAGCGCGGTGGACTGCTGATGGGACGCCCGTTCGGCGTGCCCGTCTACGTCGCCCCCAGCTGGTTCCTCGTCGCCATCCTGATCACCTGGGTCTTCGGCGGCCAGATCGACCGCGTGCTGCCCGAACTGGGCGCCGCCAGCTATCTGGTCTCGCTGTTCTTCGCCGTCGCCTTCTACGCCTCCGTACTCGTCCACGAACTCGCCCACACCCTCGCCGCCCTCCGCTTCAAGCTGCCGGTGCGCCGCATCCAGCTCCAGTTCTTCGGCGGCGTCTCCGAGATCGAGAAGGAGGCGGAGACACCCGGGCGGGAGTTCGTGCTCGCCTTCGTCGGCCCCCTGCTCTCCCTCGTCCTGTCCGGCCTGTTCTACGTCGCCCTGCTCGCCGTCGAACCCAGCTCCGTCCCCGGCGTCCTGCTGGCCGGCCTGATGATCTCCAACCTCATCGTGGCCGTCTTCAACCTCCTGCCCGGCCTCCCCCTCGACGGCGGACGCATGCTCCGCGCGGTCGTCTGGAAACTCACCGGCAAGCCGATGAGCGGCACCATCGTCGCCGCCTGGGTGGGCCGCGCCCTCGCCGTCTCCGTCCTGATCGGCCTCCCCCTGCTCACCCAGTCCGGAGCCCTCGGTTCCGCCGCCGAGGACAGCGTCGGTATGGACACCGTCCTCGACGCGCTGCTCGCCGCCATCCTCGCCGCGATCATCTGGACCGGTGCGGGCAACAGCCTGCGCATGGCCCGCCTGCGCGAACACCTTCCTGAACTGCGTGCCCGCGCCCTCACCCGCCGCGCGGTGCCCGTGGAGACGGACACCCCGCTCTCCGAGGCCCTGCGCCGCGCCAACGCCGCCGGAGCCCGGGCCCTCGTCGTCGTCGACCCCGACGGCACCCCGCTCTCCCTGGTGCGCGAGGCCGCCATCGTCGGCGTACCCGAACACCGCCGCCCCTGGGTCCCGGTCAGCGGACTCGCCCAGGAACTCACCGACGGCATGCGCGTCTCCGCCGAGCTCGCGGGAGAGGACCTCCTCGAGGCCCTGCGCGCCGCCCCCGCCACCGAGTACCTGGTCGTCGAGACCACCGGCGAGATCTACGGCGTCCTGTCCGCGGCCGACGTCGAGCGGGCCTTCGTCAAGGCCATGGCCCGCCCCGCCTGACGTCCGCCCCGCCCTCGAGTGGTCAGTGGCCCACGTCGGGACCGGTAGGCTGGTCACATGTCCGAACCGACCGGTGCCGCCCGCCGCCGTGGGCCCTTCAAGGTCGGGGACCAGGTACAGCTGACCGACCCCAAGGGCCGCCACTACACGTTCACGCTCGAGGCCGGGAAGAACTTCCACACCCACAAGGGTTCCTTCCCCCACGACGAACTGATCGGCGCACCCGAGGGCAGCGTTGTCCGCACCACCGGGAACGTCGCCTACCTCGCGCTGCGCCCCCTGCTCCCCGACTACGTCCTGTCCATGCCCCGCGGGGCAGCCGTCGTCTACCCCAAGGACGCGGGACAGATCCTCGCCTTCGCCGACATCTTCCCCGGCGCCCGCGTCGTGGAGGCAGGTGTGGGCTCCGGCTCGCTCAGCAGCTTCCTGCTGCGCGCCATCGGCGACCAGGGCATGCTGCACAGCTACGAACGCCGCGAGGATTTCGCCGAGATCGCCCAGGCCAACGTGGAACGCTACTTCGGCGGCCCGCACCCCGCCTGGCAGCTCACCGTCGGCGACCTCCAGGACAATCTGTCCGACACCGAGGTCGACCGCGTCATCCTCGACATGCTCGCCCCCTGGGAATGCCTGGAGGCCGTCTCCAAGGCGCTCGTCCCCGGCGGCATCCTCTGCTGCTACGTCGCGACCACGACCCAGCTGGCCCGGACCGTCGAGTCCATCCGCGAGATCGGCTCCTTCAACGAGCCGACCGCCTGGGAATCCATGATCCGCAACTGGCACATCGAAGGGCTGGCCGTCCGCCCGGACCACCGGATGATCGGCCACACCGGCTTCCTGCTCACCGCCCGCCGCCTCGCCGACGGGGTCGAGCCCCCCATGCGTCGACGCCGCCCCGCCAAGGGCGCCTACGGCGAGGACTACTCGGGACCCAACGCCGACGCGGGCACCGCCCGCTGACCCGTCCCACCACCACGACAACGCACCGGCGCCGTGGCGCAGTTCCCGGACCACACCGGGAACTGCGCCACGGCGCCCTCATGTTGACGCGACGGCGGCCGGTGTCTTCCCGGGCCCCGCACCGGAACCGCCCACCCCGGCGTTCCCCCGCACTGTGACGTGTGGCACGATGCTGGCCACCCCCACCGGCACAGCCCTCACAGGAGACACTCCTCGTGCAGTCATCCGCCGTCCCGGAACTCGCCCACACGCACACCCGCCCGATCCACTGGGTCGCCACCGCCACGGCCGTCGCCGGAGTCGTGGCGCTCTCCGGCCTGCTGCAGCCCCCGGCCGCGACCGCGGCCCAGACACCCGACCCGCAGGCCCCGCAGACCAGGAGTGCCCCGGCGCCCATCGCCCCGCCGGACCCCGCGGACGTCGAGTTCCCGATCGAATGCGGTCCGGTGCAGGCCGTGGTCAAGAAGGAGGCGGCCGGCGACCTCGACGGCGACGGACGGCCCGAGACCGTGGCGGTCGTCCACTGCGACGCACCCATGGGCACCCCGCCCGACGGCATGTACGTCCTGACCGAGGCCGCCGGAGCCGGCACTCCACGCGTGGTGGCCACCCTCGTCGACCCCAAGGACCGCACCAACGTCGACGACTTCGCCGTACGCGACGGCGAGATCACCGCGGCGCTCCTCGGCTACTCGTCCTCCGACGTACCCAGTTGCTGCCCCGATGTGCGCAAGAGCCTGAAGTGGCACTGGGACAACGGCGCGTTCGTCCGCTCCACGCCCTCTGACGCCCGGAGCGTGTGAACCACGCGAGCGTGAGGCGGGAACGAACATCGGAGAAATCGGACGGTGGTGACGGAAAGCTCCACAACGGTCACCCGGCGTCCGGGCCGTACACCTCCACGCCGTCGGCCACGCGCCGTACGTGAATGCACTCGCCCGGACACTCCTTCGCCGAATCGACCACATCCGTGAGAACCGGCAGCGGCACCCGCGCCGCCGCCCCCGCGGCCTGCAACAACTCGTCGTCCGGGCCCTTCACATAAGCCAGACCGTCGATGTCCAGCTCGAACACCTCGGGCGCGTACTGCGCGCAGATGCCGTCACCGGTACACAGGTCCTGGTCGATCCAGACCTCCAGAGCCTCGGCGTCGACTCCGGCCTCCTGCTGCACGCTCATCTCCCCTGCCGTCTCCCGCGTCGGGCCGAACGGGAATCCGGCCAGCTCCGACGGGTGTTGAACACATCGACCCTACCTCCGCCGGGGTTCCCGTCACCCTCGATGGGTATTCCCCTGGCGTGAGGGAGAGCGCAAGGGTGAAGATCGGACACACCTCGACCGTCTTTGTGATCTAGGGGTTTCAATCGACACCCGCCCAGGTAGGGTCTGGAAGCGTCCAGCTCCCCTTGGAGGAGGTGAGGACCGTGGCAGCCCACGACGACGACATGAACCGCGGCATCCGCCCGGGACGCGGGTCCGACGACCCGGCCGGGCAGATCGCCTACCTTGAGCAGGAGATCGCCGTCCTGCGCCGCAAGCTCGCCGACTCTCCGCGACACACGAGGATTCTCGAAGAGCGGATCGTCGAGCTGCAGACCAACCTGGCCGGCGTGTCCGCCCAGAACGAACGACTCGCCGGCACGCTCCGCGAGGCCCGCGACCAGATCGTGGCCCTCAAGGAGGAAGTGGACCGGCTGGCCCAGCCACCGGCCGGCTTCGGAGTTTTCCTCCTGGCGAACGAGGACGGCACCGCCGACATCTTCACCGGCGGTAGAAAGCTCCGGGTGAACGTCAGCCCGAGCGTCGACCTCGACGAGCTCCGGCGTGGCCAGGAAGTGATGCTCAACGAAGCGCTCAACGTGGTCGAGGCCATGGAGTTCGAGCGCGTCGGTGACATCGTCACCCTCAAGGAGATCCTCGAGGACGGAGAACGGGCCCTCGTCCTCGGGCACACCGACGAGGAACGGGTGGTCCGGCTCGCCGAACCCCTGCTGGGCATCACCATCCGCCCCGGTGACGCCCTCCTGCTCGAACCCCGCTCCGGGTACGTCTACGAGATCGTCCCGAAGAGCGAGGTCGAGGAGCTCGTCCTCGAGGAAGTCCCCGACATCGGCTACGAGCAGATCGGCGGCCTCGGCAACCAGATCGAAGCCATCCGCGACGCCGTCGAGCTGCCCTACCTCTATCCGGACCTGTTCAGGGAGCACGAACTGCGCCCGCCCAAGGGCGTACTGCTCTACGGGCCTCCCGGATGCGGCAAGACGCTCATCGCCAAGGCCGTCGCCAACTCGCTGGCCAAGAAGGTCGCCGAGGTCACCGGCCAGGCCGCCGGCAAGAGCTTCTTCCTCAACATCAAGGGCCCCGAGCTGCTGAACAAGTACGTCGGCGAGACCGAGCGGCAGATCCGCCTGGTCTTCCAGCGGGCCCGCGAGAAGGCCAGTGAGGGCACCCCCGTCATCGTCTTCTTCGACGAGATGGAATCCCTCTTCCGAACCCGCGGCTCCGGTGTCAGCTCCGACGTGGAGAACACCATCGTCCCGCAGCTCCTCGCCGAGATCGACGGCGTGGAGGGCCTGCAGAACGTGGTCGTGATCGGTGCCTCCAACCGTGAGGACATGATCGACCCCGCCATCCTGCGACCCGGCCGGCTCGATGTGAAGATCAAGATCGAACGTCCGGACGCCGAGGCGGCCAAGGACATCTTCGGCAAGTACCTCACCCAGCGCCTCCCGCTGCACGGCGACGACATCGCCGAGCACGGCGGCGACAGGGGCATGACGGTCCAGAGCATGATCCAGACCGCGGTGGAACAGATGTACGCCGAAAGCGAGGAGAACCGCTTCCTGGAAGTCACGTACGCCAATGGAGACAAGGAAGTCCTCTACTTCAAGGACTTCAACTCCGGCGCCATGATCGAGAACATCGTCGGCCGCGCCAAGAAGATGGCGATCAAGGACTTCCTCGAGAAGAGCCAGAAGGGTCTCCGCGTCTCCCACCTGCTCCAGGCATGTGTGGACGAGTTCAAGGAGAACGAGGACCTGCCCAACACCACCAACCCGGACGACTGGGCCCGAATCTCCGGTAAGAAGGGTGAGCGGATTGTTTACATCCGCACCCTCATCACCGGAAAGCAGGGCGCGGACACGGGACGCTCCATCGACACGGTGGCAAACACCGGTCAATACCTGTAAAAAGCAGGGCGGCTGCGGGTGCCCTCGACGGGTACCCGCAGCCGACTGCTTTCCGGGACACGACCGGGAACACGGCAAAGACGCAAATGATCTCCCCACCAGCGCAAAGGCGTTCTAGGCTCTTCGGTACCGCCGAGTCGCGCAGTGCGGGGACGGGCACCGCACACGCACGGAGCGCCAGCGGTACTTGAGCAGCGCCCCCGACCGGGGACGCCGCCGGGCAAGGAGGGCCGCATGACTGTACGGCGAGTAATGGGCATCGAGACGGAGTACGGGATCTCCGTCCCCGGCCACCCCAACGCCAATGCCATGCTCACCTCGTCCCAGATCGTGAACGCCTACGCGGCGGCGATGCACCGGGCCCGCCGGGCCCGCTGGGACTTCGAGGAGGAGAACCCGCTGCGCGACGCGCGAGGCTTCGACCTCGCGCGCGAGGCCGCCGACGCCAGCCAGCTCACCGACGAGGACATCGGCCTCGCCAATGTCATCCTCACCAACGGCGCGCGACTCTACGTCGACCACGCGCACCCCGAGTACAGCGCCCCGGAGGTCACCAACCCCCGCGACGCCGTCCTCTGGGACAAGGCCGGCGAACGCATCATGGCCGAGGCCGCGGAGCGGGCGGCGGCGCTCCCCGGCGCCCAGCCCATCCACCTGTACAAGAACAACACCGACAACAAGGGCGCCTCCTACGGCACCCACGAGAACTACCTGATGAGGCGGGAGACCCCGTTCTCGGACATCGTCCGCCACCTCACCCCGTTCTTCGTCTCCCGCCAGGTCTTCACCGGCGCGGGCCGCGTCGGCATCGGCCAGGACGGTCACGAGCACGGCTTCCAGCTCAGCCAGCGCGCGGACTACTTCGAGGTCGAGGTCGGCCTCGAGACCACACTGAAGCGCCCCATCATCAACACCCGCGACGAACCGCACGCCGACGCCGAGAAACACCGCCGGCTCCACGTGATCATCGGCGACGCGAACCTGTCCGAGATCTCCACCTACCTGAAGCTCGGCACGACCGCGCTCGTCCTGTCGATGATCGAGGACGGCTTCATCGCCGTGGACCTCGCGGTCGACCAGCCCGTACGGACGCTGCACCAGATCTCGCACGATCCGACCCTGGAACGGCTCGTCACCCTCCGCAGCGGCCGCACACTCACCGCCGTCCAGCTCCAGATGGAGTACTACGAGCTCTCCCGCAAATACGTCGAGGAACGGTACGGGGCCGACGCCGACGACCAGACCAAGGACGTCCTGGCCCGCTGGGAGGACACCCTCAACCGCCTGGAGAACGACCCCATGAGCCTGGCCGGCGAGCTGGACTGGGTCGCCAAGCGGGAACTCATGGAGGGCTACCGGCGCAGGGACGACCTGGACTGGGACGCCGCCCGACTGCACCTCGTCGACCTCCAGTACGCCGACGTACGCCCCGACAAGGGGCTCTACAACCGTCTGGTCGCCCGCGGCCGCATGAAGCGGCTGCTGGACGAGAGGGACATCGAGCGGGCCCGGACGAAGCCGCCGGAGGACACCCGCGCCTACTTCCGCGGACGCTGCCTGGAGCAGTACGCGGACGATGTGGCGGCGGCCTCCTGGGACTCGGTGATCTTCGATCTGCCGGGCCGGGACTCGCTCCAGCGCGTCCCAACCCTGGAACCGCTTCGCGGAACGCGTAATCATGTCAAGGAGCTCCTGGACCGCTGCCGCACGGCGGAAGACCTGGTCAGGGTGTTGTCCGGGAGCTGAACCACGATCTGGGAACCCGGGAGGGGCCGGCCGGGCAGGGTGGAAGACCCCGGAGCCGGGAATCATCGAGACGGTCCCCGTACGTTGGAGCAAGTGCGGGGGCACTGTCGGACCCGGCTTGTAGGGTCTGATCAACACTGATCAACACTGATCGGCGCAATGCCGACCATGTCGGGCGAGCTGAGCGGGGTGAGGGTTATGGCAACGAAGGACACCGGCGGCGGGCAGCAGAAGGCCACACGCTCCACGGAGGAGGTCGAGGAGCAGACGCAGGACGCGCAGGCTTCTGAGGACCTCAAGGAGCGCCAGGAAAAACTGAACGACGACGTGGACTCCGTACTCGACGAGATCGACGACGTGCTCGAGGAGAATGCCGAGGACTTCGTGAGGTCCTTCGTTCAGAAGGGCGGCCAGTAGGCCGGGGCGACCTTCGATTCGAAGGTCGCAGGTCAGGGTCGTGGGTACGGGGGGAGTAGCTGGTGAAGCGCTGCCCGCGGTGCGGTCGGTCCGCACCGCGGGCGGCCTTCGCCGGTGGCGGAATGCCCCGGCCATACGTGTGGATCACTGCCGCAAGACGGGTAGGGTCCGTGGCGTACCGTGCATCAACTGCAATTCGGCCATCGGCAAGTTGGGAGACGATCCCGACGCCATCCGTCGGGCTGCCGCCTATCTGGAGGGAACCTCGTGGAAGCCAACACTCCTAGCACCGGGCGGCTGCCGGCCGCCTTCCTGACGCCAGGGTCTTCCTCCTTCATGGACTTTCTCTCCGATCACCAGCCCGAGATGCTGCCGGGACGGCGGAAGCTGCCACCGCTCCAGGGAGCGGTGGAGGCGCCGCACGGCACGACGATCGTGGCTGCGAGCTTTCCCGGTGGTGTCGTGCTCGCCGGTGACCGCCGGGCCACCATGGGCAACATCATCGCTCAGCGGGACATCGAGAAGGTGTTCCCGGCGGACGAGTACTCGGCGGTGGGCATCGCCGGTACGGCGGGGCTCGCCGTGGAGATGGTGAAGCTGTTCCAGCTGGAGCTGGAGCACTTCGAGAAGGTCGAGGGGACGCAGCTGTCCCTGGAGGGCAAGGCGAACCGGCTGTCGACCATGATCCGGTCCAACCTCGCGATGGCGATGCAGGGCCTGGCCGTGGTCCCGCTGTTCGCGGGGTACGACACGGACCGGGAGAAGGGGCGGATCTTCTCCTACGACGTCACGGGCGGGCGCTCGGAGGAGCAGGGCTACGCCGCCACCGGTTCCGGGTCCGTCTTCGCGCGCAGCGCCATGAAGAAGCTCTTCCGGGACGACCTGAGCGAGACCGAGGCGACCACACTGGTCGTGCAGGCCCTGTACGACGCGGCGGACGACGACTCGGCGACCGGCGGTCCCGATGTCGCCCGGCGGATCTACCCGATTGTCACGGTGATCACCGAGGACGGCTACCGCAGGCTCTCCGAGGACGAGGCGTCCGGGATCGCCCGGTCCGTGCTGGAGCGGCGGCTGGAGCAGCCGGACGGCCCGCGGGCCTCGCTGCTGTAGGGCGGGCGGTTCGATGCCGAGGGACCTCCATCCAGTGACTTCGACAGAAAGGGACGGTTGAACCGTGTCGACGCCGTTCTATGTCTCACCCCAGCAGGCGATGGCCGACCGGGCGGAGTACGCCCGCAAGGGGATCGCCCGTGGCCGCAGCTTGGTCGTGCTGCAGTACGCCGACGGCATCGTGTTCGTCGGTGAGAACCCGTCCCGTGCGTTGCACAAGTTCAGCGAGATCTACGACCGGATCGGCTTCGCCGCCGCCGGCAAGTACAACGAGTACGAGAACCTGCGGATCGGCGGGGTGCGCTACGCCGATCTGCGGGGTTACACCTATGACCGTGACGACGTGACCGCCCGGGGCCTGGCGAACGTGTACGCGCAGACGCTGGGGACGATCTTCTCGAGTGCGGCGGAGAAGCCGTACGAGGTGGAGCTGGTGGTGGCCGAGGTCGGGGAGACCCCGGAGGGCGACCAGATCTACCGGTTGCCGCACGACGGTTCCATCGTGGACGAACACGGCTCGGTCGCGGTGGGGGGCAACGCGGAGCAGATCAGCGGGTATCTGGATCAGCGCCACCGGGACGGGATGACGCTGGCCCAGGCGCTGGAGCTGGCGGTGCAGGCGCTGTCGCGGGACACCAACGGCGGTGAGCGGGAGATTCCCGCGGAGCGGCTGGAGGTGGCGGTGCTGGACCGCACGCGGCCGCAGCAGCGGAAGTTCCGGCGGATCACGGGGCGACGGCTGGCGCGGCTGCTGGAGGCCGGTGGCGCGGAGACGGTGTCCGAGGCGGAGGCCGACGCGGACACGGAGACCGGGGCCGGGAGCGAGGCCGAGAGCGAGGAGTAGGCGCGTTCGGAGCGGCCTGCCGGTGGCGGGGCGGGGGCAGTCCCCGCCCCGTCGCCTTTCCGTTTCAGGGGTGTGCGGTGGCCGGGCCGGTCGAGCCCCGGGGCACCAGGTGGACGGGGATGTCCCCGGCCTCGGGGTCGCGGCGGTCCAGGACCGCGAGGAGGGCCTGCATGCCGCGTTCGCCGAAGAGCTCCGCGTCGAGGCGGACCGTGGTGAGTTCCGGGTCGAGGGCCGTGGCCAGGGCCAGGTCGTCGAGGCCGGTGACGGAGAGGTCGTCGGGGATGCGCAGGCCCAGGCGGCGGGCCGCCTTGTAGGTGCCGGCCGCGAGCTGGTCGTCGTCGCAGATGACGGCGGTGGGGCGGTCGGGTCCGGTGAGGGCGGCTTGGGCGGCGGTGACGGCGCCCTGGATGGAGATGGGCGAGCGGGTCGTGCGGAGCGTGGTGCCGGGGGTCGCGGCCAGTCGGGTGGTCAGTTCGCGGGCGCGCACCTCGAAGGTCCAGGAGGGGACGTCGGCGGCCAGGTGCAGGAAGCTGCGGTGGCCCAGGGCCACGAGGTGGCGGGTGATCTGGCGGATGCCGTCGGCGATGTCGAGGTTGACCGTGGCGGCGCCCGGGTTGCTCTCGGGGTCGCTGTCGAGCATGACCAGGGGGAGCTGGTCGCCGCGGATGTCGGTCAGGGCGTCGGCGGCCATGGAGGAGGCGATGACGCCGTCGAGCGCGGCCTGCGCCGAGGCGAAGGGGTTGCGGGCGGGGCCGATGCCCTCGGGTGAGGGGTAGAGGACCACGCCGAAGCCGTGCTGGGCGGCGACGCGGGCGGCTCCGGTGTAGACGCCGGCGAAGAATTCGGTGGTGAGGGCGGGGACGACGAGAAGGACGGTGCGGGTGTGTCCGAGGCGTAGGTTGCGGGCGGCGAGGTTGGGGCGGTAGCCGAGGCGGTGCGCGGCGTCGCGTACGCGTTGTGCGGTGGCCTCCGAGACGCGGCCGCGCCATTTGTCGCCCATGACGAGGGACACGGCGGCCTGGGAGACGCCTGCTGCTTGGGCGACGTCCCTGCTCGTGGGGCGGATCTGGGCTCGGGCCACCGTGGGGCCGCTCCTTCGTCTGGACTCCGTCTGGACTGGTGAACAGCCGACATGGTACGTATGGGGACCTTAGTTATACGTACAACGTCGATGATTCCGGTGGACGCCGGTAGTGAGTGGAGGCGCGGCATGGCCACGGGATACCTGGAGATTCTCCGGGCGCGGCACGCCACTCGGCTGCTGGTGGGCACGCTGGTGGGGCGGCTGCCGAACGCGACCGCGGCCATCGCGATCGTGTTGTTCGTCCGCGCGCAGGGCGGTTCGTACAGTCTGGCCGGTGCCCTGGCGGCGGTGTACGGCGTCGCCAACGCGGTCGGCCAGCCGGTGCTGGGGCGCCTGGTGGATCTGCGCGGGCAGCCGCGGGTGCAGTTGCCGGCCGCGGTGCTGTCGGCGCTGGCGATGGCGGTCTTCGCCTTCGTGGGGATCGAGCCGAGGACCGCGGCCTACGCGTCGGTGGCCGCCGCGGGGCTGTTCACGCCGCCGTTGGAGGGCGGGCTGCGGGCCCTGTGGTCCTCGGTGCTGCACCGGCAGGAGCAGATCCACCGGGCGTACGCGATGGACGCGGTGGCGCAGGAGGTCATGTTCACCGTCGGGCCGCTGCTCGTGACGGTGTGTGCGTCGCTGTGGTCGCCCCGGGCCGCGCTGCTGGTGCTGAACGTGCTGGGGGTGCTGGGCGCCCTGTCCGTGGTCGTGTCGGCGCCCTCGCGCGCGTGGCGTTCGGCGCCGCGCGAGGCGCACTGGCTGGGCGCGCTGCGCTCGCCGGGGCTGCTGGCGCTGCTGGGCGCCTTCCTGTTCGTCGGTGTCGCGATGGGTTCCATCACGGTGGCGTCGGTGCCGTACGCGGACGGGCACGGGGGCGACCAGGTGTACGGCTGGCTGATGGCGGGTCTCGGTTTCGGCGCGCTCATCGGTGGTATGGCGTACGGGGCGCGGCAGTGGGCGGGTGAGCCGGCGCGGCGACTTCAGGTGCTGGTCGCGTTTCTGGCGGTGTGTTACCTGCCGCTGACGCTGATGCCGGGCGCGGTGGCGATGACCTTCCTCACGGTGCTCGCGGGTGTGTTCCTGGCCCCGGTGATCGCCTGTGCCTTCGTGCTGGTGGACCGGCACGCGCCGGCCGGGACGGTCACGGAGGCGTTCTCGTGGCTGGTGACGATGTTCACGGTGGGTGCCTCGGTGGGAACGGGCCTGGCGGGCCCGGTGGTCGAGGCGGGCGGCGCGCAGTGGGGGTTCGCGGTTCCGGCCGCCGCGGGAGCCGTGGCTTTGCTGGTTTTGATTTCCACCGGACGGGTATTGGCGGTTGCCGTTCAGGGGGCTGTCGTTGCGGTCGGTTCGGAAAATGATCCGAACCGTGCCCTCGAACCTCGTTTGGGTTCAGGGGATCGGGCGTAATGTTCAGTCATGGACCGCCGCATTTTCGGGCTGGAGAACGAGTACGGCGTCACGTGCACGTTCAGGGGACAGCGGCGCCTGTCTCCTGACGAGGTGGCGCGGTACCTCTTCCGCCGTGTTGTGTCATGGGGCCGAAGCAGCAATGTTTTTCTGCGCAACGGAGCCCGTCTCTATCTCGACGTGGGGTCGCATCCGGAATACGCCACACCCGAATGTGACAACGTGACCGAGCTGGTCACGCACGACAAGGCCGGGGAGCGCATTCTCGAAGGGCTCCTGGTGGACGCCGAACGACGCCTGCACGAGGAGGGAATCGCAGGCGACGTCTACCTGTTCAAGAACAACACCGACTCGGCGGGCAACTCGTACGGGTGCCACGAGAACTATCTGGTGGCGCGGCACGGGGAGTTCTCGCGACTCGCGGACATCCTCATCCCGTTCCTGGTGACCCGCCAGCTGCTGTGCGGTGCCGGGAAGGTGCTGCAGACGCCGCGTGGGGCCGTCTACTGCGTCAGTCAGCGGGCGGAGCACATCTGGGAGGGCGTCTCCTCGGCGACGACCCGTTCCCGGCCGATCATCAACACGCGCGACGAACCGCACGCGGACGCCGAGCGCTATCGCCGGCTGCATGTCATCGTGGGCGACTCGAACATGTCCGAGACGACCATGCTGCTGAAGGTCGGCGCCACCGATCTGGTGCTGCGCATGATCGAGGCGGGCACGGTGATGCGTGACCTCACCCTGGAGAACCCGATCCGGGCGATCCGTGAGGTGAGCCATGACATCACCGGCTGCCGCAAGGTCCGCCTGGCGAGCGGCCGTGAGGCCTCCGCGCTGGAGGTGCAGCGCGAGTACTACGAGAAGGCGCTGGACTTCTGCGAGCGTCGCGGTATCCGCACCGGCACCGTCGAGCAGGTGCTCGAACTGTGGGGCCGTACGCTGGACGCGATCGAGGCCGAGGACCTCGACCGCATCGACACCGAGATCGACTGGGTCATGAAGTACAAGCTCATCGAGCGGTACCGGGCCAAGCACAACATGACCATGTCGCATCCGCGGGTCGCGCAGATAGACCTCGCCTACCACGACATCCACCGCCGTCGTGGTCTCTACTACCTGCTGGAGAAGAAGGGGCAGGCCGCCCGGATCTGCGACGATCTGAAGATCTTCGAGGGCAAGTCCGTTCCGCCGCAGACCACCCGGGCGCGGTTGCGCGGTGACTTCATCCGCCGGGCGCAGGAGCAGCGCCGGGACTTCACCGTCGACTGGGTCCATCTCAAGCTCAACGACCAGGCACAGCGGACGGTGTTGTGCAAGGACCCGTTCCGGTCGGTGGACGAGCGGGTGGAGAAGCTGATCGCCGGAATGTGAGACAGGACGCTCCGCGGATCCCGGGAACCGCGGAACGCCACACGGGCGCCGCACGTTACTCAGTGCGGCGCCCTTCTCACGCCGTAGAGTTGCGCGGACGCCACCCACAGGATCGACGATTACGAGGCCCCCACCGTGCGCCGACGCTCACTCCTCATTGCCGTACCCGCCGGACTGGTCACTCTCGCCGCGTGCGGCGACGGTGAGTCCGATTCGAACAGGGCCGGCGAGAGCGCCTCGCCGTCGGCTCCGGACGCCTCGGCCGCGCCGTCGCCGAAGATCGTCGACGGTCCGCTGCCGGCGATCACCGCGGGCGTGAAGTTCGGCGAGAAGCCCACGGTCGAGAAGGGCAGCGGTGATCCGTCCAAGGACCTCGCGGTGAAGACGGTCATCGCGGGCGGCGGCAGGACCATCGCCGAGAACGACTTCGTGGTGGCCCACTACCTGGGCCAGGTGTGGAGCACCGCGAAGGTGTTCGACAACTCCTACGACCGCAAGAGCCCGCTGGCGATCCAGCTGGCCCAGGGCAGCATCATCGACGGCTGGCGGTACGCGCTGGCCGGCAAGAAGACCGGCAGCCGGGTCGAGATGGCCGTCCCGCCCACCTGGGGATACGGCACGCAGGGTAATGAGCAGGCGGGCATCAAGGGCACCGACACGCTGGTGTTCGTGGTGGACGTGCAGGACGCGTTCAACGCCAAGAGCTCCGCCGAGGGCACCGAGGTCGCCCAGGACGACACCGGTCTGCCCAAGGTGGGTACCAACACCGACGGCAAGGCCCCCGCCATCGAGGTGCCCGACGCGGCCGCCCCGAAGAAGCTCGTGTCGAGCTACGTCCTCGAGGGCGACGGCCCGGAGGTCGGTGCCGAGGACAGCGTGCTCGTGCAGTACAAGGGCGTGTTGTGGGACGGCGGCAAGGAGTTCGACTCGACGTACTCCCGGAAGCAGCTGACCTCGTTCTCGTTGCAGCAGGTCGTCAAGGGCTGGGCGCAGGGGCTCACCGGGAAGAAGGTGGGCAGCCGGGTCCTCATCGTCATTCCGCCGGAGCTGGGTTACGGCGACAACCCGCCGCAGGGCAGTGACATCAAGAAGGACTCCACACTGGTCTTCTCGGTCGACATCCTCGCGAAGTTGTGACCGCGCGTGATGTAAGACTGTGTGTGTTCGCCTTTCCGCAGACAAGCAGGAGCGTTAGACGTGAGCATCGACAAGCCCGAGATCGACTTCCCGGGCGGCGAGCCCCCGGCGGAGCTCGAGATCAAGGACATCTGGGAGGGCGACGGAGAGGTGGCGCAGGCGGGTCAGACCGTCACCGTCCACTACGTCGGTGTCGCCTTCAGCACGGGTGAGGAGTTCGACGCCAGCTGGAACCGTGGCACTCCGTTCCGTTTCCCGCTGGGCGGCGGCCGGGTCATCAAGGGCTGGGACCAGGGCGTGCAGGGCATGAAGGTCGGCGGCCGTCGCCAGCTGACCATTCCCGCCCACCTCGCCTACGGCGACCAGAGCCCGACTCCGGCGATCAAGCCCGGCGAGACACTGATCTTCGTGGTCGACCTGCTCGGCGTGTGATCGCCCGCTCGATCGCGGCCTGATCGCCGTCGGATCGGGTGACGACCGGAGTCGATCACCTGGGGTCCATGCCTGCCCGGGCATGGGCCCTCGGCTTTTGCCGCGCCACCACGGGGCGGTACGGTCATCGGACTGAGCACCATAGGGAGGCGAAGGGCGTCGATGGCCATTGCCAAGGCCGAGCGGCTGATGAACCTGGCGCTGTGTCTGCTGGGGACACGGCGGCCACTGAGCAAGCGTGAGCTGCGCGAGTCCGTCGAGGCCTACCTCGAGGCGGCCTCCGACGACGCCTTCAACCGGATGTTCGAGCGCGACAAGGACGATCTGCGCGAACTCGGGCTCGTCATCGAGACCGTCGAGAACCTCGACGGCGAGATCGGCTATCTGGCCCGGCGGGACAGCAACCGCCTGCCGCCCATCACCCTCGACGCGGAGGAGGCCGCCGCGCTGGGGCTGGCGGCCAAGGTGTGGCAGCAGGCCAGACTGGCCGGTGCGGCCAGCGGCGCCCTGCAGAAGCTGCGGGCGGCGGGGCTGCCCGAGGACGTCGACCCCTACGGGGCGCACGGTGCGCTCGAGCCGCGCATCCCCGTGCACGAGGCCGCCTTCGAACCGCTGATGCTGGCCTGCCGCGACCGTCGGCCGGTCGTCTTCGACTACCGCAAGGCCAACGCCGTACAACCCGAATCCCGCCACGTCGAGCCGTGGGCGCTGGAATGCTGGCGGGGCCACTGGTATCTGGCGGGCTGGGACCGTGACCGAGGCGCCGAGCGGGTGTTCCGGTTGTCCCGGATCACCGGCAAGGTGCGCTCACGCGGCACTCGTTACACCACCCCGGTGCCGGACGTCGTCACCGTCCGCGAGACGGTGGCGAGCTGGGCGGGGGAGAGTGCCGACCGCTCCGCGCGCATCCGGCTGCGCTCCGACGCGGGGTACCCCCTTCGGGCGAAAGCCACCGCGGTGCGGGAACTCGGTGACGGCTGGGAAGAGTTGGAGATTCCGTACGGGCACGGCCTGGACGCCTGGCTGGTGGAGTTCGGAGCGGACGTGGTGGTCCTGGAACCCGCCGAGCTGCGGGCCGACGTGGTGGACCGGCTGCGCGCCGTCGCCAAGGGCTGAGGGGACGGACGAGAACGTGGCAGGCAAACCGGTCAGGCCCGTGAACGCCATCGACCAGACCCGGCGGATGCTCTCCCTGGTGACGTATCTGCGGGAGCGCCCCGGCGCCCGGATCGAGGACGTGGCGCGCGCCTTCGGCATCACCGAGGACGAGCTGGTCTCGGACCTCGACGTGCTGCCCATGTGCGGCACCAGCTTCCGCGGCGGCGACCTGCTGGACATCGACACCGACGGCGAGCGCATCTGGTGGCACAACCCGGCCGCCCTCGGCGCGGAGGCCGCGGAGCCGCTGCGGCTGGCCGCCGACGAGGCCACCGCCCTGCTGGTCGCCGCACGGGCCGTGGCCACGCTGCCCGGACTGCGGGAGAGCGACCGGCAGGCGCTGCTGCGGGCCACCGCCAAGGTGGAGGCGGCGGCCGGTGAGGCGGCGGGCGCCAGCTCCCGGCTGTCGGTGACCTTCGAGTCCGAGGGCGGCGTGTTCGCGGACGTCGACCGGGCCATCGCCGAGCGCCGCAGACTCTGGATCCGCTACTACTCGCCCGCACGCGACGAGCTCAGCGAGCGTGAGATCGATCCCATCCGCCTGGTCAGCGTCGGGCACACCTATGTCGAGGCCTGGTGCCGTCGCTCCGAGGCGCGGCGCACGTTCCGGCTCGACCGGGTCGCCGAGATCCGCATCCTCGACGAACCGTCCGCGCCGCCCGAGGTCGAACTGCGGGACCTGTCGGAGGGGCTGGTACAGCCGGCCGCGGAGGATCCGGAGGTCGTGGTCGAGGTGGGTCCGGGCGGGCGCTGGGTCGCCGAGTACTACCCGCACGACAGCGCGGATGAGCTGGCCGACGGCGGGTTGCGTATCACCTTGCGGACGCCCGACCCGGCGTCGCTGAGACGGCTGGCGCTGCGGCTCGGGCGGGACGGCCGGATCGTCGCGCCGCACGATCTCGCCGAGAGCGCCCGGCGGGCGGCCCGCGAGGCGCTGGCGGCGTACGACGGGGCCGGGGCGGCCGGATGAGCGGACCGCGCGCCGTACGCGTGGTCCGGGGTGGGCAGGACGACAGGCAGGAGCGGGGACTGTGAGCGAGTCGGCGACCTCTGGTGTTCGGGGCATGACGGTGGCGTCCGCGTTCTCCGGGATGAGAAGCGTGGCGCCGGTCGTGTTCCGGGCGGGCTGCCCGGACTGCAGGGGGCGTTTCGAGCTCGCCGCGAGCGCGCTGCGTCTGGTCATAGGCGCCAGCAGACGGACCACCTTCTACTCGTTCACCTGCCCCGCGTGCGAGACCGCGGTCCGCAGGCCGGCCGGAGAGCGGGTCGTCGAGCTGCTCACCGGGGGCGGGGTCAGCACCCTGCGGCTGCACTCCACCGCGTAGGACCTCCGCGGCGGGACGGTCTAGGCTCGACCCCATGTTCTGGCCGATGTTCGCGGTTGCTGTGGGGTTCCTGGGTCTCGTGGTGCTCGGGGTGTTCGCCGTACGGGTCTTCGTCGAGGCGGAGCGGCTCGGCAGACAGGTCAGTGACTCGGCGCGGCGCATCAACCGGGCCGCGGAGGACCTGGAGCGGGCGGCGACCGGCGCGGCCCGCTCCGCCGAAGCGCTCTGAGTGCCCCGTATCCGGCGTCCCCGCTGTGCCCTGTCGAGTTGAGGGCACCGGCAGGTACGCTGCTGAGCGCGGCCCGGAGAACGAGGCCCGGACCGCGGACGGGAGTACGCACGGGGATTGCCGGAGGTTCACCTCTGAGCGTTACGATCGCTGACAGCGCCGTCGTTCGGGCACCTGTCCGACCGGTCGGACAGCCACCCACCCACCCGCCTCGGTGAGAAGGTAAAGACTTATGGGACGGCTCGGACCTACCGAGATCATTCTGATCCTCGTCGTCATCATCCTGCTGTTCGGCGCGAAGAAGCTCCCGGACATGGCGCGGTCGCTCGGCAAGTCGGCCCGCATCCTCAAGAGCGAGGCGAAGGCGATGAAGGAGGAGAACAAGTCCTCCGCCCCGGCCGATCCGCCGGCCGCCGACGAGCAGCCCCCGGCACAGCGCACCATTCAGGCGGCCCCCGGCGACGTGACCAGCTCCCGCCCGGTCGCGGAGCCGACGGACACGACCAAGCGCTGACGCAGGGCCGGTGATCCCCGGCCCGCCGCACGAGATGGGAACGTGGGTTGCTCAAGTCTGCCCGCAAGCAGGAGAAGGATCCCGAGGGGCGGATGCCTCTTGTGGAACACCTGCGTGAGCTGCGCAATCGGCTCGCCAAGTCTGTTGCCGTGATCATCGTGGTGATGATCGCAGCTGCGTTCTACAGCGAGCAGCTCATGCAGTTCCTCGCGGAGCCGGTGCCGAAGTGCGAGGATCTGGCGAACAGCGACGGCGGCAACTGCGCCATTGTGTCGTTCAATACTCTGACGTCGCCGTTCACCACGACGATCAAGGTGAGCCTCATGGCCGGCCTTGTCGTCTCCAGCCCGGTGTGGCTCTATCAGCTCTGGGCGTTCGTGGCCCCCGGACTGCACAGGCACGAGAAGAAGTACACCTACATCTTCGTCTCGGTTGCGGTCCCGTTGTTCGCGAGCGGTGCCTACCTGGCGTACGTCATCCTGCCGATCAGTGTGAAGGTGCTTCTCAGCCTCACGCCCGGGGGATCGGCCAACATCCTGTCGCTCGACGAGGTCCTCGACTTCACCATCAGGATGGTGCTGATCTTCGGCTTGGCCTTCGAGCTTCCCCTTCTGCTCATCATGCTGAACATGGTCGGTATCGTTTCCGGCCGCCGCATGACCGGTTGGTGGCGGGGTGTCGTCATGGGTGTCTTCGTCTTCGGCGCAGTCGCGACGCCCACGACCGACCCCGTGGGAATGATCGCGCTCTCCGGTCCCATCATCCTTCTCTACTTCGCTGCTGTGGCGTTCTCGCTGGTCAACGACAAACGACGCGCCCGCAAGGTGTCTGCGGGCCCCGCCGACGACGAGGCCTCCGAGCTGGACCTCACCCCCGAGGCCGTCGCCCCGGCGGAACCCGTGGCCGCCGTGCCCGAGCAGGCGGCCAGGGACCGGGTCAACGGTTATGACGACGTGACCTGAGGGCCGGGCCGGACCTCGTAAGGTCACTCCCGTGACCAGCGAGATCACCCTCTTCGTCAACCCCACCGCGGGTCGCGGCCGGGGCGCCCGTGCGGCGCGACCGGCTGCTTCCGCGTTGCGTGCGGCCGGTTTCTCCGTGCGGACCGTTCTCGGCGAGGACGCGGCGGACGCGCTCGCCCGCGCGCGGGACGCCGTCGAGGAGGGCACCGGCGCCTTGATCGCCGTCGGCGGTGACGGCATGGTGAACCTGGCCCTGCAGGCCGTCGTCGGCACCGGCACCCCGCTCGGCCTGGTCGCCGTCGGCACCGGCAACGACTTCGCCCGCTCGCTGGGCATGCCCCTGCGGGAACCGGCCGCCGCAGGCCGGATGATCGCCGACGCCCTCAAGTGCGGACGGGTGCGCGACATCGACCTGGGACGGGTCGGCGACCGCTGGTTCGGAGCCGTCCTCGCCTCCGGGTTCGACTCCCGGGTCAACGACCGCGGCAACCGGATGCGGCTGCCGGCGGGGCGCTTCAAGTACGACCTCGCCGTCGTCGCCGAACTCGCGGCACTGCGCCCGATCCCGTACCGGATCACCCTCGACGACGGCGCCGTCCGCGAGGTCGAGGCGACGCTGGTGGCCGTCGGCAACGGGGCGTCGTACGGTGGCGGCATGCGGATCTGCCCCGGCGCCGACCTCACGGACGGGCTGTTCGACGTCACCGTGGTCGGCGACTGCAGCCGCGCCAGGCTGCTGCGGGTGTTCCCGACGGTGTACCGGGGCACCCACGTCCACCTTCCCGAGGTCAGCGTGTTCCGGGCGTCGCGGGTGGAGCTGGCGGCCGAGGAGGTCACCGGATACGCGGACGGCGAGCTGGTCGGGCCGCTGCCGCTGACCGCGCGCTGTGTCCGTGGCGCGGTACGGGTCGTGGGCCCCTGAGCTGGGCGTACCGCGGGCCCGACGGGAACGGATCCGGATAATGATCGTCCTGTTGTCAGTGCGGCCCGGTACGCTCGAGAGCACGATGACAGAGGATCTCTCACCGGCCGAGCGGTATGCGGCAGCACGCAGGCGCGCTGCCGAGCAGGCCACCGCGCTCGCCTCCTTCCGCGAGATGTACGACTTCGGCCTCGACCCCTTCCAGATCGAGTCCTGCCAGGCGCTCGAAGCGGGGAAGGGCGTGCTGGTGGCCGCGCCCACCGGCTCCGGCAAGACGATCGTCGGCGAGTTCGCCGTCCACCTCGCCCTCCAGCAGGGCAAGAAGTGCTTCTACACGACGCCCATCAAGGCGCTCTCGAACCAGAAGTACACCGATCTGTGCCGCCGTTACGGCACCGACAAGGTCGGTCTGCTCACCGGCGACAACAGCGTCAACTCCGGAGCCCCCGTGGTCGTGATGACCACCGAGGTGCTGCGGAACATGCTGTACGCGGGTTCGCAGACGCTCCTCGGCCTCGGGTACGTGGTCATGGACGAGGTGCACTACCTCTCCGACCGCTTCCGGGGCGCCGTCTGGGAGGAAGTGATCATCCACCTTCCCGAGTCGGTGACCCTGGTGTCACTGTCGGCGACGGTGTCGAACGCCGAGGAGTTCGGCGACTGGCTGGACACCGTCCGCGGCGACACCGAGGTGATCGTCTCCGAGCACCGGCCCGTGCCGTTGTTCCAGCACGTGCTCGCCGGGCGCCGGATCTACGACCTGTTCGAGGAGGGCGAGGGCCGGAAGAAGGCCGTGAACCCCGACCTCGTGCGGATGGCCCGGATGGAGGCGACCCGCCCGTCGTGGGGCGACCGGCGCCGCGGCCGCGCCATGCGTGAGGCGGACCGGGAGCGTGAGCGCAGACAGCGCTCACGGGTCTGGACACCGGGCCGCCCCGAGGTGATCGAGCGGCTCGACGCCCAGGGCCTGCTGCCCGCCATCACCTTCATCTTCAGCCGTGCCGCCTGCGAGGCCGCCGTCCAGCAGTGCCTGTACGCGGGCCTCAGGCTCAACGACGACCAGGCGCGGGAGCAGGTCCGCTCCCTCGTGGAGGAACGCACCGCCTCCATCCCGACCGAGGACCTGCACGTCCTCGGCTACTACGAGTGGCTGGAGGGCCTGGAGCGCGGCATCGCGGCCCACCACGCTGGCATGCTGCCGACGTTCAAGGAGGTCGTCGAGGAACTGTTCGTCCGCGGCCTGGTCAAGGCGGTCTTCGCGACCGAGACCCTCGCCCTCGGCATCAACATGCCCGCCCGCTCGGTGGTGCTGGAGAAGCTCGTCAAGTGGAACGGCGAGCAGCACGCCGACATCACCCCCGGCGAGTACACCCAGTTGACCGGCCGGGCCGGCCGGCGCGGCATCGACGTCGAGGGCCACGCGGTCGTGCTGTGGCAGCGCGGCATGAACCCCGAACACCTCGCGGGACTGGCCGGCACGCGTACGTATCCGCTGCGGTCCAGCTTCAAGCCGTCGTACAACATGGCGGTCAACCTGGTCGAGCAGTTCGGCCGGCACCGCTCGCGCGAGCTGCTGGAGACGTCGTTCGCGCAGTTCCAGGCGGACAAGTCGGTGGTCGGCATCTCGCGGCAGGTGCAGCGCAACGAGGAGGGCCTCGAGGGCTACCAGGCCTCCATGACCTGTCACCTCGGCGACTTCGAGGAGTACGCGCGGCTGCGCCGCGACCTCAAGGACCGGGAGACGGAGCTGGCCCGCGAGGGCGTGGCGCAGCGGCGGGCGGAGGCGGCCGTCGCGCTGGAGAAGCTCAAGCCCGGTGATGTCATCCACGTGCCCACCGGCAAGTACGCGGGGCTGGCGCTGGTCCTCGATCCGGGGCTGCCCGCGGGCCGTGCGGGCGGCTACCGCGGCGTCGAGTACCACGACGGCCCGCGCCCCCTGGTGCTGACCGCGGAGCGGCAGGTCAAGCGGCTGGCGTCGATCGACTTCCCGGTGCCCGTCGAGGCGCTGGAGCGGATGCGCATCCCGAAGTCGTTCAACGCGCGCTCACCGCAGTCCCGTCGGGACCTGGCGTCCGCCCTGCGCACCAAGGCCGGGCACATAGTGCCGGAGCGGCACCGCAAGCGGCGTTCCCAGGCGGTCGACGACCGGGAGATCACCCGGCTGCGCAAGGAGATCCGGGCGCATCCGTGCCACGGCTGCGACGACCGGGAGGACCACGCCCGCTGGGCCGAGCGCTACCACCGGCTGCGGCGGGACACCGCGCAGCTGGAGCGGCGCATCGAGGGCCGGACGAACACCATCGCCCGCACCTTCGACCGCATCGTCGCCCTGCTGACCGAGTTGGACTACCTGCGGGGCGACGAGGTCACCGAGCACGGCAAGCGGCTCGCCCGGCTGTACGGCGAACTCGACCTGCTGGCCAGCGAATGCCTGCGCGAGGGCGTCTGGGAGCAGCTGGGCCCGGCCGAACTGGCCGCCTGCGTCTCGGCGCTGGTGTACGAGGCCCGGGTCAGCGACGACGCGATGGCGCCCAAGGTGCCCACCGGCAAGGCGAAGGCCGCGCTCGGCGAGATGGTCCGCATCTGGGGGCGCCTCGACGCCCTGGAGGAGGACTTCCGGATCACCCAGACCGAGGGCGTGGGGCAGCGCGAGCCCGACCTCGGCTTCGCCTGGGCCGCCTACATGTGGGCGTCCGGCAAGGGCCTCGACGAGGTGCTGCGCGAGGCGGAGATGCCGGCGGGGGACTTCGTGCGCTGGTGCAAGCAGGTCATCGACGTGCTGGGCCAGATCTCGGCCGCGGCACCGGCGGCGGAGGGCTCGACGGTCGCGAAGAACGCCCGCAGGGCGGTGGACGCGCTGCTGAGGGGAGTGGTGGCCTACTCGTCCGTGGGCTGACCGCCCCGGCGCCCCACCCCGTCGGCCCGGGTCCGAACCGGCCCGTCCGGTACGCCGTGAAGCCCGGCGCGCTCCGTGCGCGCCGGGCTTCTGCGTCCGGTGCGCCCCTGCCGGGAGCATGACGTGGTGGTTCCGCGGGCAGAATCGGGACCCGCACGGGCCGGGCACCGCCCCGGACTTCTCCGAGAGGGGCGGCCCCGAAGGACCCGCCACCTCGCTCCTTGCCCGCGCCACCGCGCGGCGCGGGCGCCCTTCACTCTTCACGGTGAGTGAGTACCGCACACCCGTACGCCGTTACGCACGGTGTTCGAGCGGAATCCCAGCGTGCAAATGGGTTCGAGGGTACTCCTGTCCCGTCGGCCGTTTCCGGCACTTGCTGAATATGACACGGCGATGATCCGGTCGGACTAAGCTCGCCCGCAGCGCGCCGAGTTGGGATGAATTCGTGCGCTTGTTCCCCATTGTGCGGATGTTTTCCTCGATTTCCTGATCCAGCACATCTCGTATGTCCCCCGACCATCAGCCGATTCGTTTCAGAGGCCTACATGGTGAGTGTCCAATCCCCGCCCGTTCGCCGTGAACTTCCCTATGCGCGCGTGCTGTTGCTCCCCGCCATACTGATGGCCGCGGCAACCGGAGCCGCCGTCGCCCTGGTGACGGAGCCCGCCCGGATCGCCGTCGGCGTGTGCGGTGCCGTCGCCACCCTGCTGGTGACCGCCGCCGCGGCCGAGGCGGTACGCCGCGGCCGCCTCCTGCGGGACGAGCGTGCCGGGCACGATCGTCACCGTGCGTATCTGGAGGCGCGGATCGCCGCCCACGACACGGAGACGCTGCACTTCGCGGACGCCGTCGTACCCGAGGCCCTGGACTTCCTGCACCGCGGAAACACCCCCAGGGAAGTGCTCCTCCACCTCAAGGAGGTCAACCCGGCCTGGCGTGATCTGCCCCAGTACCAGATCGAACTCCTCAAGACGATGCTGAAGATCATCGACGACGAGGAAGCGCTGCGCGACTCCTCCCAGCGCTCCTTCGTCAGCATCGCCCGCCGCGTCCAGGCGATCGTCCATCAGCAGGCCAAGGAACTGAGGGAGATGGAGGAGGACCACGGCCGCAACCCCGAGGTCTTCGACGACCTGCTCCGCATCGACCACGGCACCGCGATGATCGGCCGCCTCGCCGACTCCATCTCCGTACTCGGCGGCGGCCGTCCCGGACGTCAGTGGCCCCAGCCGGTCGCCCTCTACAGCGTGCTGCGCGGCGCCATGTCCCGCATCCTCGAGTACCGCCGCATCGACCTGAAGTCCATCGCCAAGGTCAACATCAAGGGCATCTCCGTCGAGCCCGTCATCCACGCCGTCGCCGAACTCCTCGACAACGCCACCCGGTACTCGCCGCCCCACACCAAGGTCCACGTCACCGCCATCGAGGTGCAGACCGGCGTCGCCATCGAGATCGAGGACGCCGGGGTCAGCCTCGACGAGCAGGCCCGGACCCGGATCGAGACCAAGCTGGAGCAGGCCAAGGCCGGCGTCGACCTCCAGGACCTCGGGGTGAGCCCGCGCCTGGGCCTCGCCGTCATCGGCCGGCTCTGCTCCGGCTACGACATGCAGGTCTCGCTGCGGGCCTCCGCCTACGGCGGCGTCCGCGCCGTCCTCGTCGTGCCGAGCGACATGATGACCACCGAACCCGGCGTCGGCCTCGCCCACGGCATCGGGGCGACCTCGGTGCCCATGCAGATCGACGCGCTCCCGGGCCCCGAGCGCGCCCCCAAGAAGCGCCGCCCCACCAGCCCGACCATCCCCACCACCGTCTCCATGGAGGACGAGGTCCCCGTGGTCACCGAGTGGACCGCGGGCGGCCTGCCGCAGCGCCGCAGCCGGGTGAAGACCCCGCTGTCCCAGCGGTACGCCGAACAGGCCGCCGCCGAACGGGCCGAACGGGATGCCGCCGAACGGGGTGAGACCGTCCGGTCCCCCTGGGCGACGCCCGAACCCGAGCCCGCGAAGCCGAAGGACGACCGCGAGCCCGGGCTGTGGGTCGACGCGTTCTGGGACGGCCTGAAGAAGGACCTCGAACCCGGCGTCCACCCCACCGACTTCACCCGGAACCCGACCGCGTACCTGCATCTGATCAACGAACCGGCCCGTACCGAGGCCGACGACGAGGGGGACCTGAAGTGATCCAGCAACGCGCCAACTTCGACTGGATGCTCAAGGAGCTCGCCGACGGCGTACCCGGCGTCGAGATGATCGTGGTCCTCTCGGCGGACGGCCTGCGCATCGCCCGCTACGGCGGCGAGCCGGACGCCGCCGACCGGGTCGCCGCGGCCTGCGCCGGCGTGCAGAGCCTTGCCGGAGCCGTCGCCGGGGAACTCCCGCGCAGCGACGGCGAGATGAAGATGGTGATCATCGAGATCAACGGTGGCTACTTCTACCTGATGGCCGCCGGCGCCAACGCCTACCTCGCGGTGCTCTCCGACATGACCTGCGAACCCGGGCGGATGGGGGCCATGATGCGCGACCTCGTCGTCCGCATCGGCGCCCACCTCACCAGCCCGCCCCGCCGGAACGGGCAGACCGTATGACGCCTCCGCAACGCCAGAGGCGCACCCCCGGGGAGGGCCCCCCTCCGAAATCGGCCCGGGTCGAGGAAGGCGAGCTGCCCAACCCGGAACGGCTGTACGTCGTCGCCGGGGCGGACGGGAAACGCGCGAACCTCGACCTCGTCACACTGATCGTGGCGCGGGTGGAGGATCCGCCGCCCTCCGCCACACCCGAGCAGGCGGCACTGCTCCGGCTCTGTGCCGCCCCCCTGTCCGTGGCCGAGCTCTCGGCCTATCTCAGCCTGCCGTTCAGCGTGGTGACCGTGCTGCTCACCGAGATGCTGACGGCGGAACTGGTGCAGGCGCGCGCCCCGATCGTCCGTCAGGCGCTCCCCGACCGTTCCCTTCTCGAAGCGGTGATGCATGGACTTCAAAGGCTCTGAGACCATCCCGGGCCCACGGACCGAGGATCAGCTGCCGCACACGGCCGAGGCCGCGGCGAAGATCGTCGTCGTGGGCGGGTTCGGGGTCGGCAAGACGACCATGGTCGGGTCGGTCAGTGAGATCAAACCGCTGACCACCGAGGAGACCATGACCCAGGCCGGCGTCGGAGTCGACGACAACTTCGGTTCCGCGACCAAGACGGCCACCACGGTGGCCATGGACTTCGGCCGCATCAAGATCACCGACCAGCTGGTGCTCTACCTCTTCGGCACCCCGGGCCAGGAGCGGTTCTGGTTCCTGTGGAACGGGCTGTTCGAGGGAGCGCTCGGCGCGGTGGTGCTGGTCGACACGCGGCGCCTCGAAGTCAGTTTCGACGTCATGGGGCGGCTGGAGGAACGCGGGGTGCCGTTCGTCGTCGCCGTCAACTCCTTCCCCGACGCGCCCCGTTACCCGATGAAGGATCTGCGTACGGCGCTCGACCTGTCCGAGGACATTCCCATCATGGAGTGCGATGTGCGGCGCCGGGCCTCCAGCCGGGACGTCCTGATGACGCTGATGCGGTTCCTGCACTCGCTCGCCATGACGGGCTCGCTCGCCTGAGACCCGCCGTCCGGCCCGCCCCTGTGCGACGTGCGCCCCGAACCACCTCCTCCCGCCCCCCTGCTCTCCCTCCTTTTCCGGAGCGACCACTGTGACGCCTGAATCCCACTCCCCGACCGGAACGGACGCCCCCCGGCTCGGCCCGCCCCCCGGCTGCCCCGCGCACGGCCTGGGCCCCGGGGGGCTGCCCCGGCTGCACGAGTCGGCGGACCTGAAGAAGCTGTACGAGGAACTCCGCGCCGAACACGGCCCCGTGGCCCCGGCACTGCTCCACGACGACGTGCCCGTGTGGGTGGTCCTCGGCCACGCCGAGAACCTGCACATGGTGCGCACCCCCGCGCAGTACACCAAGGACAGCCGTATCTGGTCCCCGCTCCGGGACGGCCTGGTCAAACCCGACCACCCGCTGATGCCGCACATCGCCTGGCAGCCGATGTGCGCCCACGCCGAGGGCGACGAACACAAGCGGCTGCGCGGCGTGATCGACTTCGCCGTGTCGACCATCGACTTCCGCAGTCTGCGCCGACACATCAATCGCTGCACCCAGCGTCTCGTCAACCGGTTCTGCGAAGTGGGCGAGGCCGAGGTCGTCAGCCAGTTCGCCGAGCACCTGCCGATGGCCGTGATGTGCCACGTCCTGGGCATGCCCGACGAGTACAACGACCGGATGGTCGAGGCGGCCCGTGACATGCTCAGGGGCACCGAGACCGCCATCGCCAGCAACGAGTACATCATGGGCGCCCTGAGCCGGCTCACCGCGCGCCGCAGGGCGGAGCAGCGGGAGGACTTCGCCAGTCATCTCGTCACCCACCCGGCCGGGCTGACCGACGACGAGGTCAGGGAGCACCTGCGGGTGGTGCTCATTGCCGCCTACGAGTCGACGGCCAACCTCCTCGCCAACGTGCTGCGCACGGTGCTGGTCGACCCGCGCTTCCGCGCCCAGCTCAACGGCGGGCAGATGACGGTGCCGGAGGCGGTCGAGCAACTACTGTGGGACGAACCGCCGTTCAGTACCATCTTCGCCTACTTCGCCAAGCAGGAGACGGAACTCGGCGGCCAGCGCATCCGCAAGGGCGACGGTCTGCTGTTCGCCCCCGCACCGGCCAACGTGGACCCGCGGGTACGCCCGGACCCCACCGCCCACATGCAGGGCAACCGCTCCCACCTCGCCTTCGGCGGCGGCCCGCACGAGTGTCCCGGACAGGACATCGGGCGCGCCATCGCCGAGATCGGCGTCGACGCGCTGCTGATGCGGCTGCCCGACCTCGAACTCGACGTCGACGACGAGGACCTGCGCCACGCCGAGTCCATCGCCTCACGGCATCTCATCGAGCTGCCCGTCCAGTTCATGCCCAGGCCGCCCCAGGAGGTGACCCAGCAGCCGAACCACGACCACCAGCCGACCCAGCGGTCCAACTGGTACATCGGTGCCCCCGAGCCGGAGCAGGCCGTGCCGTCGCCCGCCGCCCGTCCCGAGCCGGCCGACCGCCCCGAGCCGTTCGGGCACCACGACGTTCCCGCGCCGCGGGCCCCGGCCCCGCCCGTGCCACAGCCCGCCGGGCCGGTGGCGGAACCGACGACGACCGCGGCCGCCGAACCCGCCGCCCACCCGGCCGGTGCCCGGCAACGCTTCCTGCGGTGGTGGGGCGGTTACTGACCGGCTGCCCACTGCTCGTACGAGGTCCAGGCCGCGAGCGTCCGGCGGCTGTGCAGCCGGTGCTCCACACCCGTCACCGGATCGGTGAACTCCAGTGTCCGTGCCAGCAGTTGCAGCGGTCGCCGGAAGTCACCGGCCGGGACGGGCGCGGTCACCTGGGGGTACAGCGGGTCGCCGAGGATCGGCACGCCCAGAGCGGTCATATGCACCCGCAGCTGATGGGTCTGCCCGGTGCCGGGCACCAGCCGGTACCGGGCCAGTCCGTCCGCCCGGTGGCCCAGGAGCTCGACCCGGCTGAGCGCGTTCGGCTCCCCCTCGACCTCGCGGGCGGTCAGCACCCCGCGCTCCTTCACGATCCGGCTGCGCACGGTCCGGGGCAGGGCGAGCGCGGGATCGTGCGGGGCGACGGCCTCGTACTCCTTGTGCATCCGCCGGTCCCGGAACAGCGTCTGGTAGGCGCCGCGCTCCTCGGGCCGCACGGTGAACAGCACCAGCCCCGCGGTGAGCCGGTCGAGGCGGTGCGCGGCACCCAGCAGGGGGATGCCGAGCTCGCGGCGCAGCCGGGCCAGCGCGGTCTCGGCGACATGGCTGCCGCGCGGTGTGGTGGCCAGGAAGTGGGGCTTGTCGGCGACGACGATGTGCTCGTCCCGGTACACGATCTCCAGTGGGAAGGGCACCGGTACCTCGGAGGGCAGCTCCCGGTGGAACCACACGTACAACCCCGGTGCGTACGGGGTGTCCGCCGGTACGGGCCGCCCGTCCGCCCCCACGATCAGCCCCGCGTCGAACATGCCGTCGACGACACCGGCGCCGGCCGGGAGCCGGGCCACCAGATGCTCCCGCACGGTGGCCCCCGGCCCCGCCGCGGGCAGCCGCAGCCGCACCGGGTCCACACCGTCGCGCTGCGGCAGCGGGGAGGGCGGGAGGATCCGGCGTCTGCGTCTCACGGGGGCCAAGGTTACGGCCCTACATGTCCGCCCCGCCCTGTTCCTCGTGCCGCACCGCCTCCTTGACCTCGGCCTCGACCACGTGGCGCGGCTTTCCCTGGGTCCGTGCGTACTCGCTCACCGCCAGCTGGACCTCCCGGGCGAGGTCGCGCCAGGCCCGCCAGGCGGTCTCCCAGGTACTGGTCTGCTGCCCGCTCCACCTGGTCCGGGTGGGCGGGCCGTAGGTCTCCTGCAGATGGCGTACGCGGACATGCGCCTCGTCCGCCGCGCGCTGCTTGGCCACAAGTTCTTCGAAGGTGTCTGCCACGCGGCCGGATCCTCGGCCAGTACCCCGGCCCGCCCGGCCTCGCCACGCCGCCCACCGCGGCGCGGGGCCCAGGGTTCACCCGACCGGCGCCGCCCCGCAGGGCGCCCGTTCAGGCCGGGCGGATCGGATGACGCCGGTTCGGGTTTCGAGCGCGGCGGGTCAGGAGGCTGCCGCGGCCTGCTGCGGCGTCTGCTCCTGCTCCGTCTCGACCTGTGTGTTCCACTCCTGCTTCGAGGCCTGCCAGCCGTCCTCGTTGTGACCGAGCCGCCAGTAGCCGGAGATCGAGAGGTCCTCGCGCGGGATCTGCCGCTCGACCCGCAGCAGACGGCGCAGCTCCTTGACGAAGTGCGCCTCGCCGTGGACGAAGGCCTGTACCCGGCCCTCGGGGAACTCCAGGCCCCGCACGGCCTCCACCAGCGCCTCGCCGACCGGGCGGTCCCCGCGGTGCAGCCAGGTGACCGCCACCTCGGAGTCGATCTTCTGTTCCTCCCGGGGGCCGTCGATCTCCACGAAGGCATGCACTCTGGCCCCGCTCGGCATCGCCTCGAGCGACCGGGCGATCGCGGGCAGCGCGCTCTCGTCGCCCGCCAGCAGATGCCAGTCGGCGGCCGGGTCGGGAGCATAGGCGCCGCCGGGCCCGATGAGGAACACGGTTTCGCCCGGCAGGACCCGCAGGGCCCAGGGACCGGCCAGCCCCTCGTCCCCGTGGATCACGAAGTCCAGGGTCAGCTCGCGCTGCTCGGCGTCCCAGTGGCGCACGGTGTAGGTCCGGGTCACCGGCCACTGGGCGCGCGGGAACTCCTCGCGGATCCGCTTCATGTCGAACGGCTCCGGGTAGGTGACGCCCTCGGCCGGGAACAGCAGCTTCACGTAGTGGTCGGTGGCCGTGTCCGCCGAGAAGTCGGCCAGGCCGTCACCGCCCAGCACCACGCGCCGCATGTGCGGGGTCAGCTGCTCGGTGCGGATCACCTGCCCGGAGTGCGGCTTGCGCGGCTGGCGTCCCGGTCGCTCTGCCATGGAGGCTCCCTGTTGCTCGGTTAGGTTTACCTAACCTAACACCTCTGTCCAGGGAACCCCTCCTGCCCGTGTGCTGCCGCCCTCAGCTCGGCCCCTACCGCGCGAGGGTCGCCAGCAGCCGCTCCAGGGACCCGCCCAGGCCCCAGCGGGCCGCCAGCGCCCGTACGGCGTCAGGGTCGCGAGGCGCCCGCGGCAGCGTCGTGTCGACGTCCGGGAGCGGTACGCCGTGCGCGACCCGGACGACCCTGGGCGCGACCGCCAGGTAGGGCAGCGCCTCGGTGAGGCGCTTGCGCTGGGTCGGCGTGAGCCGGGCCCCCGGATCGTCCACCGCCGCCAGGATCCCGGCCAGGTCGCCGAACTCGGCCAGCAACTTGGCCGCCGTCTTCTCACCGACGCCCGGTACGCCGGGCAGGCCGTCGCTCGGGTCGCCGCGCAGCAGCGCCAGGTCCGCGTACCCCGCGCCGCCGACCCCGTACTTCTCGCGCAGTACGGCCTCGTCGGTGGCCTGGAGCGTGCCCACGCCCTTCAGCGGATACAGCACCCGCACCCCCCGCGCGTCGTCCACCAGCTGGTACAGGTCGCGGTCGCCGGTGACGATGTCGACCGGACCGCGCGCCCGCGCGGTGAACGTGCCGATGACGTCGTCCGCCTCGTACTCGGCGACCCCCACGCGCGCGATGCCGATGGCGTCCAGGACGGCCTCGATGACCGGCACCTGCGGGGACAGGGTGTCGGGCACCTCCTCCTCGTCGGGGCCCGACGGGCGCTCCTCGGCGACGCGGTGCGCCTTGTAGGAGGGGATCAGCTCCACCCGCCACTTCGGACGCCAGTCGGCGTCCATGCACGCCACCAGATCGGTCGGCCGGTGGTCCTTGACCAGGCGGTCGATGAAGTCGAGCAGCCCGCGCACGGCGTTCACCGGCGTGCCGTCCGGGGCCCTGACCGAGTCCGGGACGCCGAAGTAGGCGCGGAAGTAGAGGGAGGCGGTGTCGAGGAGCATGAGTCGTCCGGTCACGTTGCGCATCATGCCGTACGCCACCGACAGTGCCCCGCAGCCACATGACAGCGGGTGGGGATGCGCGACGCGTCGCGTCATGCGCTTCTTCTGTGAAACAGGACACACGTTTGCCTTGGCTGAAACGGGGGAGGCGCGGGCACGGAGCGATGCCGGTTGCAGGTTCAACTGTTTTCAGCAGTTCAAGACCGCGTGAGCCTACCGCCGGGCATCGCTCCTGCCATTGCCGTCGAGACAACGAGGTGCGCGTGTCAACCAGACTGGAAGCGGAACATCTGTACAAGGTGTTCGGCAGACGACCGGGACAGGCGGTCGAGAGACTGCGCAACGACGAGACCGACCGTGAGGAGCTGCGCGACCAGGGGACCACGGCCGCCGTCATCGACGCCTCGTTCACGGTGGAGCCGGGCGAGATCTTCGTCGTCATGGGCCTGTCCGGATCCGGCAAGTCCACCCTGCTGCGCATGCTCAACGGTCTGTCGGAGCCGACCGCCGGACAGGTGCGTTTCGGCGGTGAGGACCTCACCGCGCTGTCCGACCGGGAACTGCGTGACGTCCGTTCCAAGAAGATAAGCATGGTCTTCCAGCACTTCGCTCTGTTCCCGCATCGCAGCGTTCGCGAGAACGCCGCCTACGGACTGGAAGTGCAGGGCGTGCCCCGCGCCGAGCGCGAACGCCGCGCCGACGAGGCGCTCGCTCTGTGCGGCCTGGCCGGCTGGGAGAAGTCCTGGCCCGACGAGCTGTCCGGTGGTATGCAGCAGCGGGTGGGTCTGGCCCGCGCGCTCGCCACCGACGCCGACCTGCTGCTGATGGACGAGTCCTTCAGCGCGCTCGACCCGCTGATCCGCCGCGACATGCAGGACCAGCTGGTGGAGCTGCAGAAGAAGCTGAAGAAGACGATCGTCTTCATCACCCACGACCTCAACGAGGCCATGCGCCTGGGCGACCGCATCGCGGTGATGCGTGACGGCCGCATCGTGCAGATCGGCACCGCGCAGGACATCCTGATCCGCCCCGCCAACGACTACGTCGCCTCCTTCACCCAGGACGTCGACCGCTCCCGGGTGCTGACCGCCGGCGCCGTGATGGACCGGGAGGTGCGCGGCGACGAGGCCGACTGCGACTGCGAGACCGCGAACCCTCGGACGCCGTTCACCGAGCTGTGCGCGATCAGCGCCCGCGCGGCGCACCCCGTGGCGGTCCTCGACGGCGAGGGCGCGGTCGTCGGGGTCGTGCCCCGGCAGCGGCTCGTGGGCTTCCTCGGTGACGAGGAGGCCGCTCCCGGCACCTGCGACTCCCAGCGGGGCAAGGGCGAGAAGGTGATGGCCCGTGCCTAGGATCCCGCTCGGCGAATGGGTCAACAGCGGCGTCGACTGGCTGCTCGACAACGTGACCTGGCTGTTCGACTTCTTCAAGGCCGTCTTCACCGGCGCCTACGACGGTGTCAACGCCGTCCTGCAGGCACCGGAACCGCTGCTGCTCGCCGGTATCTTCGCGGTGATCGCCTTCTGGCTGCGCGGCACCTTCGCCGGTGTCCTCACCTTCCTGGGATTCGCCTTCCTCGACTCCATGGAACTGTGGGCGGACTCGATGGTCACGCTGGCGCTGGTCATCGTCGCCACCGTCATCGCGCTGGTCGTCGCGGTGCCCGTGGGTATCTGGGCGGCACGCTCGGACCGGGTCAGCGCCGTCGTGCGGCCGGTCCTGGACTTCATGCAGACGCTGCCCGCGATGATCTACCTGATCCCGGCCATCCTGTTCTTCGGGACCGGCCCCGCCCCCGGCGTCGTCGCCACCCTGATCTTCGCGCTCGCCCCCGGCGTGCGCATGACCGAGCTGGGCATCCGCCAGGTCGACAAGGACCTCGTGGAGGCGGCCGAGGCGTTCGGCACCACGCCCCGCAACACCCTGCTGCGCGTCCAGCTGCCGCTGGCGCTGCCCACCGTGATGGCGGGCGTCAACCAGGTGATCATGCTCGGGCTGTCCATGGCCGCGATCGCCGGCATGGTCGGCACCGGCGGCCTGGGCGGCGCGGTCATCGAGGCCATCGGCCAGCTCAACATCGGTCTGGGTGCCGAGGCCGGCCTCGCCATCGTCATCCTGGCGATCTACCTCGACCGCATGACCAGTGCCCTGGGCACCCAGGTGTCCCCGCTCGGCCGCCGCGCCGCCGCCAAGGCCCGTGTCGCGCAGGGAGGACTCAAGATCTGGTCCTACCGGCCGCGTCCGCAGGTCGCCGTGATCGGCGTCGTCGTCCTCGCCCTGGTGGCCGGCGGCATGAGCATCTTCGGCGGCACCACCGACGGCACGGACACCACGGCCGACGGCAAGAACGTCGGCAACGGCGAGAAGATCTCCATCGGCTACATCCCCTGGGACGAGGGCGTCGCCTCCACCTTCCTGTGGAAGGAGGTCCTCGAGCAGCGGGGCTTCGAGGTCGAGGCCACGCAGTTCGACGCCGGCCCGCTCTACACCGCGCTCGCGCAGGGCAACATCGACTTCCAGACGGACTCCTGGCTGCCCACCACCCACGCCGAGTACTGGAAGAAGTACGGCGACCGGCTCGAGGACCTCGGCGCCTGGTACGACCAGACGTCGCTCGAACTCGCCGTGCCCGCCTACATGGAGGACTTCGACTCCCTCGAGGACCTCAAGGGCAAGGCCGGCACCTTCGACGGGAAGATCACCGGCATCGAGTCCAGCGCCGGAATGATGGGCCTGCTGAAGGACAAGGTCGTCAAGGAGTACGGCCTGGACAAGGAGTACAAGGTCGTCGACAGCTCCACGCCGGCGATGCTGGCCGAGCTCAAGCGGGCCTACAGCAAGAAGGAACCGATCGTCGTCACGCTCTGGTCCCCGCACTGGGCGTACAGCGACTTCGACCTGAAGAAGCTGAAGGACCCCAAGGGCACCTGGGGCGAGGGCGACGGCGTGCACTCCCTGGCCCGCAAGGACTTCACCGCCGACCATCCCACCGTCGGCAAGTGGCTGAAGGACTTCTCGATGACCGAGGAGGAACTCACCAGCCTGGAGGCCGAGATCAACAAGGCCGGCAAGGGCAAGCAGCAGGACGCCGTCCGCGCCTGGCTGAAGGACAACCCGGGCATCGTCGACAAGCTCGCGCCCGTGCAGTCGTCCGGCTCCGGTGACACTCCCGCCGAGGCGAAGCGTCCGCTGGACGTGGCCTGGTTCCCCTGGGAGGAGGACGTCGCGATCACCTACCTGTGGAAGAACGTCCTGGAACGGCGCGGCTACACGCTGAACCTGAAGCAGATGGAGGTCGGGCCGGTCTACACGGGCCTCTCCACCGGTGATCTCGACCTCAACTTCGACGCCTGGCTGCCGCACTCCCAGAAGAACTTCTACGAGCCGAACAAGGACAAACTCACCGACCTCGGTACCTGGTACGAACCGGTCTCACTGGAGGTCGCCGTCCCCTCGTACGTCAAGGACGTCAAGTCGCTCGAGGACCTCAAGGGCAAGGCCGACCTGTTCAACGGGCGGATCGTCGGCATCGAGCCGGGCACCGGCCAGATGGACCTGCTCAAGACCAAGGTCCTGCCGGGCTACGGCCTGGACAAGGAGTACAAGGTCGTCGACGGCTCCTCGCCGGCGATGCTGGCCGAGCTCAAGCGCGCCTACAGCAAGAAGGAGCCCATCGCGGTCACCCTCTGGTCGCCGCACTGGTCGTACAGCGAGTACGAGCTGACCAAGCTGAAGGACCCCAAGGGCGCCTGGGGCGAGAGCAACACCATCCACACCATCGCGAGCAAGAAGTTCCCCGAGCAGTACCCCGAACTCACGAAGTGGATCAAGGGATTCACGATGAGCGAGGACGAACTCGGCACGCTCGAGAAGGAGATCAAGGACCGCGGCCAGGGCCAGGAGGAGGAAGCCGTCGCCGCCTGGCTGAAGGAACACCCGGACGTGCCGGAGCGCATGACCCCGCAGTGACGGCGACGCCGCTGCGGTGACCACCGCGCCGGCCGCCACCGCCCGCCCCTCGGGCACGTCCGGAACACGGTGGGGATCCGGACAATCACCCACCGCGAGACCCCCACCGAACCTC
>NZ_JAESIF010000238.1:0-1224 GCF_016757295.1 Streptomyces sp. M2CJ-2 | reverse complement strand
GGTGTTCTACCAGCTCGGCCGCCCTCGCCGGATGCGGGCATCGGAACCGAGATCACGACCCCGAACAGGCCCTAAGCGACCGGCTGGGCGACGCCGCTCGCGACGGCGGCGGCGGTGGTGCCCGGGGAGTCGTTCATCGTGCCGTTCGGGGCGTCGTTCGTGGTGCCGGACTCGGCGGAAGGCGGCGCCGGGGGTTCGGACGACGGTGGTTCGCCGGTCGGTGATTCGCCGCTCCCCGGCTCGCTGGTGGGAGATTCGCCGGTGGAGGGCTCGCTGGTCGGCGCCTCGGACTCGGGGGTGGACGGTTCGGCCGACGGGGGCCTGGCCGGCGACGGCGTCGAGGGGGTGGTGCCACCCGGCGACGGGCTCCGCCCGTCCGGCGGTTTCGTGGCACGGTCCTTGCCGCCCGGGTCTCCCTGGTGCCGCTCGAACCAGCCGCCGCTGTCGGAGTCGTGGACCACGAACTTCTCGATCGGCCGCGGCGCCGGTTCGACCACGACGACGTTCGAGGCGCGGTAGCCCGGCCAGGGATCGCCGGTGTACCGGGGGGCGGCCTGTTCGACCGGCTCGGTCAGCGGGTTGCCGCAGGCGCAGCGGACCCTGGGGACACCGCGGTCGTCGACCAGTACGGCCGTGCCCGCCTGGAGGACGGCCTGGTAGTCCGTGGCGGCGCCGTCGCGGTATCCGTGGTTGGTGACCCTGGTGTCCAGCCGGAGCCGCAGCGGGGTCAGCGAGCGCAGGTAGGAGGGCACCTCGGAGGGTTCGACGTCGGCCACCGAGGCGAACGCCTCGCTCTTCGCGGGCACCTCCCGCAGGAACGTGATCTGCTGCTCCACGTCGCAACTGGAGACGTTGCGGGTGCCGCCGTACAGGCCGGGTTCCCCACCGCTCACCGCCTCCACCGCGTTGGCCGGGGACGACGGCCCGGTGGACGGGGCCGAGGTCTTGGGAGGCGGGGTGTCGGGCGGGGCGGAACCGTCCTCGGCCGTCGACTCGGTGAACGGGTCGGGACCCTCGGCGTTCGCGGCCTGCAGGAAGATTTCGCCGCCGCCCGCCTCGGAGCCGCCGTCGGAGCGGGTGAGCACCACGGCGAGGAGCACGGCCACCGCCACGGCCGCGGCGAGCGCGACCAGAGCGGGTACGGACCGCCACCGCGGCTGCCGGCCCCGCCCGGGCGGCCCCGAGCCGCCGCTCGCGCCTTTGCCGCCTCCGCCCGCCGGGGGC
>NZ_JAESIF010000237.1:0-1239 GCF_016757295.1 Streptomyces sp. M2CJ-2 | reverse complement strand
CGCGGCGCCATCATCTGGCTGCGCAGCCTTGCCCCCGCCACATGATCACGATCCCGAACAGGCCCTAGGGCCTGTGTGATGTCGTGATCAATCGGCTGCTCGCAGGAGATCCTCGAGCCAGATCATCGAGGCGCGGAGTTCGAGACCGGCGAGGTAGCTCTCGGGTGTCTTGTCGAAGCGGGTGGCGATGCCACGCCAGTCCTTCAGCCGATTGATCAGGCGCTCGACGGTGTTGCGGTCACGGTAAGGACCGGCGTCGAAAGCGACGGGACGGCCGCCCCGGCTGCCCCTCTTCTTGCGGTGGGCGGCCTGGTCCTTCTTCTCCGGGATGACCGCCTTGATGCGGCGTTTGCGCAGGTGGGCGCGGTTGGCGCGGGACGAGTAGGCCCTGTCCGCGGCGACCGCGCCGGGCCGGGTGCGGGGCCGGCCGGTCGGCAGGCGGACCCGGATCTTCTGCAGCACGGGGATGAACTGGGGGCTGTCCGCGGCCTGCCCGGCGGTCAGAATGAACGCCAGCGGCCGGCGCCTGCGGTCGGCGGCGAGGTGAATCTTGCTGGTCAGCCCGCCGCGGGACCTGCCACGCAGGGCTTCCCTCAGGCGGAGCCTGCGTCGGCGGCGGACGCGCCGGCGTTCGGTCCGCTCGGGCTCGTTTTTGCCGTCCCGTCCGTTGTGTTCCGTCTCGGCGCCCCCTTTTGCCGGGCCTGTTCCTGCTCGGCGGCGGCTTCCTCGAGCGCCTCCATGACGTCCTCGCCGACGAGCATCCCGGCGGCGTCGTGGTGCGCGCGGACGGTCGTGGAATCCACGCCGACCAGGGACAGGTCCGTCCTGCCCCGGCGGGCGGCCTCGGCGATCAGGCCCTCCAGCAGGGCGGTGAAGACACCGGCGTTCCGCCAGACCCGGAAGCGCCCGTAGACGGTCGGCCAGGGCCCGAACTCGCCCGGCATCTCACGCCACTGCGCGCCGGTCCTGAACCGCCAGATCACCCCCTCGAACTGCTCCCGCAGCCGCCCGGGGTACGGGCCGTACTCGCCTATCGGCAGGAACGGCTCGATCAACTTCCACTGCTCATCGGTGAGTTGCCTGCGCGTCACGACCGTCTTCCTACCGGATCCGCCCTCCAGACGGACCCGGATCGGCAAAATTGATCACAACATCACACAGGCCCTAGTGTGTCGAGTCTTTGATTCGGTTCAGATATCCGGCGAGGCGTTCGAAGATCTCATCAGCGGTCTTCGTCCA
>NZ_JAESIF010000236.1:0-1241 GCF_016757295.1 Streptomyces sp. M2CJ-2 | reverse complement strand
GCCCTCTCTGACATCGTCGGGTGAGACGTCCCGAAATGATCAGATATTGTGGGCGGGCACGACAGGAGCATCACCCGCATGACCAGCACCAAGCCCTCCGAGCAAGACCCCGCGCCGCGGCCGAAGCGGCGCCGTTTCTCGCCTGAGTACAAGCTGCGGATCGTCGCCGAGTACGACGCGGCCCCCACCGGGGACAAGGGCGCGATCCTGCGCCGGGAGCGGCTGTACCACTCCCACATCATCGAGTGGCGCCAGGCCCGGGACGCCGGCGCGCTGGAGAGGCTGACCGACCACCGCACCAGCCCGGCCCGGCCGAAGAAGCACCCCGCCGAGGCCGAGAACGACAAGCTGCGCAGGCAGGTGGAGCGGCTGGAGAAGGAGCTGGCCAAGAACCGGGCCGCGGTGGAGGTGCTGGGAAAAGCTGTCGCGCTGTTGGAATCGGTCTCCGACAGCGCGGACTGAACGACGTCCTCGAACACCATCTCCACGCCCTGGTCGAACAGCTCACACCGCACGTGGGCATCGTGGCGGCGTGCCGTGTGACCGGACGCTCCCGGGCCACCCACCACCGGCGGCTGAACCCGGCCCCGCCCAGGCCGAAGGCACCGCGTCCGACGCCGGTCAACGCGTTGTCGGTGGCCGAGCGGGAGGCGGTGCTGGAGTTGATGAACCGGCCCGAGTACGTGGACCTGCCGCCCGCGCAGATCTACGCCCGTGAGCTGGACGAGGGCCGCTACCACTGTTCCGAGCGCACCATGTACCGGGTCCTGAAGGAGGCCGGGCAGGACGGTGAACGCCGGCGGCAGGCCACCCACCCGTCTCGCACGGTTCCGGAACTGGTGGCCGACGGGCCCTCGCAGGTGTGGAGCTGGGACATCACGCGCCTGGCGGGTCCGGCGAAGGGGATGTGGTACCACGGCTACGTCATCCTCGACATCTACTCCCGCTACGTGGTCGGCCACACCGTCGAGACCGCCGAATCCGCCGTGCGGGCCGAGGAGTTGATCCGTGAGGCGATCGAGCGCAACCAGGTTGTGCCGCACACCGTGCACGCCGACCGGGGCACCTCGATGACCTCCAAGCAGGTCTCCCAGCTTCTCCTCGACCTCGGCGTGACCCGGAGCCATTCCCGGCCCCGGGTCAGCAACGACAACCCGTTCAGCGAGAGCCAGTTCCGCACCACGAAGTACCAGCCGGACTATCCGGACCGCTTCGCTTCCCTCGCTCACGCGCGTGAGTGG
>NZ_JAESIF010000235.1:0-1246 GCF_016757295.1 Streptomyces sp. M2CJ-2 | reverse complement strand
GATTCGCGGGCTGGCCTGCGAGAATGGCATGAGGAGCCGCCGGGGGCGTGTGTCCACGGCTCCGGCGGCTGTTTCCCCAGGTCAGGGGCTATTCGGTGGGTTGCAGGCTGCTCATCTTTGGTGGCATCGGCACGCCGCAGTCCTTGAAGAGTTTGGCCTGGGTGTCGGTGATGCGGGTGGTCTGCTGCAGGCGTCCGGCGGGGCCTGCGAGGGTGACCTGGTGGATGCGGCCGAGTTCGTTCCTGATGGTGCGCCAGGTGGCGTTGGTGCGGCGTTCCGCGACGCGGATCAGCAGCAGGGCGAGCCAGCACAGCAACACGTGGGCGCGTATCCGGTCGTCCAGGCGGTGGTAGACCGGCCGCAGGTAGAGCGTGGACTTCATCGTGCGGAAGGATCGCTCCGCTTCCAGAAGGTTCTTGTAGCCGAGCGCGACGTCCTCGGCGGACATGTCCGGGTCGGAGGTGGCCAGCAGGTACTTGCCATCGAGGCGGGCCTCGGCGGCGATCTTGGCCCGGTCGATGGACAGCCGCCCGGTCGTGGGGTGCTGCTTGAGCCACCGGCCCAGGGTGGGGTGGTCGCGCAGGGCGCACTCGGCCTTGCGGTGGACGGCGTCGTTCGGCTTCACGGCGCGCTTGCCGGCCTTGGCCGCCTTGTCCCGCGCCTTCTTCGCGTCGGCGGCCCGAGCCTGGGCGATCCTTTCCAACTCGTCGGTGATTGCGGCGAGTTGATCTTCCCGGCGGGCGGCGTCGCGGGCGGCTTCGACCGGGTTGTGGCAGATGATCCAGCGCCGTCCGGGGTCGTCGTCCAGGCGGACCTCCTTGACCCGCAGGTTGTCGCGCACGTCCTGGTAGCGGCCCTGGCGGGCCAGCGCCTGGGCGGCCTTCTTGGATGTCTCGCGCATCTTGACGCCGGTGATGTAGTGGCCGCCGGCGCGGGTGAGGTAGGCCAGGTTGGCCTCGGAGGAGAAGCCGGAGTCGGCGACAGTGACCACCCGGCCCAGCCGCCAGGACCGCAGGTCGTCCTTGACCTGCTCGATGACGGTGGTGTCGGAGGTGTTGCCGGGCCAGACCCAGCAGCGCACGGGGATGCCCTCGCGGGTGACGGCGAGCCCGATGATGATCTGCGGCAGGTCCCGCCGGTGGTCCTTGGAGTGCCCGAACCGGCGAAGCGCCGCATCGCCCGCCTCGTCGTCCTCGCCGTCGCGTTCGAAGTAGGTGCTGGTGGTGTCGAAGAAGATCAGGTCGAC
>NZ_JAESIF010000234.1:0-1317 GCF_016757295.1 Streptomyces sp. M2CJ-2 | reverse complement strand
TGAAGTTCCACCCTGATCATGGACAGCGGGTGTTTACGCTGCAGGGGTGAGATCTTGGATCGCGAGGACCCTGGTCTCGATCGGGGTGACGTAGCCGTACTCCGGATGCTTGCGCAGGCGGGTGCGGTTGTACTCGACCTCGATGAAGCGGAAGACGTCCGCGCGGGCGGCCTCGTGGGACTCCCAGACGGTGGTCCCGATCTCCGCCTTCAGTAGACCGAAAAAGCTTTCGGCGGCGGCGTTATCGTAACATGACCCGGTTCGACCCATGCTCTGCCTCAGGCTCAACTCCCCTACCAGCTTGCGGTATTCACGCGAGGTGTACTCCGATCCGCGGTCCGAGTGCGCGATGCAGTTCTCCTTCAGGGCACCGCGGCCGGCGGCCATCTGCAGCGCGTTGACGACGAGCTCGGCGCGATGGTGGTCGGCCATCGCATACCCGATCACTTCGCGCGTCGCCAGATCGATGACCGTCGCGAGGTACCACCAGCCGGCGAGCGTCGGGAGATAGGTGATGTCGGAGACCAGTTTCGTGCCGGGCTCGGCCGCGGCGAAGTCGCGGCCGACCAGGTCCGGCGACGGGGCCGCCTTGGTATCGGCCTTGGTCAGACCGCGGCGCTTGCGGCGGGTGATCCCATGGATGTCGCGCTCGCGCATGATCCGCTCGACCTTCTTCCGGTTGATCCGCCTGCCCTTCCGGCGCAGGGCGGCCGTGACCCGCGGGGCTCCGTAGGCACCCCGGGAGCCGGCGTGGATCTCCCGGATCTCCCCGGCGAGCTCGTCCTCCTCCGCCCGTCTCACCTCCACGGCGGGCTTCGCGGAGAGGTAGGCGTAGTAGGCCGAACGTGTGACCTTCAGCACCCGGCACAAGAACGCCACCGGCCAGCCGCCGGGGTTGGTCTCGGATGCCTTCTCCGCATCGACGAACGCGTAGCGCGCGGCTACTTCGTCTTCTGCTGAGCGAAGAAGGCGGTCGCTTTTCCCAGCACCTCGATCGTCTGTTCCTGCTCGCGGACCTTCCGCCGCAGCCGGACCAGTTCCTCACGCTCCGCGGTGGTCAGCGCTCCGGCCGGTCCCTCACCCCGGTCGATCGCTGCCTGCTTCACCCAGCCCCGCAGCCCTTCGGAGCTCACCCCGAGCTCACGGGCCACCTCCGTCACCGTCCGCCCGGAGGAGCGGACCAGCCCGACCGCGTCCCGCTTGAACTCGGCCGTGTACCGCTTGCTCGTATTGCTCTTCTTGCTCACTACCTGGATCTGCTTCCTCCGGAACCTGTCGTCCCAGTATCAGGCTGTCCAGGCTGAGGGTGGAACTTCA
>NZ_JAESIF010000233.1:0-1339 GCF_016757295.1 Streptomyces sp. M2CJ-2 | reverse complement strand
CGGAACGGCAAAACGGTCGCCACCCTGGCCAACGAGCCGTCACACCGGACGGCACGGAATTAACCAGCAGGATCGGTAACGGCCACAAACAGTAAGGGACCCGAGGGCCGCCGTCCGGCCTGTTTCCCCCGGACCGGTCCGGCCGACGAGTGGCGATCGGCCCCGGCTTCGGCCGGGGCCGACGGGCGGCGATCGCCCACGTCCGGCCCGGTAGGACGGACGGCGAACCCCTCCCCCGCCCAGCTTGACGGACGCGTACTCGACAGGCCGGATCTGAACCCGCTCCTGAAGTCAAAGCCATGGATCTGCCGGTGATAACACCCGTCAAGCCCATGGCGCGCGTCACGTCCACGCTGCGACCGGACGGCTGCGCCGGTTCGGGGACGGGAGTTGAGGATTCAATGCGGGCCACGCGGGAACTCCGGCTTTGTCCGACATGCGCACTTCACCTTCTCACTCAAGTGGCCCCCTTCCCTTCACCTCACCGCACGTGGGGAGCACCCATGAAGACAGACACCCGCTCCACCTCCCGCCTACGGCACGATCCGCTCGTACGTGGCCTCGGCTGGGGCAGTGCGCTCCTGGGCGTGCCCCAGGTCGTCGCCCCGGCAGGCTTCGCCCGGGCACTGGGTGTGGGCGACACCTCCCGGCACCGCTCGGCCACGACCGCCGTCGGAGTGCGCGAGCTGGCGGCGGCGACCGGGCTGCTGGGGCGGCCCCATCCGGCCTGGCTCTGGGGCCGCGTCGGCGGCGACCTCATGGACCTGGCGGCGCTGGCCCGGGCCCTGAAGAACCACAACGGCCGCGGCCTCGGCCGCACCGTCGCCGCAACCGCCGCGGTCACCGCCATCACGGCCACGGACGTCTACGCGGCCGTGACTCGCACCCGTAGGAGCACCCCCATGGAACTGACTGCGGCCACCACCGTCACCCGGCCCCCGGACGAGGTCTACAGCCTCTGGAGCGACCTGGAGCGACTTCCGGACTTCATGGCGCACCTGGACGAGGTGCGCGCCACCGGCCCGCGCACCACCCACTGGCGGGCGAGCGCGCCGTTCGGCAGGACGGTCGAGTGGGACGCCGAGACCACCGAGGACGTCCCCGGTCGGCTGATCGCCTGGCAGTCGGCAGACGGTGCCGACATCGGCAACTCCGGCGAGGTCCGCCTGGTGCCCGCTCCCGGCGACCGGGGCACGGAGATCCGGGTGACCCTGCACTACGACCTGCCCGGCGGGGCGCTGGGCAAAACAGCGGCGCGCTACTTCCCGAGTTCATCAGTTGATGGGCACATGAATGGGTCCGGGGCGTCGTTGTCGCAGGTCAGCGCGATACGGCCTGT
>NZ_JAESIF010000232.1:0-1342 GCF_016757295.1 Streptomyces sp. M2CJ-2 | reverse complement strand
GGTGCGGGCGCAGGTGGTGTCGTGCTCGCGGCCCGGCCGGACCGGGGAGACCCAGATGGGCCAGCCGTCCGGGGCGGCGATGACCTGCACGTTCCCTCCGTGGTGCTTCTGAGGTTGGCTTCTCGGGGTGACAAATAGTGCAGATGGGTGTATTCCAGCGGCATGCGCTATCCCGATGGCGGCGGTCTGACCGCGAAGCAACGCGCTCAGCGGGAGCGGGTGCGGTTCGAGGCCGCCGAGATGTTCGCCCGGGGCGTCCCGCCGCCCGAGGTGGCCAAGCGGCTGCGGGTCTCCCGGAAGTCGGCCTACGCCTGGCACGCACGCTGGCGCGAGGAAGGACAGGACAGCCTTGCCTCCAAGGGGCCCAGCGGCTTCCCCAGCCGGATGCGACCGCAGTGGCGGGCCTGGCTGGAAGCGGAGCTGGAGCGTGGTCCCGCCGCTCACGGCTGGAGTGAGGACCAGCGCTGGACCCTGGCCCGCGTGGCGACCGTGATCGCCCGCCAGTTCCACGTCCGGTTCAGCCTCAAGCATGTCTCGCGCATCCTGCACCAGATGGGCTGGACCGTGCAGACCCCCGTGCACCGGGCCGCCGAACACGATGAGCAGGCCGTGGCGACCTGGGTCAAAGAGGTCTGGCCCCGCGTGGGAAAACCGTGAGGAACCGGGATGCCTGGCTGTGCTTCGAGGACGAGGCCGGGCAGAGCATCAGGCCGCCCAAGGCGCGTACCTGGTCCCGGCGCGGCCGTCCGCCGGTGGTCAGGGTCAGCGGCAAGGGTTCCGGACGGGTCTCCCTGGCCTCGATGCTGTGCACCAGGCCCGGCGCCCGCACTCGGCTGATCTACCGGATGCTGGTCCAGCACGCCGGGCGGAAGAAGGAGAAGAAGGGCTTCAAGGAGCCGGACCTCGCGGCGCTCCTGGATGCGGCGCACGCCGAGCTCGGTGCGGAAATCGTGCTGCTGTGGGACAACTCCACGCAGCACACCGACCGTGCGATGCGCGACCTGCTCAGCAAGCGCTCCTGGTTGACTGTTTTCCACTTCCCGCCGTACAGCCCGGAGTTGAATCCGGATGAGGGCGTGTGGTCGAACCTGAAGGGGAGTCTGGGCAACCTGGCAGCATGCACCACCGGCGAGCTCGCGGCCCTCGCCCGGACCCGGTTGAAGAAGATGCAGTACCGGCCCGAGCTCCTCGACGGGTTCATCGCCGAGACCGGACTGGCCCTCGCACCGCCGTAGAGATCGATGTCACCCCGAGAAGCCAAGCTCAGTTGTGTTTGCCGGACCACCACAGGTCGGCCTTGTTGGGGCCGGCGGCGGCCACGCGGTCGGTGCGGATGACAGTG
>NZ_JAESIF010000231.1:0-1411 GCF_016757295.1 Streptomyces sp. M2CJ-2 | reverse complement strand
GGCTGCCGTTCGTGTGGGGTGGTGTGGTGCTCCGGGCGACGGGTGCGTCGGTGGTGCGGGCGCGGGTGCGGTCGCTGGGTGCGGGCGGTGTGGCGTTGGAGGTGTGGGACACGGCCGGGGTGCCGGTGCTGACGGTCGAGTCGTTCCGGAGCCGGCCGGTGGATGCCGGCCGGCTGTCGGTGGGTGGCGGTGCCGGTCTGCTGCACGGTGTGGAGTGGCGCGGTGCGGGGGTGAGCGCGGGCGCTGCCGCGGGTTCGGTCGTGGGTTCGGTCGTGGAGTTCGGCCTCGGCGGGCTGCCCGGGGAGGTGCCCGCGGTCGGTGTGTTGCGGGTGCCGGCCGAGGCGGCGCATGGTGTGGTGCCGGATGTGCATGAGGTGGCCGGTGGTGTGCTGGAGGCGGTGCAGGGCTGGCTGGCCGATGAGCGGCTGACGGAGAGCACGCTGGTGGTGGTGGTGCCGGAGCCGGCGGGTGAGGCCGGTCTGGTGGTGGCGCCGGTGTGCGGGCTGGTGCGGTCGGTGCAGGCGGAGGTGCCGGGCCGGGTGGTGCTGGTCCGCGGTGAGGCGTCGGCCGAGGTGGTGGCGTCCCTGGCCGGGCTGGGGGAGCCGGAGGTGCGGGTGCGGGACGGTCTGGTCGAGGTGCCCCGCCTGGTCCGTCTCAAGCCCGTCGCCGCGGGGGCGGAGGCCGCCGGCGCGCGGCCCGCCCGTGCGGGTGGGACGGTGCTGGTGACGGGTGGTTCGGGTGGTGTGGGCGGGGCTCTGGCCCGTCATCTGGTGGTGGAGCACGCGGTGGCGTCGCTGCTGCTGGTGTCGCGTTCGGGCCGGGTGGAGCCGGAGCTGCGGCAGGAGCTGGAGGCGCTGGGTGCGGTGGTCGAGGCGGTGGCCTGTGACGTGTCCGACCGGGCCGCGCTGGGCCGTGTGGTGGAGGCCGCGGGTGTGTTGCGGGGGGTGGTGCACGCGGCGGGTGTGCTGGACGACGGTCTGTTCGGGGCGCTGACCCGGGAGCGGGTGTCGGGTGTGCTGCGGTCGAAGGCCGACGCGGCCTGGTATCTGCACGAGCTGACCGCCGGCATGGACCTGGAGTTCTTCGTGCTGTGCTCGTCGGGGGCGGCGGTGGTGGATGCCGTCGGTCAGGCGAACTATGCGGCGGGCAATGTGTTCCTGGACGCGTTGGCGGAGTTCCGTGTGGGTGCGGGGCTGCCGGGTCTGTCGGTGCAGTGGGGTCTGTGGTCCGGGGTCGGCGGGATGGGGGAGCGGCTGTCGGCGGCGGACCGGGAGCGGATCGCGCGAGGCGGTCTGCCGGGTCTGTCGCCGGCGGAGAACCTGGCCGCGTTCGACGCGGCCCTGGCGTCCGGGGTGCCGGTCGTGATGCCGGTGCGGGTCGACCGGCAGGCACTGCGCACCCGCCCCGACGG
>NZ_JAESIF010000230.1:0-1444 GCF_016757295.1 Streptomyces sp. M2CJ-2 | reverse complement strand
TAGGGCTTTGTTAGGTGCCCCGGCTGATCCTTGTCGGATAGGGTGTGATCTTCTTTCGGGTGTGACACCGGAGGAGATGGAGGCGGTCCGCCCGCGCCTGGAGGCGTTCGCGGCCCAGATGCTGGGCTCGCTGGCCCGTCGGGATCAGCGGGCCAAGGGCGAGCTGTACCTGCGCGGGCTGATGCTGGACGGCAAGCGCAAGTCGATGCAGCCGATGGCCGAGCGCCTGGGCGTGGACCACCAGCAGCTCCAGCAGTTCGTCTCCTCCTCGACCTGGGACTGGACCACGGTCCGGGAACGGATGGCCCGTTGGGCCGCCGCCCACATCTCGCCGGAGGCGTACGCCATCGATGACGTGGGCTTTCCCAAGGACGGCTATGACTCCCCGGGGGTGGCGCGGATGTACTGCGGCGCGCTGGGCAAGCGGGGCAACTGCCAGATCGGCGTCAGTGTGAACCTGGTGTCCGACCGTGCCTCGGCGGCCGTCGACTGGCGCCTGTTTATGCCCGACAGCTGGGACGATGCCACGGTCGGCGACGACAAGCTGCTGGCCGAGGCGATCCGCCGCCGGCGCGCCAGGGCGGGCGTCCCCGAGGCCGAGCGGCACCGGGAGAAGTGGCGCCTGGCCCTGGACATGCTCGACGAGGCCCGCCAGGACTGGGAACTGCCCGATCTGCCGGTGGTCGCCGACGCCGGCTACGGGGAGGCCACCGGCTTCCGCGAAGGGCTGACCGAACGCGGTCTGGCCTACGCCGTCGCGGTCAAGGGCACCACCACCGCTTACCCGGGCGACGCGGTCCCCCAGCGCCCGCCCTACGCAGGCCGAGGGCGCCCGCCCGTCCCCGCCTACCCGCAGCCGCACACCACTCTGCGTCAACTCGCCCTGGATGCAGGGCGATCGACGGCACGGGCCGTGACCTGGCGCCAGGGCAGCAAGGCCACCAGGGGCAACCCCCGCGCCGCGATGCGCTCGCGCTTCCTGGCGCTGCGGGTCCGCCCGGCCAACCGCACCATCCGCCGAGCCGCCGACGGCTCGCTGCCCGAGTGCTGGCTGCTGGCCGAGTGGCCGCCTGGCGCCGCGGAGCCCACCGACTACTGGCTCTCGACGCTGCCCGCCGACACCCCGCTGCGCGACCTGGTCCGCACCGCCAAGATCCGCTGGAGAGTCGAGCACGACTACCGCGAGCTCAAGGACGGCCTGGGCCTGGACCACTTCGAGGGCCGCAACTATCCCGGCTGGCACCGGCATGTCACCCTCGCCTCCCTCGCCCAGGCCTTCTGCACCCTGCTGAGGCTCGACCCAAAAGTCCCTGCGCCGGCCTGACTCTGTACGCGATCCTCCGTGAACTTCAGGCCCTGCTGGCCACCTGGACCGGCGCCTGCTCGATATGCGGCCAACCCGCACCTGCCCCCGAACCCCACCACAGGACCTAACAAAGCCCTA
>NZ_JAESIF010000229.1:0-1475 GCF_016757295.1 Streptomyces sp. M2CJ-2 | reverse complement strand
GGTGGCGGTCACCGCCGCCGAGGCGGACGTCCGCCCCCTCCTGGGCCCGGGCGTGGACATCGCCGCCGTCAACGGCCCCTCGTCGGTCGTGGTCTCGGGCGAACGCGAGGCCGTGGCCGACATCGTCTCCCGCCTGGTGGAGCGCGGCGTACGCACCCGTGGCCTGCGCGTGAGCCACGCCTTCCACTCGCCGCTGATGGAGCCGATGCTCGACCGGTACCGCGAGGTACTGGAAAGCGTCGAGTACGCGGCGCCGCGGGTGTCGGTGGTGTCCGGTGTGTCGGGCGCGGTGGCGTCGGTGGAGGAGCTGTGCTCGCCGGAGTACTGGGTGCGCCAGGTCCGGGAGGCGGTGCGGTTCGCCGACGGGGTGCGCACCCTGGCGGACATGGGGGTGCGGACCGCTCTGGAGCTGGGTCCGGACGCGGTGCTGTCGGCGCTGGCGCGGGAGTGCCTGGCGGCCGAGGGGGCCGATGACTTCGGTGGCGAGGACGGGGTGGTGTTCGCTTCGGCGCTGCGGCGTGAGCGCGGTGAGGAGGCGGAGCTGCTGGGCGCGGTGGCGACGGCGTACACCCGGGGCGCGGCGGTCGACTGGCCGGCGTTGTTCGCGGGCCGCGGCGCACGCCGTGTCGACTTGCCGACGTATCCCTTCCAGCGCAAGACCTACTGGCTGAACGCCACCACCGTGACCGGTGACGCCGCCGGATTCGGTCAGCAGCGGTCGACCCACCCGCTGCTGACGGCGGTCGTCGACCTCGGCGGCACCGACAACGGCACGGTGCTGACCGGCCGGCTGTCGCTGACCACCCAGCCCTGGCTGGCCGAGCACACCGTCAGCGGCGTGGTCATGCTGCCGGGCACGTCGTTCGTGGACATGGCCGTGCACGCCGCCGCGCTGGTCGGCTGCGCCGGCGTCGGCGAACTCATGCACCAGGCGCCGCTGGTGGTGCCCGAGAGCGGCGGCGTCGCCCTCCAGGCCGTCGTCTCGGCGCCCGACGAGCAGGGCCGCAGGACCGTCGAGTTCTACTCCCGCCCCGACGACGCCTCCGACGACACCCCCGGCGACCTGCCGTGGACGCTGCACACCAGCGGCACCCTCGTCCCCGAGCCGGCTCCGGCCCGGACGGACCGGGCCGACGGCGTGTGGCCGCCGGCGGGTGCCGAACGCGTGGAGCTGGAGGGCTTCTACGAGGGTCTGGCGGCGGAGGGGTATGCCTACGGTCCGCTGTTCCAGGGCCTGAAGTCCGCCTGGCGCGCCGGCGGCGACCTGTGCGTCGAGGTGGAGCTGCCCTCCGCCTCCCGCGACCAGGCCGCTGCCTTCGGCGTCCACCCCGCCCTGCTCGACGCGGTCCTGCACGCGACGGAGTTCGTGGGCGACGACACCCGTGAGGACGGCGAGGTCTGGCTGCCGTTCGTGTGGGGTGGTGTGGTGCTCCGGGCGACGGGTGCGTCGGTGGTGCGGGCGCGGGTGCGGTCGC
>NZ_JAESIF010000023.1:0-100691 GCF_016757295.1 Streptomyces sp. M2CJ-2 | reverse complement strand
CAACGACTACGGACACACTGCGTCACCACCCGCCGAGCCCGCGGACACCTCCGCACCGCTCAACTTTGAAGACCCGCCGAACGATCGGACCGTCATGCCACCTGCCGCACACACCCCCGACGGGCGGACGCCGCCCGACACCCGCGTCCCCTCCCCCTCGGCACCGGCTCCCGAGGAGAACGCCCCCGACGAGCACACCGCCCAGGGCCTCGCCGCCTCGCTGCTCGGCGGCTGGAACCTGGTCGACCACACCCGGCTGGTCGACGGACAGGTCGTCGGGCACCCGCTGGGGCCGGGGCCGCTGGGACGGCTGGAGTACCGGCCCGACGGGCGGATGAGCGCGCTGCTGATGCGTCGCGACCGTCCCTGGCCCGACGGCCTCTCCTTCACCCGGGCCACCGACGAGCAGCGGGGCGCGGCCGCCCTGGGCTTCGTCGGCTACGCGGGCCGGTACACGCTCCGCGGCGACCTGGTCCTGCACCACGTGGAGATGTCGCTGTACGTCGAACACGTCGGTGACGTCCTGACCCGGCGGATCTCGTGGGAAGGTCCGCGGCTCGTGCTGCACACCGAACCGCGTCCCACCCGCACGGGCGGCACCACGACGGACCGGCTGGAGTGGTCCCGCGACCCCGTCCGACCGGATCACCCCGCGTGAACGCCACCGGGCGCGCCCGACCCTGACGGTCGGGCGCGCCCGGTGACCTCCGCCCCCACGAATCAGAGGGTGTCCTCGCCGCCCAGCACCACGGCGCTGACCAGGGGGGCCGCGGGGCCGCCGGTGAGCAGCGAGATGCGGGCCCCGGGGACCTGGTTGGAGGAGGTGCCGCGCAGTTGCCGGACGGCCTCGGCTGCCAGACCGATGCCGTGCACGAACCCGCCCGCGATGTTGCCGCCGGCGGTGTTGACCGGGAGGCGGCCGCCGGGGGCGGTGAGGTTCTCGACGGTGAGCAGCTCCCCGATGTTCTCCCTGGTCACCAGTCCCAGGTCGAGCATGACGGCGACGGCGGGGCCGGTGAAGTTCTCGTAGATCTGGGCGACGTCGACCTGTTCGGGGCGGATGCCCGCGTCCGCCCAGAGCTCGTCGGCCAGCGGGGCGAGGCCGGCCGAGGAGTAGTCACGGTCGTTCTCGTGCAGCTCGCCCCAGTCCTCCCCCGCGCCCTGGGCCCCGGACAGGACGTAGGCGGGGGTCTGCCGCAGGTCCCGGGCGCGTTCGGCGGTGGTGAGCAGCACGGCCCCGGCGCCGTCGTTCTCCCGGGAGGAGTCGAACAGCCGCAGCGGCTCGGAGATCATGCGCGAGGACAGGTAGGTCTCGTCGGTCAGCCGTACGTCCCGTCCGGCGGCCAGCGGGTTGCGCCCGGCGTGGACGTAGCAGGCCTGGGCGAACGCCCGCAGCGCCTCGGCCGGGACGCCGTCGTGCTCGATCATGCGCTGGGTGCGCAGGGCGCAGACCTGGGCGGGCGAGACCAGTCCGTGCGCGCGGTAGTGCTCGTCGAAGAAGTAGCTGGAGACGGCGGCGGACAGTCGTCCGCTCTGCTGCTGGGCCAGGGCACGGTAGACGATCACGTACCGGGCCTGTCCCATGGCCAGGGCGGTGGCGCCCTGGAGGAGCGCGGCGCCCAGGCCGCCGCCTCCGCCGCCGGCCACCTGGGAGGCCCAGCGCAGGCGGCGGGTGCCGAGTGCGGGGGCGAGCGCGGTGGCGTCGGCGTCGTGGCCGTAGGTGGAGAAGCCGTCGACGTCGGCCGGGTCCACGCCCGCGTCCTCGCAGGCCTCGACGATGGCCTGCAACCGCAGGCCGTCCTCGTCCAGCGGCGCCTTGCCGCGCTTGTGGTACGGGGTCTCCCCGATGCCGACCACGGCCGTCGCGCCGCGCAGTGGGAACGTCATGCCGAGAGCCTCCAGCGCAGGACGGGGGTGTCATGGGTGAGCGGGCCCGCGGGCTGGATCACGCCGTGCAGGGCGGCTCCGATCCGCAGGGTGCTCTCGTCGTCGACGAGCATGCCCAGCAGGCGTACCGAGGGGACCTCGTCGAGTCGGGCCAGGACCACGGTGTAGGGGACGTGGTCGGCGAGTTCGGGCAGGAAGGGGTGCCAGGTGCGGGTCCAGGAGAAGACGGTGGCGGTCGGGGCGACGACCGGCCAGTCGAACGCGGCGCCTCGGCAGCCGGGGCAGATGCGTTGCGGGGCCCAGACGTGGCGGCCGCAGTCCCGGCAGCGGGGGATGCGCAGTTCGCCCCGGCGCAGTCCGTCCCAGTAGGGGCGGTCAGGGCCGTCGGGGTCCGGGGTGATCGGTCCGGCGGTGGGTGCCTCGGAGAGTTTCACGGGTGTCGGCCTTCCTCCGTCGTGCGGTGGGGCGGGTCCTCGATGTCGGGCGGTCGCGCGGGGGCCGTCGGGCCCCCGCGGCCGGGCCGGGCGCGGTGCGGGTCCGAACCGGCGGGCCCGCGCCCACGGGGCGGCGCCGGTCCGGTCCGGGGTGGTCGTCGGCGGGTCCGGGGCCCGGGTGCGTGCGGGGGGTGCGTGCGGCACGGAGTCCGCGCGGGCCCGGCGGGCCCGGTGGTCCTCGGCGGCCCACTCTCCCACACCAACCTAAAGCCTTCTGGTTATCCACGACAAGCGCATGCACTGAACCGTGACACCAGCGCAACCCTTGCCTGTTGAATCTTATGCTATTAGGTTAATTCGACGACCCTTCCTGCCGCCGTGCCGACGACCGCGGCAGCCTCGGCGGGCCGGGCCGATCTCATCGTGACGGGACCAAGGAGCACCGATGACCAGCACAGTGATCGAGACGGAGGAGCCCCGTCCGGGCATCCTGCTCGTGCGGCTGAACCGGCCGGACAAACTCAACGCCATGACCTCCGAGCTCATCCAGGGGCTGCACGAGGTGCTCGACCGTGTCCGGGACGACTCGCGGGTGCGGGCCGTGGTGCTCACCGGGGCGGGCCGGGCATTCTGCGCCGGCTTCGACTTCCGCGGCTACGGCGACGCGCCCGGCGCGGTGCCGGACGAGGGACGCCCGCAGGCCGGTCTGCGGGTGCAGGAGCACATCGTCGACCTGGGCGAGGCCTTCCGCCGGGTGCGCGCGCCGATCATCGCCGCCGTCAACGGGGCCGCGGCCGGAGGCGGCATGGCCCTGTCCCTGTTCTGCGACATCCGGGTGATGGCCTCCTCGGCCGCCTTCCACGCCTCGTTCATCAAGCGCGGCCTGGGCGGCGGCGACATCGGGGTCAGCTGGCTGCTGCCGCGTCTGATCGGCTTCTCGCGCGCCTCCGAACTGCTGCTCACCGGCGGCACCCTGGACGCCGCCGAGGCCGAGCGCATCGGCCTGGTGTCGACCGTGGTCCCGGACGAGGAACTGCTGGAGGCGGCGCTGGACCGGGCGTCGGCGATCGCCGAGAACAGCCCGTTCGGGGTGTGGATGACCAAGAGCGTGCTGTGGGCCAACCTGGAGAACCCGAGCTTCCGTTCGGCCGTCCAGCTGGAGAACCGCACCCAGATCCTGAGCACGATGACCGAGGACCACCAGGAGGCGGTCGAGGCGTTCCTGGAGAAGCGCCCGCCCGTCTACCGCAACCGCTGAGGCCCGCGTGGACGCACCCGACACGGAGCGCGCCGGCCGCCCCCGGTCGCTCCCGCACACCGCGGAGGCACGCGCATGAAGGTCGGATTCCAGGCCGGCTACTGGGGCTCCGGCCCACCGGCGAAGGTCGAGCAGCGCCTGCACGAGGCCGAGGCGCTGGGCGTGGACAGCTTCTGGACCGCCGAGGCCTACGGCTCCGACGCCTTCACCCCCCTGGCCTGGTGGGGGGCGCGGACCTCGCGGATCCGGCTGGGCACCTCGGTGGCCCAGATCTCGGCCCGCACCCCGACCGCGACGGCGATGGCGGCACTGACCCTGGACCACCTCAGCGGGGGCCGGGTGGTGCTAGGCCTGGGCGCCTCCGGACCCCAGGTCGTCGAGGGCTGGTACGGGCAGCCCTACCCGCGGCCGTTGGAGCGCACCCGGGAGTACGTGGAGATCCTGCGCAGCGTCTGGGAGCGCCGTGAGCCCGTGACCTACGAGGGCCGCCACTACCGGCTGCCGCATCCGGGCGGCACCGGGCTGGGCAAGCCGCTGCGGTCCACGGTCCACCCGCTGCGGCCCGACATCCCGGTGCTGCTGGGAGCGGAGGGTCCCAAGAACGTGGCGCTGGCGGCGGAGATCGCCGACGGCTGGATCCCGCTGTGGTTCTCGCCCCGGAGCGACGCGTTCTACCGGGACGCGTTGCACGAGGGGTTCACCCGCCCCGGTGCCCGGCGCGGACCGGAGGACTTCGAGGTCGCCGCGGTCTGCCCGATCGTCGAGCACGACGACGTCGAGGTCGCGGCGAGGAGGATCAAACCGATGATCGCGTTGTACGCGGGCGGGATGGGCGCCAAGGGCGCCAACTTCCACACCGAGGTCTTCGCCCGGATGGGCTGGGGCGAGGTGTGCGCGGAGATTCAGGACCTGTATCTGGCGGGACGCAAGGAGGCAGCGGTGGAGGCCGTACCGACGGCGATGGTGGAGGACGTGGCACTGGTGGGACCGGTCGACAAGATCTGCGAGGAGATCGCCCGCGCGTGGCGTCCCACCTGTGTCACCACGATGATCCTGGCCGGCTGGCCCCGGTCAGAGGCGCGCGGGCGCATCCTGGAGGCGGTGCGCGGATGAACCTCGATCCCCGTACCCCCGTCCTGGTCGGCACCGGGCAGCTCAACCAGCGGGACGACGCCCTCGAACCGGTCGACCTGCTGGCCGCGGCGGCCCGCGAGGCCGAGCGCGACTCGGGCGGCACCTCGCTGCTGAAGTCGCTGGACGCCGTCCGCCTGGTGCGCATGCTGTCCTGGCGCTACCGCGACCCCGGCGCCCTGCTCGCGGAGCGGGTCGGTGCCTCCCCCCGGGACACCGCGTACACCGCCGACGGCGGCAACAACCCACAGGCGCTGCTGAGCGGTGCCGCGTCGGACATCGCCGCCGGACGCGCCGACGTCGTGCTGATCGGCGGGGCGGAGACGTGGCGGACCCGGATGCGGCTGCGGGCCCGGGGCGAGCGCCCCGCCTGGACCGTGCAGGACGAGACGGTGCCGGCCGCACCGCTGCTGGGCGGCTCCGGTCCGCTGCTGGGCCAGGGCGAGAAGCGGATCGGGCTGGAGCCGCCGTCCTGGGTGTACCCGCTGTTCGAGCAGGCGCACCGGATCGACGCGGGCCGCACCGTCGAGGAGCAACTGCGGGTCGGCGCACGGCTGTGGGCGGACTTCAGCCGGGTGGCCGCGGACAACCCGCACGCCTGGATCCGGCGGGCGCACACGGCGGAGGAGATCCTGACGCCCTCGCCGGACAACCGCTGGATCGCCTGGCCCTACCCGAAGCTGATGAACTCCAACAACATGGTGGAGCAGGGGGCGGCGCTGCTGCTGTGCTCCGTGGAGACCGCCCGCCGTCACGGGGTGCCGTCCGACCGCTGGATCTTCCCGCAGTCCGGCGCGGAGGCGAACGACACCCTCGAACTGGGCGCGCGCGGGGAGCTGCACCGCTCCCCGGCGATCCGGATCTCCGGGCGACGGGCGCTGGAACTGGCGGGCACGGACGCCGGCTCCGTGGATCTGGTCGACGTCTACTCGTGTTTCCCCTCCGCGGTGCAGATCGCGGCCCGGGAACTGGGGCTGGCGCTGGACGACGCCTCCCGTCCGCTGACCGTGACCGGGGGGCTGACCTTCGCCGGCGGCCCCTGGAACAACTACGTCAGCCACTCCATCGCCACCATGGCCGCCCGGCTGCGGGACGCGCCGGGGGCGGTGGGACTGGTGACCGCGAACGGCGGCTACCTGACCAAGCACGCGATGGGCGTGTACGGGACGCGGCCGCCGCAGGCCGGTTTCCGGGCGCAGAACGTGCAGGCGGAGGTGGACCGCGAGCCGCGCACCCGGGCGCTGGTGCAGTGGGAGGGCACCGGTGCGCTGGAGGCGTGGACGGTGCTCCATGACCGGGAGGGCCGCCCCGAGCGGGCGTTCCTGAGCGTGCGCACCCCGCAGGGCGGACGGACCCTGGCGGTGTGCCAGGAGGCGGACGACCTGGCCGAGATGACCGGACGGGAGCTGGCCGGCGTCCCGGTGCGGGTGGCCCTGGACGGCACCGCCCGGCTGGCGGACGCCGAGGACGCAGCCGGTCCCTGAGCCGGTCCGCGTGCAGGACGCCCCGGTCGGTTCCGCACCCCTCCAAGGCAAGAGGAGAGGGCGGAACCGACCGGGGCGTCGTCCGTTCCCGCGGTCGCGCGTGCGCGAGGGCCCGGTCGTACGTGTGCGACGACGTCACGCACCGGTGCGGAACCGACCCCGCACCGGGACGGGACGCGTCGTCGTCGCACGCCGTCGTCACGCACCGGTGCCCGCGCCGCCCGAGGGGCGTGGCGCGGGCACCGAGGGGTTCGGGCGGGTCACTTGCGGCCGATGAGGTCCCGACCGATGATCTGCTTCATGATCTCGTTGGTCCCACCGAAGATCTTCTGGATGCGGGAGTCCTGGAAGGCGCGCGCCACCGGGTACTCCAGCATGTAGCCGTAGCCGCCGTGCAGTTGCAGACAGCGGTCGACGACCCGGTTCTGCACCTCGGTGGCCCACCACTTGGCCTTGGCGGCGTCGACCACGGTGAGGTCGTCCTCGCCGTGGGCCAGGACGGCCCGGTCCACGAAGGCCCGGGTGACGTCGAGTTCGGTGCTCAGCTCGGCCAGTTCGAAGCGGGTGTTCTGGAAGTCCGCGATGGGCTGTCCGAAGGCGACGCGCTGCTGGGTGTATTCGATGGTGTCGGCGAGGACCGCGTCGGCGAGCGCGAGGGCGTGCGCGGCGATCGACAGGCGCTCCAGCGGCAGGTGCGAGACCAGCTGGCCGAAGCCGCCGCCGACGGTGCCCAGCACGTGGGAGTCCGGGACGAACACGTCGTCGAAGAACAGCTCGGCGGTGTCCTGTGCGTGCAGGCCGACCTTGGCGAGCTTGCGGCCGCGGGTGAAGCCGGGCATGTCGCGCTCGACCACCAGCAGGCTGAAGCCCTGCGAGCCGCCCTCCGGGTCGGTGCGCACCACGACGATGACCACGTCGGACTGGATGCCGTTGGTGATGAAGGTCTTGCTGCCGTTGACCAGCCAGCCGCCGTCCACGCGGGTGCCGGAGGTCTTGATGCCGCGCAGGTCGCTGCCGGTGCCCGGCTCGGTCATCGCGATGGCGCCGATGAGCTTGCCGGCGGCCATCCCGGGCAGCCAGCGCTTCTTCTGCTCCTCGGTGCCGAGCGAGGTGAGGTACGGGATGGCGATGTCGTCCTGGAGGGAGAAGCCGGACGCCAGCGAGGAGGCGAAGACCTTGGCCAGTTCCTCCTGGACGACGTTGCGGTAGCGGTAGTCGCTCAGGGCGGCCCCGCCGTGCTCCTCGGGTGCGGCGAGGCCGAGCAGGCCCTGTTCGCCCGCGGCGAGCCAGACGTCCCGGTCGATGAGACGCTGCTCGTCCCAGCGCTCCAGGTTCGGGGCGACCTCCCTTCGGACGAACTCGGCGACGACCTCGCGGAACTCCTCGTGGTCGGCGGTGTACAGGCCTCGTCTCATCGTGGCTCCTCGGGGCGTGGTGCGGGTGCGTCCGGCGTCATGGGGTGATGCCCCAGTCGGTGAGTACGGCGTGGGTGTCGGCGCCGGGGGTGGGTGGGGTGGTGGGTGGGGTGGGGGTGGTGCGGGAGAAGCGGGGTGCGGGGGCGGCCTGGGGGATGCCGTCGGGGGTGATGTGGGTGGTGCGGGCGGTGAGGTGGGGGTGGGTGGTGGCTTCGGCGAAGGTCAGCACGGGGGTGACGCAGGCGTCGGTGTCGGCGAAGGCCTCGGCCCACTGGTCGCGGGTGCGGGTGGCGAAGACACGGGTGAACGTCTCGCGCAGTCGGGGCCAGCCCGCCCGGTCCTGGGGATCGGGCAGGTCGGCCGCCTCCAGACCCAGCCCTTGCAGCAGACGGGCGTAGAACTGGGGTTCCAGGGCGCCGACGGCTACGTGCCGGCCGTCGGCGCAGGCGTAGGTGTCGTAGAAGGGGGCGCCGGAGTCGAGGAGGTTGTGGGCGGGGGTGTCGTCCCACACGCCGGTGCCGCGGAACGCCCAGATCATCTGGGCCAGCGAGGTGGTGCCGTCCACGATCGCGGCGTCCACGACCTGGCCGGTGCCCGAACGGTGCCGCTCGTGCAGGGCCGCCAGGATGCCCATCACCAGGTAGAGGGAACCGCCACCGAAGTCGCCCAACAGGTTGAGGGGGGCGGTGGGGCGGGCGCCGGAGGTGCCGATGGCGTGCAGGACACCGGTCACCGACAGGTAGTTGATGTCGTGCCCGGCCCGCTGCGCCCACGGCCCGTCCTGCCCCCACCCGGTCATCCGGGCGTAGATCAGACCGGGATTGCGCTCCACGAACGCCTCCGGCCCGATCCCGAGACGCTCGGCCACCTGCGGACGGAAACACTCCACCAGCACGTCGGCCCGCTCCACCAGCGCCCGCACCACCTCCAGACCCGCCGGGTCCTTCAGGTCGGCCGCCACCGAACGCCTGCCCCGCAGCAGCCAGTCCGCCGCGCCCTCGGGCACCGTGCGCAGACCCCCGCTCGGGCGCTCCACCCGCACCACGTCCGCACCCAGGTCCGCGAGCAGCATCGCCGCGTGCGGACCCGGCCCGATACCCCCCAACTCCACCACCCGCAGGCCGTCCAAAGGTCCGGGCATCATGTCCTCCTCGAGCCCCGCGGCGTGCGGGGCGGGCTTGTCGACGTTACGTGCGGGGGGAGCCGGTCAGCCGGCGGCGAGTGCGGCGACCCGCTCGACGAGCGCGATGCGCGCGGCCCGGTCGCCCGCGTCGGGGCCCACCGGCTGCAGGGACAGGGTGGTGACGCCGGCCGCGGCATAGCCGGCGAGCCGCTCGGCGACCTCGTCCTCCGTGCCCACCAGGCACAGGGCGCGCACCAGTTCCTCGGGCAGCACCGCGGCTGCCTCCTCCTTGCGCCCGGCCAGGTAAAGGTCCTGGGTACGTCCGGCTTCCTCCTCGTAGCCGTAGCGGCAGGCCAGGTCGTTGTAGAAGTTCTTGCCCTTGGCACCCATCCCGCCGATGTAGAGGGCGAGTTGGGCGCGGACCGCGTGCAGCGCCTGTTCGGTGTCGGTGCCGACGGCGGCGGGGACGCCGATGCTGATTCCCAACTCGCCCAGTTCCGGGTCGCGTCGGGCCCGGCCCTCGTCCAGCGCGGGGCCGAAGACCTCGGCCGCCTTGCCGGGGTGGAAGAAGATCGGCTCCCACTCCTCGGCGATCTCGGCGGCCAGCGACACGTTCTTGGGGCCGATGGCGGCGAGCATCACCGGGATGCGGGCGCGCAGCGGGTGGTTGATCAGCTTGAGCGGCTTGCCGAGACCGGTGCCCTGCTCCGCGGGCAGCGGGATGCGGTAGTGCTTGCCCTCGTGGACGACGGCCTCGCGGCGCCAGACCTTGCGGCAGATCTCGACCAGTTCGCGGGTGCGGCCGAGCGGTGCCTGGTAGGGCAGGCCGTGGAAGCCCTCGATGACCTGCGGGCCGGAGGCGCCCAGGCCGAGGGTGAAGCGCCCGCCGGAGACGTAGTCGAGTCCGGCGGCCGTCATGGCCATCAGCGTGGGGGTGCGGGAGTAGATCGGCAGGATGCCGGAGGCGATCCGCAGCCGTTCGGTCTTGGCGGCGATGTAGCCGAGCTGGCTGACGGCGTCGAAGCTGTACGCCTCCGCGACGTAGACGACGTCCAGCCCCACGCGCTCCAGGTCGCGCAGTTCCTCGACGGCCTCGACGAAGCCGCCGCTGTAGTCCAGTTTCATGCCGATGCGCATGACGGGGTTCCCTTCCGTGGGGAGCCGGGTGGGTGCGCCGGCGGTGCCGGGCGGGGACGGCGCCCACGGGTCCGCGACGCAGGTGCGGACCCGTGGACGCCAGGGGGACGGGAGGTCAGCGCGGACCCATCCGGATGGCGCCGTCCAGGCGGATGGTCTCGCCGTTGAGCATCGGGTTCTCCACGATGTGCGCGGCCAGCGCCGCGTACTCGACGGGGTTGCCGAGGCGGGCGGGGTGCGGGATCTGCTCGCCGAGCGAGGCCTTGGCGTCGTCGCTCAGTCCGGACAGGATCGGCGTCTCGAACAGGCCGGGCGCGATGGTGACCACGCGGATCTTCAGCGAGGCGAGGTCGCGGGCGACGGGCAGGGTGAGCCCGACGACGCCGCCCTTGGAGGCGGAGTAGGCGGCCTGGCCGATCTGGCCGTCGAAGGCGGCGACGGAGGCGGTGTTGACGATGACGCCGCGCTCGCCGTCGATCTCCTCGGCGCGGCTGATGCGCTCGGCGGCCAGGCGGATCACGTTGAACGTGCCGATCAGGTTGACCTGGAGGACCTTGGTGAAGTCGGCCAGCGGGAAGGCCCCCTGCTTGCCGACGGTCCTGATCGCGTTGCCGATGCCGGCGCAGTTGACGGCCACCCGCAGGGTGCCCAGTTCCTGGGCGACGTCCAGCGCGGCGGTGATGTCCTGCTCGCTGGTGACGTCGGCGGGGGCGAAGGCGACGTCGTCGCCGAGCCTTTCCGCGACTTCCTTGCCGGGCGAGGAGGGCAGGTCGACGATGACGACCTTGGCTCCGGAGGCGACCAGCTTCTCGACGGTGGCCAGGCCCAGGCCCGAGGCTCCGCCGGTGACCAGGGCGACGCTGCCGTTGATGTCCACGGCTGTTCCCTTCTTCTTACGAGGTGGGTGAAAGGGGGAGGGTCAGAGGCGCTCGATGACGGTGGCGTTGGCCATGCCGCCGCCCTCGCACATGGTCTGCAGGCCGTAGCGGCCGCCGGTGGCCTCGAGGTGGTTGAGCAGGGTGGTCAGCAGGCGGGTGCCGGAGCCTCCCAGCGGGTGGCCCAGGGCGATGGCGCCGCCGCGCGGGTTCAGGCGCTCGGGGTCGGCGCCCAGTTCCTGCTGCCAGACCATGGGGACCGGGGCGAACGCCTCGTTGACCTCGTAGGCGTCGATGTCGTCGATGCCGAGGCCGGCGCGGGCCAGGACCTTCTCGGTGGCGGGGATGACGCCGGTGAGCATGAGCAGCGGGTCGGAGCCGGTCACCGAGAAGGAGTGGAAGCGGGCCCGGGGACGCAGCCCCAGCGCCTCGGCCTTGGCCGCGCTCATGATCAGGGCGGCGGAGGCGCCGTCGGTCAGCGGGGAGGAGTTGCCCGGGGTGATGGACCAGTCGATCTCCGGGAAGCGCGCGCCCATGGCCTCGTCGCGGAACGAGGGCTTGAGGCCGCCCAGTCCCTCGACGGTGGTCGTGGCGCGCACGGTCTCGTCGGTGGTCAGGGTGCGCTCGGTGCCGTCGGCGTCGGTGACGGTGATCGGCAGGATCTCGCTGTCGAAGGCGCCGGAGGCGGCAGCGGCGGCGGCCCGGGCGTGCGAGCGGGCGGAGAAGGAGTCCAGGGCGTCGCGGTCCAGCTTCCAGCGGGCGGCGATGAGCTCCGCGGAGATGCCCTGGTTGACCAGGCCCTCGGGGTAGCGGGCGGCGACCGCGGGGCCGGCCGGGTCCTGGCCCTGCGAGCTGCTGAACATCGGCACCCGGCTCATCGACTCCACGCCGCAGGCGATGGCGATGTCGTAGGCGCCCGACATGACGCCCTGCGCGGCGAAGTGCGCGGCCTGCTGGCTGGAGCCGCACTGGCGGTCGATGGTGGTGCCGGGGACGGACTCGGGCAGGCCCGCGCCGAGGATCGCGTTGCGGGCGATGTTCATCGTCTGCTGGCCCGACTGGGAGACGCAGCCGGCGATGACGTCGTCGATCAGTGCGGGGTCGAGGTCGTTGCGCTCCACCAGGGCGCGCAGCACCCGGGAGAGGAGGTCGGCCGGGTGGATGCCCGACAGCTGCCCGCCGGGCTTGCCCTTGCCCGAGGGGGTACGGATCACATCCACGATCACGGCGTCGTTCATGGGACTTCCTTTTCCTGGGAGACGTGCGGACGGGGGTGGGGTGCGGACGCCCGCGGGGTCGCTGTGCGGGCGTCCGGGGTGGCCAAGGGCCGTAGGTCAGCGGCCGGTCCAGCGGGGTGCGCGCTTCTCGGCGAAGGCGCGCGGGCCTTCCTTGGCGTCCTCGCTCGCCATCAGGGCACCCATCTCCTTGTTGTTGAGCGTCCACAGCTGCGGGTCCAGGTCCGAGCCGTAGGCGTAGCTCTCGCGCAGGAGCCGCTTGCTGCTCTGCACGGAGAGGGGCGCGTTGGCGGCGATGGACTCGGCCAGTTCCAGCGCGCTCGCCAGAACGTAGTCACCGGGGACGACGCGGTTGACCAGTCCCCATTCGAGAGCGGTCTGCGCGGTCATCGGCTCGCCGGTGAAGAGGAGTTCGGCGGCGACCTTGGCCGGGACCTGCCGGGGCATGCGGAACACGCCGCCGGCGGCCGCCATGAGGCCGCGCTTGACCTCCGGGAGGCCCAGTCGTGCTTCCTCGGCTGCGACCACGAGGTCGCAGGCGAGGACGATCTCGGTGCCGCCGCCCAGCGCGAAACCGTTGACGGCGGCGATCAGGGGCTTGTCGATCGGGTGCTGCACCAGTCCGGCGAAGCCCCACTCCTCGTGGCCCTCGGCCGACACCGGCCGCCCGGCGGCGAGTTCCTTCAGGTCGGCGCCCGCGCAGAACGCCCGGCCCGCGCCCGTGATCACGCCGACGCGCAGTTCGGGGTCGGCGGCGATCTCCTCCAGTGCCGCGCCGACGGCGGCGGAGAGGGCGGCGTTCACCGCGTTCATGGCCTGCGGCCGGTTCAGGGTGATGATGCCCACGTGGCCGCGCCGCTCCAGCGTCGCGGCCGCCGCGGCCGTCTCCTTCGAGTTGCTCATGGGTGTCCTGTCTCCTGTGGTGTACGGGTGGGGCCGGTCGGCTGTCGCCGGTGCGGCCCGTGCGCCGGGCTCAGGCGGTCGCGGCCTGCGCGGGTCGGTAGACCGACTTCAGGGAGTGGTAGGGGGCCAGCCCCTCCGGGCCCATCTCGCGTCCCAGACCGCTGGCCTTCACGCCGCCGAAGGGGGCCTGGAGGTCGACGCCGTACTGGTTGACGCCGATGGTGCCGGTGCGGATGCGGGCCGCGAGGTCCATGCCGTGGTCCAGGTCGGCCGTCCAGACCGTGCCGCCGAGTCCGTAGTCGGAGTCGTTGGCGAGGGCGACGGCGTGGTCCTCGTCCTCGTAGCGGATCACGCACAGCACGGGGCCGAAGATCTCCTCGCGCGCCACCCGCCAGTCGTTGTCCACGTCGGCCAGGACGGTGGGCCGTACGAACCAGCCGTCCGTCAGGCCGTCGACGGGTGCCGAGCCGCCGGTGGTGAGTCGGGCGCCCTCGCGCACGCCGAGGTCGACGTAGCCGCGCACGCGGTCCCGCTGGGCGGCGCTGACGAGCGGGCCGACCTCGGTCGCCCTGTCGAGCGGGTCGCCGACGCGCAGGGCGCGGACGGTGTCGGTGACCGCGTCGACGATCTCCTCGTAGCGGGCGGCGGGGGCCAGGATGCGGGTGCTGGCGTGGCAGGTCTGGCCGTTGTTGGTGAGGCTGACGTCCAGCAGTGCGGCGGTGAAGGCGGCCAGGTCGGCGTCCTCGGCGAGGATCGCGGCGGACTTGCCGCCCAGTTCGAGGGTGACCGGGCGCAGCAGTCGTCCGCACTGTTCGCCGATGGCGCGGCCCGCCGCCGTGGAACCGGTGAAGGCGATCTTGTCGACGCCCGGGTGGGAGACGAGCTGTTCCCCGGCCTCGCGGCCGCCCGGCAGCACGTTCAGGACGCCGGGCGGGAGTCCGGCCTCCTGTGCGGCGTCGGCGAAGTAGAAGGCGTCCAGCGCGGTCTCGGGGGCCGGCTTGAGGACCACCGTGCAGCCGGCCGCCAGTGCGGGTCCGATCTTCATGGCGGCCAGTGACTGCGGGTAGTTCCAGGGCGTGATGGCGCCGACGACGCCCACCGGCTCGCGGCGCACGACGGTCTCCCCGATGAGGCTCGGCCGCACGTCCGTCTCGGGCAGTTCGCGCAGCAGTCGCGCGTAGTAGGCGACGGTCATCGAGGCGCTGAACCCGTTGACCGGGATCGAGAGCGACAGGGGCATCCCGTTCTCGCGGCTGACCAGCGGGGCGATCTCGCGTCCGCGGGCCTTCAGCGCGGCGGCGAAGCGGTCCAGCAGGTCCGCCCGCTCCTGGGCGGGCATGCTCCCCCACGGGCCGGCGAGTGCGGTGCGGGCGGCCGCCACGGCGGCGTCCACGTCCGCGGCGGAGGCCATCGCGGTCCGGCCGAGCACCTTGCCGGTGGCGGCCTCGATGACGTCCTGGCCGCTCCCGTCGGCCGGCTCGGTCCACCGTCCGCCGATGAAGAGTTGCCGTCGGTCCAGTTCCATGGAGTTCCCTCGTTTCTTCCGCCTCGTTGGGTGGGCCGTTCCGCCGGGACGTGCCGGCTCCCTGACGGGCAGGGGTGACGGGCTCCAGGGGCGCGCGGCGGCGCGGGTGCGCGGCAGGCTCGCGAGAACGGCGACGGGCGCCGAAGCGCAAGGGCAGCCTGCCTTCATTAAACTAATGGCTATAGATAATCATAGGGGCGCGGGGGTTCCGGTGCCAGCCCCTGCGCGGGTCCGTCGCCCGCGAGGCCCGGCCCGGCACCCGCACCCGCTCAGCCGTCGGGGGCCAGGTCACGCACGGCGCGCACGGGGTCCTGCGGGTCCCCCACGAGGTGGATCACGGGCGTGGTGACCCCGTTGTCGACGTACTCACCGATCCGCTCCCGGCAGTGCTCGGCGGGGCCGTGGATCACCAGTTCGTCCACCACCTCGTCGGGCACCGCGCGCAGCGCCGCCCGGCGGTCCCCCTCACCCCAGGCCCGCCACATCGGTCCCAGGACATCATCGCGGCCCAGCCACTCGTGGAAGGCCCGGTAGACCGGGACGTTGAGGTAGGCGGTGATCATCCTTCGGCCCAGGGCGCGGGCCGTCTCGGGGTCCGCGCCGGGCATCACGAAGATCCGCGCGACGATCTCCTTGGCCGGGTCGCGCTCGCGCACGTAAGGCGCGATCGTGCGCACGTCGCGCGCGGAGAGCCAGTTGACGATCGCCCCGTCCCCCTCCCGGCCGGCCAGCCGCAGCATGCCGGGGCGCAGCGCGGCGATCAGCACCGGCGGCGGCTCCTCGGGGACGAGCCGGGCGGTGAAGCCCCGGACCGCGAAGGTCTCGTAGGTCTCGTCCACCCGCTCTCCGCGCAGGGCGGCGCGCAGGAAGCGCACGGTGTCCCGGACCCGCTTGTAGGGCTCCTCGAAGGGGATGTCGTTCCAGTGTTCGACGATGACGTCGGAGGAGGTGCCCACGCCCAGGGCGAACCGTCCCGGCGCGGCCGCGGCCAGGGTCGCGGCGCTCATCGCCAGCGTGGCGGGCCCCCGGGTGAAGACCGGCACGATCGCGGTGCCCAGCCGGAGCCGGGGCGCCCAGGCGGAGGCCAGCGCCAACGGGGTGAAGGCGTCGGTCTCGTCCGCCTCCGCCGACCAGACGTCGGTGTAGCCCAGGTCGGGCAGGGAGGCGACCAACTCCTTCTGGTCCGCGATCGAGAGTCCCGCCACCGGGAGTGTGATGCCCCAACGCTTCGTCATGCCCGCTCCGTCGTGTGTCGTCGCCCCGGCCGTCGGTGCGGGCCTTCGCCCGTCACCGCGCCCGGCCGTCGCCTTGCCGCCGCGTGTCGTCCGTCCGGCGGACGGCGCCCCTTGCGCCGTCCCGCCCGGTCCGGCTCCGGCGGGCACCCGCACGTGCCCGCCGGAGGTTCCTCGACGCCGTACCGCGGGCCCCCGTCCGCGCGCGATCGGGTCGATCGCGCGCGGACGGCGAGGGGTTGTGGCCCGCGGTCGCGCCGATGGTCAGGAGTTGCGCACCAGATCGCGGCTGATGATCTCCTTCATGATCTCGTTCGTGCCGCCGTAGATCCGCTGGATGCGGGCGTCCATGAACGCCTGGGCGATCGGGTACTCCTTCATGTAGCCGTAGCCGCCGTGCAGTTGGACACCGGCGTCGATGACCTTCCACTGCATGTCGGTGGCCCACCACTTGGCCTTGGCGGCGTCCACCGCGCTCAGCGTTCCGGCGTTGACGGCCCTGACGCAGCGGTCCAGGTAGGCGCGGCTCACCTCGATGCTGGTGCGCAGCTCGGCCAGGGTGAAGCCGACGCTCTGAAACTCCGCGATCGCCTTGCCGAACGCCTGCCGCTCACGGACGTAGTCGAGGGTCCAGCGGAACGCCGCCTCCGCCGAGCTCTGCGCGGCCACCGCGATGCCCAGGCGCTCGCGGGGCAGGTTCTGCATCAGGGAGGCCAGGCCGCTGCCGACCGGGCCGAGCAGGTTGGCGGCCGGGACGCGGGCGTTCTCGAAGAACAGCTCCGCGGTGTCCTGCGCCTGCAGGCCGACCTTGTCCAGCTTGCGCCCGCGGGTGAAGCCGGGGGTGTCGCGCTCCACCACGAAGAGGCTGTAGCCCTTGCTGCCGGCGTCCGGGTCGGTCCGCGCCACGAGCACGATCAGGTCGGCCAGGATGCCGTTGGTGATGAAGGTCTTGGAGCCGTTGAGCACCCAGTGGTCGCCGTCGCGGACGGCGGTGGTGGTGATGCCCCGCAGGTCGCTTCCGGCCGCGGGTTCGCTCATCGCGATCGCCCCGACGGTCTCCCCGGTGACGAAGCCGGGCAGCCACCGCTCCTGCTGCTCCTCCGTCGCGAGGTTCAGCAGGTATCCGAGGACGATGTCGTCGTTGGTGCTGAAGGAGGACTGCAGCGAGGAAGCGCCGACGCGGGCGATCTCCTCGCACAGCACCACGCGGTAGCGGAAGTCGGGCTCTCCCGCGCCGCCGAAGCGCTCCGGCACCGAGAGGCCCACCAGTCCGGCGCGGCCCGCCTTCTTCCAGGTCTCCCGGTCCACGCAGCGCTCCTCGTCCCAGCGCTGCATGTTCGGCACGACCTCCCGATGGACGAAGGACCGCGCGGTCTCGCGGTACGCCTCGTGGTCGGGCTCGAAAAGGTCAGTGTCCATCGGTTCTCCTCGTTCGGGGCAAGGTGGGCACCGCGCGGATCGACCGAGCGACCTCGGTCCGCGTGGGCGGGGAAGGACGACCGCGGTGTCGCGGCGGAAGGGGGCGGGCCGTCCGGGCGGAAGGTCCCGGACGTGGGGACGGCGTCGGGCGGCCGGTGGGTCCCTCGGCGCCCGCGGGGGTCGCCGGGCGCCGGACCACCCCGCCGCTCACAGGTCGAGCACCAGGGTCGCGGAGAGGCAGCGGGAGACGCACGGCATCATCGTCCTGCCCTCCTGCCGCTCCTTCTCGGAGAGCAGGGAGTCACGGTGGTCGGGACGCCCCTCCAGCACCGGGGTCTCGCAGGTGCCGCAGGTGCCCTCGCGGCAGGAGGTGGTCAGCCCGGCCCCCGCGTCGTCCAGCACGTCGGCGAGGGAGCGGTCGGCGGGCACGGTCAGCGTGGTGCCGGAGCGGGCCAACTTCACCACGAAGCTCCCCGGCTCGGAGGCGTCCTCGAACTCCTTGGGGGCGAAGCGCTCCAGGTGCAGGCTCCCCTCCGGCCAGGACGCGGTGAGCTTCTCCACCGCCGCCAGCAGCGGTTCCGGTCCGCAGCAGTACACCGCGACGTCGTCCCGCGGCTCCCCCAGCACCGACTCCAGGTCCAGCAGTCCGCACTCGTCCTGCGGCTGGACGCGCACCCGGTCGCCGGGCTGCTCGGCGAGCACGTCGAGGAAGGCCATGCTGGAGCGCGTCCGCCCGCCGTACAGCAGGGTCCAGCGGGCTCCGGCCGCCTCCGCGCGGCGGATCATGGGCAGCAGCGGGGTGATCCCGATGCCGCCGGCGACGAAGAGGTACTCCGGGCTGTCCACGAGGGCGAAGTTGTTGCGGGGGCCGCGCACCCGCACCACGTCCCCTTCGGCCAGCCGGTCGTGCACGTGCGCCGAGCCGCCGCGACCGGCCGGCTCACGCAGGACCGCCACCTGGAGTTGCGACCGGTCCGACTCGTCGCCGCACAGGGAGTACTGACGGACCAGGTCGTCGTCGAGAAGCAGGTCGAGGTGCGCGCCCGGCTCCCACGTCGGCACGTCGCCGCCGTCGGGCCGCGCCAGGGTCAGACGCACCACGTCCTGGGCCACCTGGTCACGCCGTCGGACGACCAGCTCGTGCACACTCTCGTTCGCCGGCACCGCTCTCACCTCTCAAGCAGTCGCGGACCTTCCGTCCGCCGCAACCAAATAACCTTATGCCTGTAGATTAACTCCATCCTTGATCCACCGCCACCCCTCTTTTCGAAGAAGGTCCACGCACGCCTCCGGAGCAGCCGAGGACAAGGGAGTCACAGCTCAACAGGGGTGCGGGAGAAAGGGATGGCAGCACGACGGAGACGTGCGGCACCTGCCCGCCAGCAGGCGCAGCCTCACGGCAGCAGGATTTCCTGAAGGGCGTAGGGGCGAATCCGGGGTTCGGCTGCGAGAAGCCTCAGCCGCCCCGGCCCGGCGACGGCGGTCGGGAAGCCGGTCGGGGGCAGGGCCGCCGGATGATCGGCGGGCTTCACCCGCGTCGGAAGAACCCCGTCCCGGCGGTGCGCGTGTCGCGCAGTCGACCGCCGGAGGAGCGTACGACCCACATGTGTCCGAGCAGGCCGATCGCGAGGCGTGCGACGGCGTCGCCCCAGGCGGGCAGGACGCCGCCGGGAGAGTTCCCGAAGAGGACGAGGCAGAGCAGCAGGCTCGCGGGCACGACCACCAGGAGCGCGTACCCGTACCGCACCCGCGAGGAACGGTTCCGTCCCAGTCGGACCCCCGCGAGGCCCGCCGGGATCTGCGCCAGCAGATGGAGCGCCACGCAGAACAGGGGCACCGCGAACAGGAGGGTGAAGGGTGCGTCGGCCGTCGCGTCCCCGGGCGCGGTCGCGTACGCGGCGTCCAGCAGCCAGGTCGGGGGAACGAGGAACGTGCACAGCAGCAGGAGTCCGCTCAGATGCGCTGCGGCGAGATGCCGGGGCCACGGCGCCGACACGCGCGTGCGCGGCACCTCGGCCCGTTCCGTGGCGCCGGCCCCCGGTCCATGCGTCCGCTCCCGTCGACGGCCTCGGGAGCGGGGGCGTGCCAGGACGGGGGGAGCGCTCCTCCCCCGGCCACTCACGGCGGCATGCCCCGCACGTCGCTCGCGCCGCTCCTGTCGGGCATCATGCGCCGTGCCCCCGACCTCGGGCAAGGGGCTGTCGTACGACGGGACCCTGCCCGGCGGCACGCGGGGATCCGCCCCGCGCCTCGGGAACGCGCCCGGCGCGGGCACGGGCCGTGTCATGCGTGTGGGCGCCGCCGGCCGGTGACCGGAGACGCCCGCACACGCACTCCCGAGGTCAGCCCTTGCGGGTCTTGATCTCCTCGGTGAGCTGGGGTACGACGTCGAAGAGGTCGCCGACGACGCCGTAGTCGACGAGGTCGAAGATCGGGGCTTCGGCGTCCTTGTTGATCGCCACGATCGTCTTCGAGGTCTGCATGCCCGCCCGGTGCTGGATCGCACCGGAGATGCCGGTGGCGACGTACAGCTGCGGCGACACGCTCTTGCCGGTCTGGCCCACCTGCGCGGTGTGCGGGTACCACCCCGCGTCGACCGCCGCACGCGAGGCACCCACCGCCGCGCCCAGCGAGTCCGCCAGCGCCTCGATGACCGCGAAGCTCTCCGCGCCACCCACACCACGACCACCGGAGACCACCACGGCCGCCTCGGTCAGCTCCGGACGACCCGTCGACTCACGCGGCGTCCGCGCCACGACCTTGGTGCCGGTCGCCTGCGCGGAGAACGACACCGCCAGTTCCTCGACCGCGCCCGCCGCCGGGGCCGTCTCCACCGCGGCACTGTTCGGCTTCACCGTGATCACCGCAACACCCTTGGATACACGGGACTTGGTGGTGAACCCGGCCGCGAACACCGACTGCGTGGCCACCGGACCCTGCTCACCGGCCTCCACGTCGACCGCGTCGGTGATGACACCGGAACCGATCCGCAGCGCCAGACGCGCCGCAATCTCCTTGCCCTCCGCCGACGACGACACCAACACCGCCACCGGCGACACCGCCGCCACCGCGGCCTGCAACGCGTCGACCTTCGGCACCACCAGGTAATCGGCGTACTCGGCTGCCTCGTGGGTGAGGACCTTGACCGCACCGTGCTCGGCCAACACACCAGCGGTACCGGCGGCACCGGCACCCACCGTGACCGCGACCGGCTCACCGAGACGACGCGCCAGCGTCAACAGCTCCAGAGTGGGCTTGCGGACCGCACCGTCCGCGTGGTCGACGAAGACGAGAACTTCAGCCATGGGACTTCTTCTCTCCAGCTTGCGAGGGATCAGGGAAGGGGAGCGAGACGAGCCGCGGACTCAGATGAACTTCTGACCCGCGAGCCCCTCACACGAACTTGCGCTCCGCGAGGAAGGCGGCGAGCTGCTTGCCGCCCTCGCCCTCGTCCTTGACGACCGTGCCCGCGGTACGCGCCGGACGCTCGGTCGCGGAGTCGACCACCGTGTACGCGCCCTCCAGACCGACCTCCTCGGTCTCCAGGCCCAGGTCGGACAGGTCCCAGGACTGAACCGGCTTCTTCTTCGCCGCCATGATCCCCTTGAACGAGGGGTACCGCGCCTCACCCGACTGGTCGGTCACCGACACCACCGCCGGCAGCGACGCCTCCAACTGCTCCGAAGCGGCGTCCCCGTCGCGGCGGCCCTTGACCGTGCCACCCTCCACCGAGACCTCGGACAGCAGCGTCACCTGCGGCACACCCAGACGCTCCGCCAGCAGCGCCGGCACCACGCCCATCACACCGTCCGTCGAGGCCATACCGGAGACGACCAGGTCGTAGCCGGCCTTCTCGATCGCCTTGGCCAGCACCAGCGACGTACCGATCGCGTCGGTACCGTGCAGATCGTCGTCCTCGACGTGGATCGCCTTGTCGGCGCCCATGGACAGCGCCTTGCGCAGCGCGTCCTTGGCGTCCTCCGGGCCCACCGTCAGCACGGTGACCTCCACGTCGTCGTCGCCCTTGTCCCGACGGTCTTCCGAGATCTGCAGCGCCTGCTCGACCGCGTACTCGTCCAGCTCGGAGAGCAGACCGTCCACGTCGTCGCGGTCGACGGTCAGGTCATCGGCGAAGTGCCGGTCGCCCGTGGCGTCGGGCACGTACTTCACTGTGACAACGATCCTCAAGCTCACGTTCCCTCTCCCACGTTCGACGCGCGCCGCCCGTCCGGGCCGATACCCGCGTGCGGCAACCGACCATCCGTTGTGTCCCCGGAGCGGTGCGCACCGCGTGAATCCGGGGGTTGCGCGAACCTGCGCACCTCTCGCGCGATCGCCTCCGGGGCGATCACGCCGACGCCGTTCCAGGTCCGCGGGCCCTGCATCCGTACCGACGGACCTCAGCGCTTGAGGAACCTCTCCTGCGCCTCGCTGAAGTAGTCCGTGGCCAGCATCCGTACCTGTGCCTCCGCCTCGCTCTCCAGCACGGACGCCAGGTCCTGCTCCGGCTGAGCGAAGATCCCCTTGGTCTCGGCATACATCGCCGGCGACCCCTGCCCCAGACGTTCGGCCAGGTCGAGCGCGCGGTCCACCGCGCTGCCCGGATCGACGAGTTCGGTGACGAGCCCCATCGCGTCGGCTTCCTCGGCGGTGAAGTCGTTCGCCAGCAGCATCAGTTCCTTGGCGCGCGCCGCGCCGATGCGCCGCGGCAGCGTCCAGAAGAGACCGGTGTCGGGGACGAGACCGAGCCTGCCGAACGAGGCGGCGAACCGCGCGTCCCGACTCGATACGACGAAGTCGGTGGCCGCGACCAGCGAGAGACCGAGGCCGAACGCCCCTCCCTCGACCGCGCTGATGATCGGCTTGGGCCCCCCGACCAGCCTGTTGACGAGTTCGGTCAGCACACACAGGCGCACCCGGGCGACCTCCGGATCGGTCGGCATGCTCCTGATGTCACCGCCCGCGGAGAACATCGGCCCCGCACCGGTGAGCACGACGGCGACGACGTCGGGGTCCTGCGCGGCGGCGTCGAGCGCGGCGATGAGCTCGCGCCGGTCCTGGAGGTCCAGGGCGTTGCGCCGCCGGGGGCGGTTGAGTTCGAGAACCGCCGTGCGCCCTCGCTTCGTGGTCAGGACTGCCGGCTCGTCGGACACGGTTTCCTCCTGGGCTGCCGCGCTGTCGGCATGTTCAGCACCCGCCTCGGTGCGCGACCTCATACGGTGCGGGCGATCGTCCCGGCCCACTATAGACACACCTCGTCTCATAAGACACCATGGCCGGAGGACAGCCATGGCCGCCCGAGTGCAGGAGTATCAGTGGAGATCAACCTCAGTTCACGCGTCGCCCTCGTCACCGGTGCCGGCAGCGGCATCGGGCGGGACTTCGCCCGCATCCTCGCCGAGAGCGGTGCGTCGGTCGCGGTCATGGGCCGCCGTGCCGAGCAGCTCGCCGAGACCGTGACGGCCATCACGGACAAGGGTGGACGCGCCCTCGCGGTCCCCGGGGACGTGACGTCCGAGGAGGACGTGCAGCGCGTCATGGCGGCGGTCAAGGAGTGGGGCGGACGCCTGGACATCCTCGTCAACAACGCGGGCATCTACCCGTCCGGATCGATCGCGAAGATGCCCGAGGAGACCTGGGTGAGAACGATCGACACCAACCTCACCGGCGTCTTCCGGTGCAGCCGGCACGCCGCCCGGCTGATGAGCGAGAACGGATACGGGCGGATCATCAACGTCACCTCCCCGTCGTCCCTGCTCGGCGCCCTGGGGCAGAGCGCGTACGCCGCCTCGAAGGCCGCGCTCAACTCGTTCACGAAGTCGAGCGCCGCCGAGTTCGGCCGCCGCGGGATCACGGTGAACGCGCTGCTCATGGGGGTCGTCGCGACGGACTCGTTCGTCGGCGAGTACTCCCCGGCCGCCGTCGACGCGCTCGCCGCCGGACTGCCGGTCAAGCGCGCCGGCACCGCCGAGGACGCGGCGGGCGCGCTGGTGCTGCTCGCCTCGGAGGCCAGTTCCTACATCACCGGCGCCATGCTGCCGGTCGACGGCGGGATGAGCAACGTCATGCCGACGCTGCCCTCCTGACCGCTACGGTGCCGGGCCCGCGGTCACGGGCCCGGCCACGGTCACGGCAGGGAGGGGTTGATCACGAGCCGGGTGTTCGCCCCGCGTTCGCCGGCTCGTGTCAGCACCTCGGCCACGTCCCCGAGCCCGAACTCCTCGTACGCGGTGGGCGGACTCACCCTGCCCTGCTCGACGAGCACGAGGAGTTCCTCGACCATGGCACGGGCCCGGTCGGGGAACTCCTCGTTGAAGCGCAGGAGGTTGACGCCGACCAGCGACGCCGCCTTCATGATCAGCAGATTGGCCGGGATCCGGGGGACGGTCCCGGCCGCGAACCCCACGACGAGGCAGCGGCCGCCGAAACGCAGGCTCCGCACCGCCAGTTCCGTGGCTTCGCCCCCGACGGGGTCCACGACGACGTCCAACCCGCCCCCGGCGAGCGCCTCGACCTCCTCGCGCCACCGGAGGGACCGGCTGTCGACGACGTGGTCGGCCCCCGCGGCGAGCGCCGCCTCGCGCTTGGCCGCGGTCGAGGCGGAGGCGATGACCTTCGCGCCGAGCGCTTTGCCGAGTCGCACGGCCGCACCCCCGATCGCGCCGCCCGCCCCGAGCACCAGCACCGTTTCACCGGGCTCGACACGGCCCAGGGTCAGGGCGTGGAAGGCGGTCTCGAAGCTGGTGCGGAACAGGACCGCGGCCGCGTCGGACATCCCCGCCGGCTGGCGGACGAGGTTGGCGCAGGGAACGATCGCCCGTTCGGCGAACGTGCCGACGGTGGAGCGCCGTCGGAGCGGGCCGGGCACGAATCCGTAGAACATCACCTTGTCGCCCGGGGCCACCGAGGTGACCCCCGGCCCGACCGAGGTGACGACGCCGATCCCCTCCGAGCCCGGGACGAACGGCGGCTCCGGGACGATCTGGTACCGGCCGGTGGCGATGAGGACGTCCCCGAAGCTGACGCCGGCCAGCGTGACCGAGACCGCCACCTCGTGCGGGCCCGGCTCGCGCTCGTCCACCTCCTCGACGGCGAAGGTGTGCGGATCCCGGGTTCGGGCGACTACGGCTCGCATCGGGCGTGCCCCTTCCGAAGTGGTCGGCACGTGCCCGAACGGCGCGCGCCGTGATCGATTCGCCTCGGGCGGGCCGGGCGCCCGGTACCCCGTCGTACGCGTCGGTCCGGCCGCCCGGCGGTCTTGCGGGTCCGGCGGCGCCGGACCCGCAGGACCCCTTCTGCCCTTCTGCCCGGCACGTCCCGCGCCGGGTCGGCCCGGGGTCGCGCACGCGCGGCCCCGGGCCTCGCGGCCTCAGCCCTCGGGGTTCGTGGCCTCGGTCGACGACTCGAAGACGATCCCGTCCCGCAGCAGCTCGTCGACCTCCGCGATCCCGAACGACTCAAGGATCTCCCGCGTGTGGGCACCCCTCTCCCGGGGCGCGCGGGGCGTGCCGGACGGCGTCCGGGAGAAGCGCGGGGCGGGGGCCGGTTGGGAGACGCCGCCCACCTCGATGAACACCTCACGCTCCCGCAGGTGCGGGTGTTCGCGTGCCTCCGTGAGCGACAGCACCGGAGCGACGCACGCGTCGCTGTCCATGAAGAGCTCGGTCCAGTGGCTCTGGGGCTCCGACCCGAACACCTCGGCGAAGGCCGAGCGGATCGCCGGCCAGGCGGAGACGTCGGAGCGGTCGGGCACCTTCCCCTCGAGGCCGAGGACCTGGAGGAGTTCCGCGTAGAACTTCGGCTCCAGGGCACCCACGGCGACGAACTTCTCGTCGCTGGTGCCGTACGTGTCGTACCACGGGGCCGCGCCGTCCAGCCGGTTGGCGCCCCGCCTGTCGGTCCACAGATCGGAGGCCATCAGACCGTGCAGGATGGAGGTGAGCGAAGCCGCGCCGTCGACGATCGACGCGTCGACCACCTGCCCCCGGCCCGATCGGCCCGCCTCCAGCAGGGCGGCCAGGACACCCATGACGAGGTAGGTGGCTCCCCCGCCGAAGTCGCCGAGCAGGTTGGCGGGCGGGAAGGGGCGGGTCCCCTCGGGGCCCGGGGTGAGCGCCCCCGTCACGGCGACGTACCCGATGTCGTGGCCGGCGCGCGAGGCCAGCGGACCGGACTGGCCCCACCCGGTCATCCGGCCGTAGACGAGCGCCGGGTTCAGCTCGTGGCACCTCTCAGGCCCGATGCCCAGGCGCTCGGTGACCCCGGGGCGGTGGCCCTCGAGGAGGACGTCGGCGCGGGCGACCAGCTTCTCGACCACGCCGAGGCCCTCGGGGGTCCGCAGGTCGACCACGATCGAGCGCCGGTTGCGTCTCAGGACGTCCTTGGTGGGGGCCACCCAACTGATCGGCGGCCCCGCCCGCTCCACGCAGATGACGTCCGCCCCCATGTCCGCGAGCAGCATGCCCGCGTGGGGGATCGGCCCGATCCCGGCGAGTTCGACCACGGTGATCCCGGCGAGCGGACCGGTCGGCCGGGCGTTCTCTTCCTCGTCGTTTTCCTCTGGCATCACGTCAGCTTTCCTCTCCTGCCTGTCCAGGTGTAGATGGGCGGTGGCCGCCGCGCGGCACGGCCGGCCGTCTCCGGCCGGTGCGGTCGGCGGGATGCGCCCGGTGCGCTCGGCCGTCTCCGGCCGGTGCCGTCGGCGGGATGCGCCCGGTGCGGTCAGCGGTTCCGCAGTCCGAGCGTGCCCGCGATGATGTCCCGCTGGATCTCGTTCGTCCCGGCGTAGATGGTCGGGGCGATGCTCAGCCGCAGGTGCCGCTGCATCTCGAACTCCATGCTGTAGCCGTAGCCCCCCATGAGCTGCACCCCCTCGAGCGCCACCCGCTTGGCGGTCTCGGTCGACTTGACCTTGGCCATGGAGGTGGCGCGCACCCGCTCCTCCTCCGTGCCGATCCCCTCGGCGACCCGCCGCGTCACGTCGTGCACCAGTGTCCGGGTGGCCTCCACCTCGATCGCCAGATCGGCGATGCGGTGACTCACCGCCTGGAAGCTGCCCACCGGGGCCCCGAACTGGCGGCGCTCCCGGACGTAGGCGAGGAGATCGTCCAACGTACGTCGGGCCATGCCCAGTTGCTGGGCGGCGCACACGATGCGCTCGCCGTTCAGGCAGGCCATCAGCTGACGCCAGGCCCCGCCCACGGTGCCGACGACCGCTTCGTCGGGCACGAACACGTCGTCGAAGAAGACGTCGTTGACCTCGCTGCCGCCCAGGGTCGGGATGGGGCGGACGACCACTCCCGGCGCGTCGGCCGGGACCTCGAACATGGTCAGCCCGTCGTGCCGCCGCTCCTCGCGGGAGGTGCGGGCGACGAGCAGGAGCGCGGTGGCGTGCTGGGCGTCGGAGCACCAGGTCTTCTGCCCGGTGATGCGGTAGCCGCCCTCCACCCGGTCGGCCTGGCAGGTGATGGCCGCCGCGTCCGAGCCGGCCTCCGGCTCGGAGATGCTGATGGAGTAGACCTTGCCCTCGCAGATCGCGCCGAGCGCGGCCGCCTTCTGGGCCTCGGTGCCGAACCGCTTGTAGACCCCGGCGACGGTGTGCGAGGGGCCCATGCCGTGGACCGGCGCCAGGCCTCGCCACAACTCCTCGAAGGCCAGAACCTGATCGATCAGGCCCCCGCCGCTGCCGCCGTACTCCTCGGGCACGGAGACGCCCACGTAGCCGACCGCGGCGAGTTTGGCGTACAGCTCCGCGTTGTGCTGCTCCTCGCCTCCGTCGGTGAGGGCATCGCGCTGCTCACGGGTTCCGCACTCGCGCCGGCAGAAGTCCCGCACGGCTTCCACGAAGTCCCGCTGCTCGCCGGTGAACGCATGGGTAGTCAAGGCGCCTCCTGTTGCCGCGGCATGACCGATCGCGACACGAATCTGGGGGTGAGAACGACCATTCACTCGAGGGTGGGTGGGGTCGGTTCCTTGAAGCTACCAGCCAAGGGCGCTGCGGCCTACAGGTCTGAAGAATTTTCGGAACGATCGTTTACGTCTCGCAAAACGCGGTGTTAGCCTCGCCGCACCACAGTCCACATGGACGGTGGTGCCCGTCCATGGCACCGCCGTCACAGCCTGGAGGTACGCCATGGGGTACCCGCTTCCGGACGAGGTCGCGTTCAAAGGGCCCTTCGCGCCCATGCGCTTCGAAGCGACCGTCGAGGAATGCATCGTCAGCCAGGGTGAGATTCCCAAGGAACTGTCCGGGGGGTTCTACCGCACCGGTCCCACCTGGAAGCGTCCGACCAAGCAGGGCACCAACCCGCTGCTCAGCATGGACGGCATGGTCCAGGGACTGATCCTGGACAACGGCCGGGCCGACTTCCGCAACCGCTGGATCCGCACCCCCAAGTACGTGCTCGAGGAGGGCCGGCAGCACGGCGTCTTCGAGTGGCTCGACAGCGGTTTCGGCGACTGGCGCGACTTCGCCTACGGGGACGTGACCCGGGACGCGCTCACCTGCGGAGTCCCGCAGGGCACGAACAACATCAACATCTTCCCCTTCGCGGGCGAGGTCGTCGCGCTCAGCGAACAGGGCGGCCCCCCGATCGCCCTGGACCCGATCACGCTCGACACCAAGGGCATCGTGCCCTGGTCCTCGAAGCTCAGCGCGGGCGTGCACCTGCCCACCGCGTTCGGCGACGCCGACCTCGCCGCCCACCCCAAGTGGGACCACGAGACGGGCACCCTGTACGGCTGGAACTACCGGGACGTCGCCCCCTACGTGACGATCCACGTCATCAGCCCGGACGGCCAGGTCGAGACCCGCGACCTGCACGACGCCCCGTACAACACGGTGGCGCACGACATCTGGCTCACCCCGGAATGGATGGTGATGCCCTTCCAGCCCTTCACCATCTCGCAGGAGCAGGTCCGCGAGCGGCAGGTGGGCATCTGGGGGTGGGACGAGACGCTTCCGATCGTCATCGCGCTCATCCCGAGGAACGACATCCAGGGCAAGATCAGATGGATCAAGACGGACCTGCCCCCGCAGTACGTCATGCACACGATGTCGGCCAACGTGGAGAACGGCAAGCTCACGCTGGACGCCCCCGTCTTCAACCGGCCGCCCTTCCCCTTCGAGCAGGACCTCAAGGTGGGCGAGGAGGTCGCACTGTTCTTCTCCGTCGCCAAGAGTTTCCTGGGGCGCTGGACCATCGACCTCGCCACCGGCGCGACCTCGAGCGAGCAGCTCTCGGACCGCCCGAGCGAACTACCCAAGGTGGACGAGCGGTTCTACGGCAAGGGCTACCAGTTCGGCTTCCAGGTCGGCGGCGTCGTCAAGCGCAAGGGCATGTCGATGAACAGCCTCGTGGTGACGAACATGCGCACCATGAGCGAGCAGGTCCACCAGATCCGCGAGGGTGAGCCGGCCGCGGTGCTCGAGGCCACGTTCGCGCCGAGGCGCCCGGACTCCCCGGAGGGCGACGGCTACATCATCGTCCCCGTCTCCTGGTGGGCCGACAAGCGCGGCCAGTACCTCATCTTCGACACCGACGACATCACCAAGGGCCCGGTCTGCACCATCGACCTGCCCTTCGCCCTCGGCTGGACCCCGCACGGCCACTGGTCCGACTTCCGCTGACGCAACCCCGAGTGCGTCCGGCCGGCCGTGAGGCGACCGGCGGCACGCCCCCGGCCTCGGACGCGGCCGCAACGCGGCCCCGACCCTCCTCCGGTACCCGCCTCGCCCCGGCGGCGAACGCGCCGCGGAACCCCGACCGCCCCTCGACGCGGCCAGGACCGGCCCGGACCGGCACCCACCGCCGCGTACCGCCCGGCGCCCCGACGGCCCCTCCGCGGGCCCGTCCGACGGGCCGCCCCAGCGCTCCCCCAGCGCTCCCCCGGTGCTCGTCACCGAGAGGCCTCGAGTCCACACAGACCGTTGACCCCGGGGCAACCAGCACATACTATTGAGATTCAGTGACTCACAAAGATGGGACAGATCATGTCGGCGTTGATTCCTGAAGGCCTGACCCCCGCGGACGAAGGCACCCACCTCTGTCCTCCCGGATTCGACGGGCTGTGGGGCGACACGTTCTGGGTCAGCGTGGTCGACCCCGAGGCGAACGTCCACGGCGTCAACCACTTCCACCTCACCAACAAGGGGTACGCCCGCCTGACCGCCTTCTACATCATCGACGGCGAGCACCAGTGGTACGGCAACAAGATCCCCTTCGACGCCGGCCAGGGCGGCATCACCTCCTTCGGTGACGAGCGCATCTCGTACGAGGTCGTGCGGCCCTTCGAGGAGATCCGCATCCGCCTCGACGGCACCCGGTTCGCCTTCGACCTGACCTTCACCGGTCGCTTCCAGGCGTTCAACTACGACAACTTCGAGCGCGACCCGATGAAGAACGTCGGCAAGACCGCCGTCGTGCACGGCGGTCACTGGGAGCAGGCGCTGGCCGTCACCGGCACCGTCGAGCTCCGGCACGGTCCCAACCGCGGCGACGTGCGCCAGATCGACTCCTTCGGCTTCCGCGACCGCAGCTGGTCCACCCGGTTCTCCGAGGAGTCCCCGTGGGCCGACTCCCAGCGCCCCGACCGCCAGGCCCACTTCTGGCCCTCGATCTCGCTGCCCGAGCGCCACATCAGCCTCATGGGCATCACCGCCACCAAGACCTCCGGCGACCAGGAGCCGGTCGTGGCCGGCTTCGTCTCCGACAAGGACGGCTCCCGCGAGGTCAAGTCGGCCGAGATGGTCCCCGTCGTGGGCGACCTGCGGACCCAGTCGTCCTTCGGGTACCGGATCGAGCTGGCCGACGGCGAGGTCCTCAACGTCCGCACGACCGACCACTTCGGCACGATCAAGCTGTGGGACCGCGGCGAGAACGACCTCGAGAACCGCTTCGACTGCTACGAGCCCTTCGTGGCCTTCGAGGTCGAGGAGACCGGCGAGCGCGGCGTCGGCGTGTGCGAGTACAGCGTCATCCCGCCCCGCCCGCGCTGGCAGGCATGATCCCATGAGCGAGTCCCGCTTCACCGAGCGCGTGCGGGAGGTCGTCCTGACCCGTCTGCCCGAACTCGAGGTGCGCGAAGTCGTCTCCGTGGACCGCCTTTCCGGCGGGCTCTCCTTCGAGACGTACACCGTCACCACGAGGACGGCGGACGGGCCGGGCCGGCTCATCCTGCGCCGTGAGCCGACGGGTGGTCCGCTGGCTCCCTACGACATCGGCTTCGAGGCCGACGTCTACCGGTCCCTGGCCGACTCGAACGTCCCCGTCCCGCGGGTGCACCTGCACGAATCCGACCCGGACGTCCTCGACCGTCCGTTCGTCGTCGCGGAGTTCGTCACCGGGGAGGCCTTCGTGCACTCCTCGGCGCGGTTCGAGGAGGCGGGAAGCCGTGAGGCGGTCCTGGACCGGTTCACGGAGATGCTGGCCCGGGTCCACACCCTGCCCGTCGAGGGCCTGCCCTGCGGGCCGGGCGGGGTGGGCACCGGGGCCGGCGACGAGGTCCGTCACTGGCGGAAGCGATTCGCCGAGGTGGAGCTGTCTCCTCGGCCCATCCTCCGCCGGGTGCTGGACGTCCTGGAGGAGCACGCGCCGACCGAGTACCCCCGAGCCCTCGTGCACGGTGACTACCGGCTGTCGAACCTGCTCTGGAAGGACGGCGAGATCACCGGCGTCCTGGACTGGGAACGTTCGTTCATCGGCGATCCCCTCGCCGATGTCGCCTTCACCCGCAACAAGGCCCTCGCCGGCTGGTGCAGGATCAACGGCCCGGCGGCCGAGCGGTACACCGAGCTGACCGGCTACGAGATCGACCCCCGGCGCATCCTGTTCTGGCAGCTCGTCGAACTCGTCAAGGTGGTGTACGTGGGCATGGCCTCGGCCGCCGCGCTGGCCCGGGGGACCACCTCGGACCTGCGGCTGCTCTCCGTCGCCAACGCCTCCACCGCCGTGGAGCCGGCGATGGTCAAACTCACCGACGCACTGGCTTCCGGAGCCGAGGGAGGCACTCGATGATCTGGATGAGGACCGAGGAGCTCATCGACGCGGTGCACAGGTCCCTCCTGGAGAACATCGCCCCCGCCGTCACGGACCCCTACGCGAAGGTGCAGGTGATCGCCGCCGCGCACGTCATGTCCGAACTCCGGCAGCGGATCCTGGAAGGCGATCCCGTGGTCCGCGACAACGCGGCCCTCGAGACGCTCCTCGACTCCTGGGGCGCATCCCGCCCCACCGGTGACGACGGCGACCCCCGGGTCGCCAACCGGCACGCCCGCGACGCCGTGGTCCGGGCGGTGGCCGGGCAGGACGAACCCCGGGCCCGCGAGATGACGGCCGAGGTCGCGCGGATCGAGTCCACCCTCGCCAAGGACGACATGCGGTGGGTGTGCCGGGACGCCATGGCCACACTCGAGTGATCCACGGAAGCAGGGACCCGAGGCCATGCGGATCGGACTGAGCATCAGCGGGCTGGCCGACACGGCCGACGAAGCCAGGCGCGCCGAGGAGGCGGGCTTCGACTTCGTCGGCTGCGGCGAGCACGTCTTCTTCCACGGCCCCACGCCCAACGCGTTCGTCGCCCTGGCCGCCGCGGCGGGGGCGACGAGCCGGGTCCGGCTGGTCACCTCGATCGCCCTCGCCCCCGTCTACCCGGGCGCGCTCTTCGCGAAGCTGACCGCGGCGCTCGACGTGGTCAGCGGGGGCCGACTCGATCTCGGAGTGGGTGCCGGCGGGGAGTACCCGGCCGAGTTCACGGCGGTCGGGGTGGACGTGAACGAGCGTTTCCGTCGATTGGACGAGGCGCTCGCACTCCTCCGGCGGCTCGGCCCCGGCAGGCCCGTCACCTTCGACGGCGAGTTCACCGCACTCGACGGCGTCACCCTCCGGCCGGCGCCCGCACAGCACGACGGCCCACCCGTCTGGATGGGCGGCCGGGGCGAAGGAGCGCTGCGCCGCGCCGGACGGTGGGCCGACGTGTGGATGCCGTACCTGCTCGATCCGGCCCGGGTGCGCGACGGGCTGGAGAAGGTGCGCGACCACGCGGCGGCACAGGGCCGCGACCCCCGCCCGCTGAGCGGGGCGCTCCTGGCCTGGACGGCCGTCGACGAGGACGACGCCTGGGCGCGCGCCACCGGTACGGCGGCGGTGAGCACCACCTATGACCAGGACTTCTCGGGTCTGGCGGACCGCTATCTCCTGCTCGGCTCACCCGACCGGGTGCTGGAGCGGCTGGCGGAGTACGCGCGGGCCGGTGTCGAGCACGTCCTGTTCCAGGTCGCGGCCTCCGACGCCGCGGACCGCAGGCGGATCATCGACACACTCACCGAGCGGGTACTGCCCGAGGCCGGAAGGCTCTGACCCTTCCCGCGCCCGGCTCCGGTACCCGGAACGCTCGGAAAACGCGGTGCGCGACGCCGCTCGCCGAACAGCGTCGCGCACCGCTCCCTACAACACATGTGACGGGAGGTCGACATGCGAAATCCACTCGTTCCCCCGGTCGTGGGCGAGGGCCCGCTGCTGCGGTCCCTGCGCGCCGAGGTACGTGCGTTCACGGCCGAGCAGGCCGCCGCGGGAACGTTCGTTCCCCGCGTGGACACGTGGCTCACGAGCTGGGACCGCGAGTTCACCCGCGAGCTGGGCCGGCGGGGATGGCTCGGGATGGTCGTCCCGAAGGAGTACGGCGGACAGGGCCGGACGTTCCTGGAACGCTTCGTCGTGACGGAGGAACTCCTGGCCTCGGGCGCGCCCGTTGCCGCGCACTGGATCGCCGAACGCCAGGTCGGCCCGTCGCTCCTGCGGTTCGGGAGCGAGCAGGTCAAGCAGACGTTCCTGCCCCGGATCAGTCGGGGCGAGGTGCTCTTCGGCATCGGCATGTCCGAGCCGGAGTCCGGGTCGGACCTGGCCAGCGTCCAGACCCGGGCGACCCGGTGCGAGGGGGGCTGGCGCCTCACCGGCACCAAGGTGTGGACCTCGGGCGCGCACCAGGCCGACTGGTTCATCGTGCTCGCACGCAGTGCCCCGCTCGACGAGCGGGCCAGGCACGCGGGGCTCAGCCAGTTCCTCGTCGACCTCGGCTCGGACGGCGTCACCGTCGCGCCGATCGTCTCCATGAGCGGCGAGCACCACTTCAACGAGGTGCACCTCGACGACGTCTTCGTCCCCGACGACCTCGTGCTGGGGCAGGCGGGCGACGGCTGGCTCCAGGTGACCTCCGAACTCGGCTACGAGCGCAGCGGTCCCGAGCGGATCCTGTCCACCTGGGCGCTGCTGGCGGCCGCGACCGGGTGCGTCGAGAGCGGCGCGCTGCCGCAGGACCCGCAGCTCGGCCGTCTGGTCGGTCGCGTCGCCGCGCTGCGGCAGATGTCGTTGGCGGTCTCGAACGCGCTGGAGGCACGGCAGGACGCGGACACCGCGGCGGCCGTGGTGAAGCTGCTGGGCACGACCACCGAGGGCGACATCGCCGAGTACGTGGCCACGCTCGCCGCCAACGGCGGGTTGGACGAGGGGGTGCGCGTGCTGCTGGACGCGGCGCTCCTGCAACGTCCCGGGTACACGCTGCGGGGCGGCACGAACGAGATTCTCACGGGCGTCGTCGCCCGCGGACTGGGGCTGCGCTGATGACTGGACCCGAAGGCAGACTGACGACGGAGCTCACCGCCGATCCCGACCTCGTCGAGATCTTCACCGAGCTCATGGACAAGCACCGGTCCGCGACCGTGCCCGCGGCGCGGAGCGATCTCGACCGCGCGCTGTGGGAACGGCTCGACCGGCTCGGGTTCACCCTGCTGTCGACGGGCGAGGAGCACGGCGGCAGTGGAGGGACCCTCCTCGACTCGACGGCGCTGCTCGGACTCGCCGCGGGAGCGGGTGCCGCGGTCCCCCTCGCCGAGCACGATCTGCTCGCCGCCTGGCTCCTCGCCGAGGCCGGGCTGCCGGCCCCCGCCGGCATCCGCACCGCGGCCCACCCGGACGCCGACGGGCTGGCCCTCTCGGTGCCCTGGGCCGGGCGGACGGACGGTGTCGTCGCCCTGTGGCACGACCCGTCCGACCGGGTGTGGCGGGTCGCGGACCTGGCGGGCGAGGACCTGGCGGTGACCGCGCGGGACGACCTGTCGGGGCTGCCGCGCGCGCACGTCCGGTTCCCCCTGCGGGCGCTGCGGGCGGGTGCCGTGGTGGATCCGGAGGTGGCGGAGCGGTACACGCTGCGCGGGAGCCTCGCGCGCTGCGCGCAGATGACCGGGGCCATGGAGGCCGCGCTCGACCTGGTGGTCGCGTACGCGAACGAGCGGGTGCAGTTCGGACGTCCCGTCGGCCGTTTCCAGGCCGTCCAGCACCTGGTCGTCGGGATCGCCGCCGAGGTGTCCCTGGCGCGGGCCGCGACGAACGCCGCCGCGCAGTCGGTGATGGTGCGCGGATGGGACGACGAGCACACCCGGTTCCTGGTCGCCGTCGCCCGCTCGGGTGTCGGGCACGCCTCGTCCCTGGTGGTCCGCTCGGCCCACCAGGTGCTGGGTGCGATCGGGACGACCGCGGAGCACCCGCTGCACCGGTTGACCAAGCCGGTCCTGGCCTGGCGCGCCGACTTCGGCTCGATGCGCGAGTGGGACGTCCGGCTGACCGAGTCCGCGGTGCGGGCCGGCAGTGCCGGTCTGTGGGAGCGCGTCGCTCCCCTGTCATGACAGCGTACCGACGCGAACGAGCCCGTCGCCGCACGCCCCAGGACCCCCTACGCAATGCCGGGCGACCGGCGAGAACACGAGGAGCACACTTGTGAGACGCACACTCTTCGACGAGGACCACGACGCCTTCCGCGCCTCGGTGCGCACCTTCGTGGAGCGTGAGATCCAGCCGTACTACCAGGAGTGGGCCGAACGCGGACTGGTGGACCGGGAGCTGTACACCAAGGCGGCCCGCCAGGGCCTGGTGGGGCTCCAGGTGCCGGAGGAGTACGGCGGGGCCGGCGCGACGAGCTACAAGTTCAACGCGGTGTTCATCGAGGAGACGATCCTCGGCGACGCCAACCTCGGCTCCCTGCGGGTGCACTCGGAGGTCTGCCTGCCCTACCTGCTGCGCTACTGCTCGCCGGAGCAGCGGAGCAGATGGCTGCCGGCCGTCGCCCGCGGCGAGCTGGTGCTGGCCCTGGCGATCACCGAGCCCGGTACGGGTTCGGACGTCGCCGGTGTCCGGACCACGGCGCGTCGCGACGGCGACCACTACGTCCTCAACGGGGCGAAGACGTTCATCACCGGGGGCGCCAACGCGGACCGGGTGCTGGTGGTGTGCCGGACCGCGCCGGCCACCGAGGACGACAGGCGCGCGGGGCTCTCGATCCTGGTCGTGGACACCCGCAGCCCCGGCTTCGAGGTGGGCCGCAAGCTGGACAAGATCGGTCTGCGCGCGCAGGACACCATGGAGCTGTCCTTCACCGACGTCCGGGTCCCGGTGGAGGACCTGCTGGGGGGAGAGGGGAACGCCTTCGGGTACCTGGCCCACAACCTGGCTCAGGAACGGCTGACAATCGCCGTCGCGGGAATGGCTTCGGCCGTGCGGGCGCTGGAACTGGCCACCTCGTACGCCCAGGAGCGGAGCGTGTTCGGCAGGCGTCTGCAGGATTTCCAGAACACCAAGTTCGTCCTGGCCGAGTGCGCCACCGAGATCGCGGCGGGGCAGGCGCTGGTGGACCAGTCGATCGAGGCGCTCGACCGCGGCACGCTCACCCCCGCGGACGCCGCGCGGGCGAAGCTGTTCGTCTCGGAGATGCAGCAGCGTGTCGTCGACAAGTGCCTCCAGGTGCACGGCGGTTACGGCTACATCAACGAGTACCCGATCGCCGGCCTGTACGCGGACGCGCGCGTCACCCGCATCTTCGGCGGTACCTCGGAGGTCATGAAGTCCATCATCGCCAAGTCGCTCGGCCTGTGAGCGCGGCGGGCGGTCCGGCACGGGCGTCTCGTAGAATCTCCGCCATGCCCCGTCATCAAGAGATCCTGCTGGCAGCTGAACGCCTGTTCTTCGAGCGCAGCTTCGACGGCGTCGGGGTCGACGACATCGGCAGGGCGGCCGGGACCAGTGGTTCGGCGATCTACCGCTACTTCTCCGGCAAGGACGAGATCCTGGCCGCGCTCTTCAGCCGGGTGCTGGACGAGCTCCTCGTCCGCTCCGGCAGGCCCGGCGACGATCCGCACGAGGAGCTCGAGTGCCTGCTGCGCGGCTTCATCGAGCTGGCGACGAGTCACGAGATGCTGGCGGCGATCTGGGTCAGGGAGCAGCGTTCGCTGGCGGACCCCTACCGGGGGGAGCACGTGCGACGCCTGCGCCGCTTCTCGGACCGGTGGGTGGACTGCCTCGACCGCAGCTATCCCGGCCGCTCCCGCGAGGAACTGCTGATCGCCTCCAGGGCCGTCCAGACGATGCTGCTGGCGGAGGCCCTGCGTCCGCCGGAGACCCGGCGGCCGGCCGGGTCGCACGAGCTGATGCTGCGGATGGCGCGGGCCGGCCTGAAGGCGCTCGAGACGGACCGGCCTCAGGACTCCTGAGGTCCGGCCCCCTCGGGCCCCCGGGGCGGGGCCTGCGGCAGCAGGGCGAGCGCGGCTTCCGTGATCACCTTGCGCGTGTACTTGCTGCCGGGGCGGTACCAGCGGGAGACCCACAGGCACTGGCCGAGCAGCAGTCGGGCGGTGACCACCGGGTCGGCCTCGGCCAGCAGGCCGTCCTTCATGGCGTCCTTGAGGACCTTGACCCACAGGCTCTCGTAGTGCCGGCTGAAGGAGCGCCAGCGCTCGTAGGAGTCCTGGGGCAGCCCACCGCCACCGAAGAAGACGGGCAGGTAGCCCCGCATGCGCACGGCGGCGTCGACCTGGAGCGTGATCAGGGCTTCGAGCTTCTCCCTCGCCGTGTCCTCACCGGCGACGATCTTCTCGGCCGCCTCGGTGAGTTCCTTGGTGCTCCGCTCGAAGAGCACCGCGATGATGTGTTCCTTGGTGGGGTAGGTGCGGTACAGCGTGGCGCGTGAGACGTTCAGTCGGTCCGCCGCCGCGGTGACGCTGACTCCGTCGTGCCCCTCCTCCGCATAGAGCTTGGCGACAGTGGTGGCCAGCGCATCCGGGTCGATCACCCGACGCGGCCGCCCGAGCGGCCGCTTTCCCTCGCCGTTGGCGTCCTGATGTCGTGACCCTGTCACTTTGGAGACTCTCCGTTTCTGGAAGGGGTGGTGCGGCCATGATACGGCGAGTCTCGCCAATGACTCCCGCCGTGCACCCGGTCACACCGTCGTCGGCGGCACGTGCGCGGTGCGCGCGCCTCGCGGCCGGCCGGCCCGCTCCAGCGCGTCCACCCCGGTCCGCTCGCCACACTCGCACATCGCGCCGCCCCGCCGGTCACCGGTTCGGCCCCCGTGAGTATTCCAGCGCGCGGCGGGCCTCCCGGCTGTGGCGCACCGACATCACGCCACTGGCTTCCGCCCGGAGCACCCCGTCGGAGCCGGTCACCCGCACCTGCGCGAAGACCACGGTGCGCCCGGAACGCCGGACCGAGACGGACAGTCCCATGGGCAGGTCACAGGGTTGGTAGTAGTCGACGGTGAGCGAGGCCGTCGCGATGCCGTCACCCGCGTCCACCGCCCGCACGCACGTGACGCCGAGCGCGTGGTCGACGGCCGCGGCGACCACTCCGCCGTGCACGGCGCCGTTGGGGTTGACCGGGATGGGACTGCTCCTGGCGACGAACTCCCCCTCGCCGTCGGTGAGTCGCAGGCAACGCACATCGAAACCGGTCGCGAAGGGCAGCGTGTTCGCCCACGCGCACCACTCCTCGTCCGACGCCTCGACGGGCACCAGGGGGTACTCCTCGGACGCTGCAACGGGCATGCTTCCCCTCCGGCTCGTGGTTCGGTGCGGCACTTGCGGCCACCCCCGCGGGGTGCCGGGGTCCGCGCGCGTCGCCTCGGCCCCGCAGGGGCGTCGGCCGGGTGCACCGCGGAGGTCCGGGGCTTCCCGTCCACTGCCGTGCCCCGCCTCGGGGACACACTACTATTTCGAGACGGATAATGTCTAAAGGTTGATCGGCGCACCCGTTGACCCCGCGCCCGCGATCCCTATAGTGAGACACGCAACGTCAAAATTGTGGTGCGTCGGGAAACCTTTCGTCCGCACCGCTCCGACGCCTGGGCAGGCGCCGTGACGGACGGGGCGGACATGACCACCGCGCGAGCGGCCGGCGGCCGGGGCACACGGAAGTGGGGAGTGGGAATGGGCCACGATGCACAACTCGACGGTGACTGGAAGCCGTCCTCGTGGGACTACGTACCCGAGTACGGCGACCGCCCCCCGCCCTGGCGCCGTCTCCTGGTCGAGCGGATCCTGCGGCTGAGCGCACGCCGCCGTCCGGCCGAAACGGCCGTGGTCTGCGGGGACCGGACGCTCACCTGGCTCGAGTTCGACCGTCTCGCCGACCGCGCCGCCGACGGACTACTGCGCAGCGGACTCCGACCGGGCTCCGTCGTGGCGCTCAGCGCCACGAACCTCCCGGAGACCTTCGCCATGATGTTCGGCATCGCCCGGGCAGGCATGACCGTGCTCCCCCTCAACCCGATGAACTCGCCCAAGGAGATCGAGTTCCAGATCTCCGAGGCCAAGGCGGACCTGACGATCTCCGCGGCGGGTCCCACCGTCCTGGACGTCATCGACCGGGGCCGACCGGACGTCGTCCACGAAGCCGACGTCGAGGAGACCTCGCCCTACTGGGTCCGCTTCACCTCCGGCACCACCGGCCTGCCCCGCATGTTCCCCAACAGCCAGCGCAACATCAGCCTCCAGGCCCTCCACATGGCGCTGGACCTCCGGTACCGCTCGGACGACACCTTCCTCGTCAACGCCCCCCTCGCGCACGCCTCCTTCAACTTCGCGCTCGCCGCCGTGCAGGCCGGGGCCAAGGTGGTCCTGCACGAGAAGTTCGACCCGGAGAACCTCTGGCAGGACTGCGCGCGCCAGGGCGTCACCCAGATGTTCATGGTCCCCACGATGCTGGCCGCGGCGCTGCAGCACCCCGGCGAGGCCCCCGATCTGCGCACCGTCTTCGTCACCGGGGCGACACTGCCCCCCACCCTCAAGAAGGCGGCCGTCGAGCGGTTCCCGCACGTCGACTTCACCGAGCTGTACGGGACCTCCGAGCTCGGCATGCTCGCGCTGCTGCGCGGCGACGAGAGCGCCGGCCGCGAGGGCTCCGCCGGGCTGCCGCACTTCGCCGCCCGGATCCGCATCCTCGACGACGAGGGCAACCGGCTCCCCGCGGGCGAGATAGGCACCATCTACCTCCAGGGCCTCATCATGACCAGCGGCTTCAACGGCTCGGTGCCCGCGCCCGCGAACTCCGCCAGGGACGGGTGGGTCACCTCCGGGGACATGGGCCATCTCGACGAGGACGGTTACCTCTACCTCGCGGACCGCCGCTCCGACCTCATCGTCACCGGTGGGATGAACGTCTACCCCGCCGAGGTCGAGAACGCCCTGCTCCAGGCGCCCGGAGTGCGCGAGGTCGCCGTCGTCGGGACCCCCGACGACTACTGGGGCCAGAAGGTCACCGCGGTCGTCGTCGGCGACGCCGACCAGGAGGCCCTCGACACCCACTGCCGCGACCTGCTCGCCTCCTACAAGATCCCCCGCCTCTACCGCTTCGTCGACGCGCTCCCCACCTCCCCCACCGGAAAAGTTCTCCGCCGCCTGCTCCGAGAGGAAACACAGGAGTGACCACCACCGCCCGGGACACCCTCCGCGAGTTCATGACCCGGATCGGCGATCCGGCCACCGCCCGCCAGGCCTTCGGGCTCGTCGCCGAGGACTTCGTCGCCAACGAGCCCGACAGCCTTCCCTACCGGGGACAGCACCACGGCCCGCGCGGCCTGCGCGCCCTGCTGCGACAGGTCAACGAACTCTTCGAACTCTCCATCGAGAACGTCCAGGTCACCGACGCCGGACCGGACCGCGCCCTGGCCGACGTGCAGATCCGACTCGCCTCGCGCACCACCGGCAGGAAGCTCACCACCCGGGTGCTGGAGCTCTACCGCGTGGAGAACGGCAAGCTCGTGTCCCTCGACGTCTTCTACCAGGACACCCACGCCCTGGTCGCACTCCTCGACGAGCGCGGACAGTGACGCGGCGCGCCTAGCCGGAACTCCGGCAGGGAGACGGACACGCACGCGCGAACACAGCCGCCCAGGACGCCGGCGCACAGGGCGCAAGGGAGCCGGGCGTGCGGCAACGGCAGGTTCGGCCCTGGCCACGGGTGCCGCACAGGGCATGGGCGGGTCGAGCGCACGGCTTCTGTCCGAGGACGGGCCGCTGTCCTGTGGCCGACATCGACCACGGGACAGCGGCCCGGCTCGTCACGGGGGCGAGCGTGCGGAAAGCGTGCTGCTGGTCGTGTCGTCCACCGAAGTCCGGGAGCGGGAGGCGCGCGACGCCGAGGAGCACCGCGGCCGCCCGGACGGACTCGTCGGCAGTGCGCCCACCGCCTTCACCGGGAGGACCGAAGCGTAGCGCCGGCGGTCCCACCGCCTCAGAGAGGACGGCAGCACCTGCCCATGCCCACATCGAGGGTCAGCCGACTGCGTGTCGGCTGACCCTCGCCGTCGTCACCGAGGAAGGCGCAGAGCGGCGGGGGCCGCTCCGGGGTGCGTCCACCGAGCGTGTCCACCGGGCGCTCCCGGTCCCGCGCGGGCCGCCCTCACGGGCCATGCTCCCGCCTCCCGCGCCCCTGACATGCGAAAGGGCCTACCGACCCGCTCGGTGGACCCTTCGCCGCGTGCGGGGCCGGCGCACGCGCCCGTGGTCCCGCCCCGCACCCCCTACTTGCCCAGTCGGCGGCGGAGCCCCTCCATGGCCTCCGCCATTCTCGGGTCGGCCATCAGCAGCCGCTGCGCCACCCACTCCCGCTCCAACTGCTCCATGAGGGTGCTCTCCGCCGACTGCAGGAGCAGCCGCTTGGTGGTGCGGACCGACCGGTCGTAGACGTCCGCGAACGGCCGCGCGAACTCGTGGGCGGCGTCGAGGAGTTCGTCGGGCTCGACCACGGCGTCCACCAGGCCGAGGTCGAGCGCCTCCTCGGCGCCGATGGTGGTGCCCCTGGTCAGGATCCGGAAGGCCTTCGCGTGGCCGACGACGCGGGGCAGGATCCAGCTCAGCCCCATCTCGGCGGTGAGGCCGAGGGAGGGGAACGACGTCGCCAGTTTGGCGGTACGCGACATGACCCTGATGTCGTGCAGCATGGCCAGCGCGAACCCGCCACCCGCGGCAGCCCCGTTGATCGCCGCGACCGTCGGGGTGCCCAGCTGGGTGAACCTGGCGACCCAGCGCCCCACGCCCAGGTGGTCCACCCGGCGCGCCTCGTAGGGCAGGACCGGGTTCCCGGTCCGCCCCGCGGCGCCGTCGGTCCCCAGTTCGCCGACGTCCAGCCCGGACGGGCCGTTGTCCATGAGCGTCTTCGCGTCGAGGCCCACACAGAACGAGGAGCCCGCACCCGTCACGACGATCGCCCGGACGTCCGGGTCCGCGTCCGCGGCCTCCGCGGCTTCGATCAACTCGCCGAACAGCGCGCCTCCGACCGAGTTGTGGTGTTCAGGGCGGTTGAGGGTCAGCACCGAGGTCTTTCCTTCGGTGCCGACGATGATGTCACTCATGGAATTCCGGATCACTCTCCCACCATTTATGACTCTCTGAGTCTCAAAAGATATCTCCGCGACACGGTCTCCTGTCAAGACGCGCGCGCTCACCCCAAGGCGACATCACCCCGCTCAGGACCGGCCCGCCCCCCACTCGGCCCCGCGGCACACACACCCCTCACCCGCCCCCTCGGCCGACCACCCCCACCGCCAAGCCCCACCCGCCCCCACTGCGTCGACGCGCGTCGCACACCATTGCCCTAATGAGATTGCGCGTCTATTATTTCGAGTCCTGCGCGCCGTCGCACGACCCGTCGAGGAGCGAGAGCGACGCCGTGGACGACGTCCTCGGGGCGCCCGGGACGACGCGGCCCGAGGCCCTGCCGCCCCCGAGACAGGTGCCCGCGAGACCCGCCCCCCGCCGCGCTGCCACGCCCGCTTCACGGACCTGCCGACGAGCATCCCGGCACAGACCCGGAAGCAACAGACCAAGGCCACCCCACGGGGTGCTTCACGAGAGGCAGACACCATGAAGGTGCTCGTCGTCGGAGGAACCGGGCCCACCGGTCCGCACGTCGTACAGGGCCTGCTGGACCGAGGGCACGACGTCACGCTCTTCCACCGGGGGGTCCACGAGCCCCCGGAGCTTCCCGAGGTCCGCCACATCCACGGTGATCCGCACTTCCGCGAGACGATCGAGGAGGCGCTCGCCCACGAGCAGTTCGACGTCGTGGCGTGCATGTACGGGCGGGTCAAGACCTTGGCCGAGTGGTTCGCCAAGCGCTGCGAGCAGTTCGTGGCCGTCGGCGGGGTCCCGTCCTACAAGAACGTCCTCGGCTGGACCACCCAGCGTCCCCCCGGCGCGGTGCTCCCGACCCGTGAGGACGGCCCCCTGGCGGACACGGAGGGCGAGGCGTCCTCCTTCGCCGGCAAAGTGCTCGCCGCCGAGCGCGAGGTGCTCGGCCGCGCCCGCGACGGTGACTTCAGGGGCACCGTGATCCGCTATCCCGCCATCCACGGTCCGCGCAACCAGAACCCCCACGAGTGGATGGTCCTCAAGCGGATGAACGACCGCAGGCCGTTCATGATCCTGCCCGACGGCGGACTGGGCATCCTGGGCCGCTGCGGAGCGCGCAACGCGGCGGAGGTGCTGCTGCGCTGTATCGACCGGCCCGAGGCCGCCGACGGCGAGGCGTTCAACGCCGCCGACGACACCCAGTACTCGTGGCGCCAGTGGGTGGACGTCGTGGCCCGGGCCGCCGGGGGCTCGATCGAGATCGCCTCCCTGCCCGCGGAGCTGGCCGGCCCCGTCCAGGCGAGCCTGATCCCGCTGCGCGACTACTCGCCGCAGACGCTCTTCGACACCACCAAGGCCAAGACCCTCCTGGGCTACCAGGAGGTGATGACGGCCGAGGAGCAGATCCGCGAGACGGTCGCCCGGCTGCTGGAGACGCCGCCCGACGTCGACTCCCAGATCGCCTTCGTCGACACCTTCGGCTACGACCGTGAGGACGCCCTGGTCGCCGCCTACCGGAAGGCCGTCGAGGAGGTCCGCGAGACGGCCGGATGGGACGCCCCGGCGCTGCACCATCCGCTCCCGCACCCGAAGAAGGCCGGTCTCGGCCCCGACGAGATGGGGAGGTAGCGGTGACCGACGACGAGCACCGCGGCACACCGGAGCAGGAGAAGGGCGTCCCACGCGCCCACGGCAGGAACGCGACGGCAGAGCACACGACCAGGCAGGAGCGGTACTGATGCACATCGGCCACATCGAGGTGGAGCCCGGTGTCCGGCTCCATGTCCAGGACCTGGGCGAGGGCGAGCCCGTCGTGCTGCTGCCCGGTTTCGGCATGGCGCACGAGACGTGGGACGGCGTCGTCCGGCGGCTGACCGAATCCGGTTACCGCGCGGTGTGCGTCGACCCGCGCGGTCACGGCCTCTCGGACCGGCCGCTGCACGGGTACGACGTCCCGAGGCTGGCGAAGGACGTCGTGGCCGTGCTGGACGCGCTCGGGATCGACTCGGCCACGATCGTCGGCTGGTCCTTCAGCGGCCAGGTCGGCTTCCAGCTCGCCGCGACCGCGCCCGAGCGGGTGAGCCGGCTGGTCCTCGTGTGCTCCAACGCGGTGCGCACGACGCGCAGCGAGGAGTTCCCCTTCGGACTGCCGGCCTCGACCCTGTTGCCCACCCTGCTCGAGGGCGAGCTGAACGACCGCATGACCTCGCGACGGGCGGGGATCGCCAACGCGTTCGCCTCCCCGCCCGACCCGCATCTGCTCGAATGGCTCACCACGCTCTCCCTGCGCATGCCGTCGTGGGCCGGCGCCGCGGTCTGTGTGGCGCTGATGGAGACCGATCTGGTGGCCCAGATCCCGCACGTGCGGCAGCCGGTGCTGCAACTCATCGGAGCCGACGACAAGATCTTCTCCTTGAAGGGCGCACGGTGGCTCAACGAGCGCCTCACCGACGCGACGCTGGTGCCGCTCGAGGGGTGCGGCCACTACCCGATGCTCGAACGTCCCGCCGACTTCTTCGACGCCCTGCACGCCTTCCTGTCGAGCACGGCCCCCCAGGCCGCCGAGCAGGTCGCGGCGGGCTGAGCCCAGGAAAGCCGACAAGGGGACGGGACATGCCAAGGGGCGGCGGCGGGCCGGCCCACGACGGCGCCGGTCCTGCCCGCGCACGCACGGAACACGCCGGCCCCGGCAGGACCGGAAGGAACGGTTCTGCCGGGGCCGGCGGTCGTGACGGAGGTTCAGCCGCTCACGGGCTCGGAGACGTACTGGTCGCACATGAACGCCATCTTCGACGAACGGTCGAGGAACTTGTCCTCGTCGTCGAGGAACGCCGCGAGCTGGTCCGGCTCCTGGACCAGACGCTGCATCCCGGCGAGCGCCTCGCGGTCCCGGAACGTGATCACGGTGATGGCGTCGTACGGGTCGTCGCCGACGGACGCGTTCGTGTCGGAGGTGCTGGCGTGCTCCCCGGAGGAACGGACCAGGTTCCTCGTGTAGCTGTCGTAGAGGTGGCCGAAGCAGCCCTGCGCCATCTTGGCGTGGACCTCGTTGTAATGGGCGGCGAATTCCTCCTTCGTCGTCCCCGGCTTACGCTTGAGAAAAAGGACGACACTGATCTTCTGGGACTCCGTGTTCGTCACTTCGCATACCTTTCTTTCGACCTGCTGGATATTTTTCGGATGGTTCTCTGGTGGCCCGCCCGGATATCCCGGCAGCGGGCCGTCACGGAATGCCGGCGCCGGGGACGTCGACCGGGAGCTGCACGATCGACGCGCCGCGCACGGCGGCGGCCTCGGTCGCGTCCCAGGTGGGCGCGAGGCAGACGTACAGGGTGGAGCGGTCCGGACCACCGAGGGCGCAGGCGTAGGCGCCCTCCGCGAAGACGTGCTCGGCCAGGATCCGGCCGCCCTCCGCGACGCGCAGGACGCGCTTGTGCGGCGGATCGGTCACCCAGATCGCCCCTTCGGCGTCCAGCGCGATGCCGTCGGCGGAGACGTCGATCACGGAGAGGAGTTCACCGGCGTCGGTGGTGGCGGGCGGTTCACCGAAATTCGCCCATGCGCGACGACCGGAGAGATTTCCGTCCTCGAGGTCGAACGCGGTGAGCCGGTTGGCGAAAGATTCGCCGACGACCAGGGTCTTTCCGTCGGGGGTGATCACCGATCCGTTCGGGAAGGCGAGGTTCTCGGCGACCTTCCCGAAGGAGCCGTCGGGGTCGACCCGCCAGAGGTCCGCCGGGGCCACCGCCTGGCCGCCCCGGAGGTCGAATCCCATGTTCCCCACGTAGGCGCGCCCTTCGGCGTCGACGACCATGTCGTTGAGGTGGTGCGGGATCACGTCGCTCAGGTCCGCGTGGACCACCGACTCCTCGCCGTCGCGGCGCATGATCTTCCTGTCCTTGACGGAGACGAACAGCATGCGCCCGTCGGGGAGGAAGCCCAGACCGCCCGGCTGGTTCGGCACCACCGCCTCGAGTCGGACCTCCGCGGTGGCGGACACCGACAGGACCTGGTTCGTGAAGAAGTCCGAGAAATACAACCGGTCGCCGCGCCAGCGCGGGCATTCCGGATAGGTGAGGTGGCGAACTGTGGTCGTGAACTCGGACATGGCCTCTCCACCCTTCTCGACGCATTCCCCCTCGCCGGGGTCCGCGTCCACCGGTTTCGATCGCGACGTTAGACTCGGAATCTCAAAATAACAATGCTCCGATCCGCATTTCGTCGCCGATCCGCACATCGGTGCGACCGGGCGGGTCCCACCGGGCCCGCGGTGCCGGGTCGACCGGTCGTCCGGCCCGCCCGGCGCCGCGGGCCCGGCCACGGCGCCTGTCGCAGGAGCCCCGCGCACCCGGTCGCCTACACCTCCACGACCACCGCCCCGCCCATGCCGCCGCCGGCGCACATGGCCGCCATGCCGAGGCCGCCGCCCCGACGCCGCAGGGCGTGCACGAGCGTCGTCACCATGCGCGCCCCCGAGGCGGCGATCGGATGGCCGAGGCTGCACCCCGAGCCGTGGATGTTGATCTTCTCCTCGTCGATGCCGTGCACGCGCGCGGCGGCCAGCGGCACCGAGGCGAAGGCCTCGTTGATCTCCCAGAGCGCGATGTCTTCGGCGGACAGCGAGGAGCGCGCCAGGAGCTTGGTGATCACTGCGGCGGCGGCCATGCCGGTGCGGTGCGGCTCGACCCCCACGGCGCCCCAGCCGCGGATCCGGGCCAGCGGGTCGAGTCCGTGCTCGCGGGCGTACGCCTCGCTCACGACCATGAGCGCGGCTGCCGCGTCGTTGATGCCGCTCGCGTTGCCCGCCGTGATGGAGAAACCCTCGATCTCGGGGTGCACCGGCGACAGCGCGGAGAGCTTCTCCATCGACGTGCCGCGTCGGGGATGCTCGTCCTGGTCGAAGGTGACCTGCTCGCCGCCGAGCGTGACGGACAGCGGCACCAGCTCGTCGGCGAAGAGGCCCTCGTCGATCGCGGCGACCGCCCTGCGGTGCGAGCGCAGCGCCCACGCGTCCAGTTCCCGCCGGGACAGGCCCGCCTCCCGGGCGGCGCTCCAGCCGACGGTCAGCGTGACGTCGTCCGTCGCGCCGTCGTAGTGGGGGAAGGTGGGCCCCATCCCGGTGCGGGTCCGATCCGAGCCGGGCTCCCGCCACTCCAGGGCGGGCGCCGTGGAGGCGGACTCCGTCCCGCCCGCGACGACGGCGTGCGCGGCCCCGCCGCGCACGGCGCCGGCCGCGTTCCCCAGCGCGGTGAGGCTGCCCGCGCAGTGACGGTTCACCGCCTGGCCGGGGACGTCGAGCATGCCTGCCGCCACCGCCGCGTGGCGGGCGATGACCCCGCCTCCGGCGAGCGACTCGGCGAGGATCACGTCGTCGACGGCTCCGGGCTCGACGCCGGAGCGCTCGACGCACGCGAGGAGCACCTGCCGGGCGAGTTCGTCGGCGCCGGTCTCTCTCAGCGTCCCCTTGAACGCCGTGCCGACGGGGGTGCGGACCGCGCTCACGATGACCGCGTCGTTCATGCCGCCACCTCCTCGACCCGGGAGGACATCGTCGTCAGCCGGTTCTCGATGAGTCCGCACGCCTCCTCGACCACCCGGTCGACGAGTGCGGAGACGGTGGGGATGTCGTCGATCAGCCCCTGGACCATTCCCACCGTCCAGATGCCGAGTTCGGGGTCCCCCTCCTCGTAGACCCGCCGTCCCCGGGCTCCGGCCACGAGTTCGCGCACGGTCTCGAAGCGGGGGTCCTCCGCGAGCCTGCGCACGACCTCGCGGCTGACGCTGTTGCTCGCCACCCGGGCGGTGTTGCGCAGCGGGCGGAAGATGAGCTCGGTGTCCCGCTCGGTGGCCGCCACGATCGCCTCCTTGACGGGCGTGGCGATCGGCGACTCCACCGTGCACATGAAGCGGGTGCCCATGTTGACCCCGTCCGCGCCCAGGGCGAGCGCGGCCACCAGGCCCCGCGCGTCGGCGATCCCCCCGGAGGCGATGAACGGGATGGACAGGGTGCTCGCCGCGCGCGGGAGCAGGACCAGTCCGGGGATGTCGTCCTCCCCCGGGTGGCCGGCGCATTCGAACCCGTCGATGCTCAGCGCGTCGACGCCCACGGACTGGGCCTTGAGCGCGTGCCGGATGCTGGTGCACTTGTGGAGGATGCGGACGCCCGCGGGCTTGAGCATCTCGACGAACTCGGTCGGCAGGTTGCCCGCGGTCTCCACGATGGTGACGCCCGAGTCGATGATGGCGCGGCAGTACTCGTCGTACGGCGGCGGGTTGATCGACGGCAGGATCGTGAGGTTGACGCCGAACGGTCGATCGGTCATGGTCCGGCAGCGCTCGATCTCCCGGGCGAGGTCACCGGGGGTCGGCTGGGTGAGCGCGGTGATGAACCCGAGGGCGCCGGCGTTCGCCACCGCCGCCACGAGTTCGGCACGCCCGACCCACTGCATCCCCCCTTGCACCAGGGGGTGTGTCACCCCGAAGAGTTCGGTGAAGCGGGTCGAGATCCTTCGATGGGTCATTCTGTCTCCCTGACTGGCTGGTCGGCCGCGGACCCGTCCGCGGTGTGGTGCGCGTGCTCCCGCGGTGCTCAGCGCCCGCGGAACTCCGGCGGCCGACGCTCCTGGAAGGCCGTGATCCCTTCCAACAGGTCCTCGGACGCGAGGGTCTGCTGCTCCAGTGCGAACGAGAGGTCGAGCACCTCTCCGGCTCGTTGCGCCGTGAGCCGGTTCAGGGCCCTCTTGGTGCCCTGGACGGCGAGCGGTGCGCGGGCGGCCATCCGGCCGGCGATCTCCAGCGCGACCGTGAGCGTCTCCTCCGGGGTGTCCACGAGGTCCGTGACCAGCCCGAACGTGTAGGCCGTGGCCGCGTCGAGGGGGTCTCCGGTGAGGAGGTAGCGGCGGGCCCGCAGCATTCCGGCCGATTGGGGCCAGGCGACGCAGCCTCCGTCGCCGGCCACGAGGCCCACCGCCACGTGCGTGTCGGCGATCTTCGCGGCACGTGCCGCGACGACCGCGTCACAGAGCAGGACGATCGTCGCGCCCACCCCGATCGCCGCTCCGTGCACCGCGGCGACGACCGGCTGTGGGATCGTCATGAACGCGTCCGCGAGGCGCCGTCCGTCGTCCACGGTCCGCTGTCGCACGTCGACGTCCGCGTGCGCGAGTCGCATGAAGTCGAAGTCGCCGCCCGCCGAGAAGACCTTGCCCGTCGCGGCCAGCACGACCGCCCGGACCGAACGGTCGTCGGCGACCGCGCCGAGGACCTCGACCATCTCGCGGTGGAAGTCCTCGTCGACCCGGTTCATCAGGTCGGGGCGGTCGAGGGTGATCTGCAGGACGCCCTCGGACGGTCGGCTCAGCCGCAGGCACACGAGCTTGGATTCATCCATTCTGAGACCTCTCGTATCGACACCTTGGTACCTTATTGAGACCGACAGTCTATTATCTCAACAGCCGCGTGGCCAGTGGCGGCTCAGCGGGCCACCACGGGGCACACTCCCCACCGACAAAGGACAAAGTGTGACACTTTCGACATTCGACATCGGAACCGACGACGTCGACAGCGCCGCTTTCGAGGAAAGACTCGCCTGGGCACTGGAGGACGCCAACCTCCCCACGATCCTTGCCGTCCTCACCCACATCACGGGCAACTGGTCATACCTGCAAGACCAGTTCGCACCCGGCCCCATGCGCGGCCCGGGCGACCACGACGACGCCGGACTGCCGGAGGACTCCCAGGAGAAGCTGCGCGCGGTCGCCCACCGGGTGATCCTCGACCACCTGCGCGGGAACCTGCCCCACGCACCCGCCCCGGCGCCCGAAAAGCTCGCCGAGATCCTCGGTGTCGTGGTCGGGGACGCCGTGCCCGCGGACACCGCCGGCCTGCTCGCCGAAGAGCTCGGCACGGCCGACCGGCAGCCCGCGCCCCTCACCGAGCGCTCCCGCCTGGACGCCCCCCACACACTGATCGTCGGCACCGGCTTCTCCGGCCTGGCCGCCGCCATCCGGCTCGAACAGGCCGGGCTCCCCTACACCCTCATCGACAAGAACGAGGCGGTCGGCGGGACCTGGCACGAGAACACCTACCCCGGGTGCGGCGTGGACACCCCGGTCCACCTGTACTCCTTCGCCTTCGCCCAGCGCTCCGACTGGCCGCGGTACTTCGCCGGCCAGGGCGAGGTGCACCGCTACCTCGTCGACGTCGCCGAGCAGCACGGCATACAGGACAAGGTCCGGTACGGGACCGAACTGGAGGCCGCCACCTGGGACGAGGACGCCCAGCACTGGCACGTCACCCTGCGACGGTCGGACGGCACGGTCCAGGAGGCCGACTTCGAGGTCGTCATCAGCGCCGTCGGACAGTTCAACCGGCCCTCGCGCCCGAAGCTGCCGGGGCTGGACTCCTTCACCGGGCCCGTGGTGCACACCGCGGAGTGGGACCCCGACCTCGACCTGACCGGCATGCGCGTGGCGGTCGTGGGCAGCGGGGCCTCGGCCATGCAGCTCGTGCCGGCCATCCGCGACACGGCTGCCCACGTCTCCGTCTTCCAGCGCTCGCCCCAGTGGATCCTGCCCAACCCCAACGCGGGCGCCGACGTCAGCGAACAGAAGAAGTTCCTGATGGAGCACGTGCCCTGGTACCTCGGTTGGTACCGGCTCCGCCAGGTGTGGAACTTCGGCGACCGGATGTACCCCATCCTGCGCGTCGACCCCGCCTGGGAGCACCCCGAGCGTTCGGTCAACGCCGCCAACGAACGGCACCGCCGCTTCCTCACCGGGTACATCGCGCGCCAGTTGGCCGACCGCCCCGACCTGATCGAGGCCAGCACCCCCACCTACCCCCCGTACGGCAAGCGTCCGCTGCTCGACCACGGCTGGTTCGAGTCCCTGACCAGCGAAAACGTCGACCTCGTCGCGGAGAGCGTCGCGGAGGTGGACCGGGCCGGTGTGACCACGACGTCGGGGCGCCGCGTCGAGGTCGACGTGATCATCCTGGCCACCGGGTTCGACGCCATCAACATGCTCGGCCCGATGGAACTGCGCGGTCGCGGTGGCACCGCGCTGCGCGACGCCTGGGGTGCCGACGACGCCCGCGCGTTCCTGGGCATGACGGTGCCCGACTTCCCCAACTTCTTCATGCTCTTCGGTCCGAACACCAACGCCGGACACGGCGGAAGCCTGGTGATGACGGTCGAGATGCAGGTCCGCTACGTGATCGAGCTGCTGACCCACATGAGCGAGAACGGGATCGGCAGCGCCGAGGTCCGCACGGAGCCCTTCGAGCGTTTCATGACCGAGCTGGACCAGGCCCTCGAGGGCGCGGTGTGGAGCCACCCGGGCATGACCAGCTACTACCGGAACGACAAGGGCCGGATCGTCACGAACCTCCCCTGGACGAACGCCGAGTACTGGGCCCGCACCCGTCATGTGGATCTCGATGACTACGCACTCACCCCGAGGAGGTCGACGCCGCGTACCGCAGACTGAAACCACAGGTCACCGGGCTGGCGTGACGCGCACGAGGAGACGCACGCCGGCCTCGCCCCGCGCGGCGCCCGCGGGAACCGCGGGAACCGCGGGAACCGCCTCCGGGGCGGAGCGACCCTCCCCACCGACCGGGCCCGAGCCGCGGTCGTACCGCGCACGAGAGGCCGGACCCGCCTCCGCGTTGACGCCCCGTCCGGGAGCGCCGCGGCCCGCGACCGGAGCGCCATCGCCACGGCCGTCAGCCCAGGCGCGGGCACAGGCACAGGCACAGAGGAACGATCGACGCGCGACCGGAAAGCCGGCCGCCGCGGCAGCACAGAAGCGCGGCACCGCCGAAACCGACCTCGATCGGTCCCCGCGAGCCGCGCACCACCGCGCCGGAGGCGGCTAACCCGCCGCGGCTCCCGGATCCGCCGCGAGGACCGTCAGCGCACGCTCCGGGCACGCCCTCGCCCCGGCCCGCGCGTTCGACTCCCGGCCCGAGGGAACCTCACCGTCGAAGGGCAGCACGTAGCCGTCCTCGTCCAGCCGGAACAGATCGGGCGCGGCGACGGCACACTGCGCGTGCCCGGAACACAAGCTCTGATCGACCACTACGCGCATGTCAGCCCTCCAGACGGATGAGCGGCGCCTCGTGAGGATCGAGCGCCGCCAGGATGCGTGTTCCACTTGAAACGGGGTGCGGGAGAGCACCCTCGTGCCCGCGGGCGGACCCGGGGCGTCGATGTCGGAGCGAGCGCGGTCGCCGGGGCGGCGGCCGGCCCAGGGGGCTGCCCGTCGGCAGCCCCCTGTCCCGATTCACTGCTTGCGGAAGCTCGCGACGACCTCCTGGATCGCCGGCCCGGTCGCCGAGGACGCCTGCGCCCACGACTCGAACTCGAGGGTCGCGCCGAAGTCACCGGTCCGCGCCACGCCGACCGCCGACTTGATGTCGCGTGCGAGCGCCGGGTCGATCGCCGCCCAGCGCACGGCCGTCTCATGGGCGGCGGCCAACGGATCGTCGGCGACCCGAAGGGCGAGCCCCTGGCTGACCGCCTCCTCGCCGCGCAGGGCGCCGCCGTCGAGCAGCAGCGCGAGCGCCTTCTGCGGGCCGAGGGCGTCGACCAGGAACCACGTGCAGCCGCCGCCGGGGTGCAGGCCGATCTTCGAGAACGTCGCCGCGAACGACGCGCGCGGGCCGGCGATGCGGACGTCGCACGCCATGGCGAGGTTCAGTCCGGCACCGACGGCGGCCCCCTGCACCGCCGCGATGGTCGGGATCTCGAGCGCCCGCAGCCTCAGGAAGCTGTCGTAGACGGTGTGCAGGTGGCGGCGCAGGTCAGCGACCGAGCGCTCCGCGGCCTCCCCGAACAGGGCGGGCAGATCCGCGCCCGCACAGAACGCCGTTCCCTCACCGGTCACGACGAGGGTCCTCGCCCCCGCGTCGGCGGCCACGGTCGACACGGCGTCGCCGAGCTCCTGGATCATCGCCTCGTCCAGGCAGTTGCGCCGATCCGGGTCGGTCAACGTCAGGGTCCAGCGCCCGTCGTCGTTCCGTAGATCAACCTTGCTCATCCCGCAGTCACGCTCCGTCCGCATCACACTCGACGCCTCCGTGGCATCAGGGCGCCCCTTCCCGGTCCGGCAGGGGCGCACCCGATCTCCGCTCGGGCCGCGATCCATTTTTCTGATATTTAAGATCTCACAATATTCGGCGCGCCGGGCGCCGGCGGTCCCGCCTCGACCCGGGCCGGGACAGGACCGCCGCAGTGCACCGAGGGGGCGGGCACCCGCACGCGCCCGCCCCCTCCCCGAGCCGGGCCCCGCGTCGGACGGGGCCCGGCCGGTCATCGAAGGGCGTCCACCCGGTAGCGGAAGCCCGCCTCGGTGATCGCCCCACGCCCCACGGCGAGCGTGCGGTTGAGCCAGTCGTACTTCTCCGAGGCCGTCTCGAAGGAGTAGGTCAGGATCCAGTCGATCTCGCTCGGGTCGACGCCCGCACCGCTCCTGGCCTCCATGACCTTGGGCCAGGGCCCCAGGCGGCCGGCGGTGTAGGTCATGAGGATCAGCTCACCGTCGTCCGTCCGCAGCACCAGCCGCACGTCGGGGGCGACGTAACCGTCCGTCCGCAGGATCCCGTAGTCCATGCCCTCCAGGATGGTGGCCTTGAGGCGGGGGCCTTCGACCCAGCCCCCCTCCACCCCTCCCACGATGCGCTGCCCGTAGGGGGTCTCTCCGAAGGCGTAGGACGGACGACTGTGGGACTTGAGCTCGACGAGATAGTCGAAGAGGAACTCCGTCTCGATCGACACGGGGTCCATCGCGCTGCCTTCCGTGGCCATGTGGTCCGTTCCCTTCGTCCCGGGTCGACCGACGCGTCGGCCGGCCGCAGCGATTCCGGCCGGTCCGCGCGCCGCACCGGCACGCGGCAGTGCCGCAGAGGAGGAGAGCCGCACCCGCCCCTTCGGGTCGGAGGCCTCCGCACACCCCCGGAACTCCGGCGAGCGCGCCACCGCGCAGGACCCGCCCGGTCGACGTCGCCGCGGACCGGCGCGGCCCCGGAACCCGGGGCGGCGGGCGGCGGCCCCCGGGCCGTCACCGACCCGGACCTCCCCGCCACGCGCGAACCCGGCCCCCCGTACGGTCGTGACCGGCGGTCACGGACCGGGAGGCGGTCGGCCCCGGCCGGATATTATGAGATGCATTGACTCACAACCCGGGAGGGGCGTCAAGGAGGGTCACCGAGGGGGACCGCCACCCCGACGGCAGGCCGCGACCGGCCGACACGCACCCCCGCCGACGGGCCGGGGCGGCACTCCTCCGCCATCACGGACTCAGCCCGCTCCCCCGGCACTCATCCGCAGGGCCCCCTGGGTCGACGCGCAGCGGACGCCGTCCGCCCCCTCCATCTCGACGTTGACGAAGGCGACACGCCTGCCTCCCGGCACGAACTCCGCGCGCACGAGGACCGGCGGCATGGCCGAGCGGTGGAACTGCGTCGCCATGCTGATCGTGAACGCGTACGCGTGCGAACGCGCCCCCCGCACAGCCATGACGCCCATGACCTGGTCCGCGGCGCTGGCGAGCAGCCCCCCGTTCACGGCACCGTTGGCGTTGAGCGGGAAGAAGCGCGAGTCGAGGACGAACTCCGCCCGCTCCTCGCCCATGGCCGAGCACTCCAGCCCCAGCGCGGCCACGCTCGGCATCCGGTTCGCCCAGTCCATCCAGTCCTCGTCGGACGCCTCGGGCCGCGGGGGCTCGGAGACGTTCGTGACCGCCGGGACGCCCCCGGGGTTCGCGTCAACACTCACGTCGTTCCTTCCGTCGAGACCGGGCGGACCCGGTCCGCCCCCCTTCCGCGGGACGGACCTTGCCGCACCTCTTATGAGACACTATAGTTCAAAACTATGGCTCGAGGGCAGACGCGAACCGACCGCTCGGCAGCGGGAGTCGAGTACGGCGCACGCTCCGGGTCATGCCCTCGAACACCGCCATGAACACGTGACCGCGTAAGGCGCGTCCGGGCTCACACACCCGCGTGCCACGCCACCACGAGCCCGTCGGACCGGCCGCTCCCACCCCGCGCCCGGCATCCGCACCCCGCCTCGCACGGGGTGCGGGCACCGGCCGTACCCCGCCCCACCGTCGCCGCGGCGGCACCGTCCGCCCGGACGCCCCGGGGCGGCCTCGGGGCGGCGGCGCCCGGTCGTGGAAGCACACCCCGCCCCGCACCCGACGGGGCGTACGCGCACCGGACCCGAAAGCACATCCACCGAGCCGAACAGCCTCTTGGGGAGCCAGACATGACCAACACCGCCGTGATCGTCGACGCGATCCGCTCGCCCGTGGCGAAGGGGAAGGCCCCCCGGGACGGGAGGCCCGGCGGAGCCCTGTCCTCACTGCACCCGGTCGAGCTGCTGGGCCAGGTCCTGCGTCAGCTCATCGACCGCAACGGCATCGACCCGGCGATCGTGGACGACGTCATCACGGGCTGCGTGAGCCAGGTGGGAGAGCAGTCCGGGCCCGTCGGTCGCTGGGCCTGGCTGGCGGCGGGGCTGCCGGAGAGCGTGCCGTCGGTGACGGTGCACCGGGCCTGCGGGTCCAGCCAGCAGGCCGCCGACTTCGCCGCCCAGGCCGTGATCGCCGGGGCGCACGACATCGTCATCGCCTCGGGCGTCGAGTCGATGAGCCGCATCCCGATGCTCACCGCCCGGATCGGACAGGACCCCTGGGGCCCGTCCGTCGCCGAGCGCTACGCACCCGGGCTCGTGCCCCAGGGCGTCTCGGCGGAACTCATCGCCGCCCGCCGGGGCTTCAGCAGGCACGACCTGGACGTCTTCTCGGCCCGTTCCCACGCCAACGCCACGGCCACGGACCTCAGCGGCGAGATCGTGCCGGTGACCCTCGCCGACGGCACGGTCGTGAGCGCCGACGAGACGGTCCGTCCGCAGACGACCGTCGACGGCCTGGCCGGCCTCAAGCCGTCCTTCGAGACCCCCGAGATGAGCGCGCGCTTCCCCGAGATCGGGGAGTGGAAGGTCACCCCGGGCAACTCCTCCCAGCTGGCCGACGGGGCGTCCGCGCTGCTCATCATGTCCGAGACGAAGGCGCGGGAGCTGGGACTCCGCCCGCGGGCGCGGTTCCACGCCTTCGCCCTGGCCGGGGACGACCCGATCACGATGCTGACGGGGCCGATCCCGGCCACCGAGAAGCTGCTCGCCCGCACGGGCCTGACGATCGACCGGATCGACCACTACGAGGTCAACGAGGCCTTCGCCCCCGTGCCGCTGGCGTGGGCCCAGCACTTCGACGCCGACCCGGCACGCCTCAACCCGCGCGGCGGCGCCATCGCGCTGGGTCACCCGCTGGGCGGTTCGGGCGGACGCCTGCTCACCACGGCGCTCCACGGTCTCGAAGCCACCGGCGGCCGCTACGGCTTGGTCACCATGTGCGAAGCCGGCGGCATGGCCAACGCCACCCTCATCGAACGCCTCTGACAGGAAGAAGACACCACTGATGAACATCACAGGAAGCTCCGCCGTCGTCACGGGCGGCGCGTCCGGGCTGGGGCTGGCCACCGTGCGCCGCCTGCTCGACGAGGGCGCCGCGACGGTCGTCATCGCGGACCTGGAGGCGTCCCGGGGCAAGGAGGTCGCCGACGAGCTCGGGGAGCGCGTGCGGTTCGTGCCGGCCGACGTGCGCGACGCCGACGCCCTGGAGAAGGTGCTCGACGCCGCCGAGGCGGCGGCCCCGCTGCGTGCCGTCGTGCACTGCGCCGGTCGCGGCGGTCCGGTGCGCCTGGTCAACAGGGACGGCAGTCCGGGCTCGCTCGAGACCTACGCCGAGATCGTGCAGATCAACCTCGTGGGTTCGTTCAACGTGCTCCGCCTGGCCGCGGCCCGGATGGCGCGCAACGAGCCGCTGGACGGCGACCGCGGGGTGGTCGTGCTGACCGCTTCGGTCGCGGCCTTCGAGGGCCAGATCGGACAGATCCCCTACGCCTCCTCCAAGGCCGGCATCGTGGGCATGACCATCGTGGCTGCGCGGGACCTGGCCTCGAAGAACATCCGCGTCTGCACCATCGCGCCGGGCACCTTCGACACCCCGCTGCTGGCGCGCCTGCCCGAGGAGGTCCGTGGCTCGCTCGCGGCCACCGTGCCCCACCCCAGCCGCCTCGGCGACCCCGACGAGTACGCGAAACTCGCCCTGTCCATCATCGACAACGGGATGCTCAACGGCGAGACCATCCGCCTGGACGGTGCCATCCGGATGGCACCGCGATGAGCCGCACCGTCACCTTCGAGGTGGACCGGGGCGTCGCGGTCGTCACCCTCGACCGGCCGGACGTACGCAACGCCATCGATCTCGCCACCGCGCGGCAGATCGCCGCGGCCCTCGACGAGGTCGACGCCCGCGAGGACGTCCTGGCGGCCGTGCTCACCGGGTCGGGGCCCGTCTTCAGCGCCGGGATGGACCTCAAGGCCTTCAGCGCCACGGGGGAACGCCCCCTCGTGGAGGGCCGGGGAGCCTTCGGGATCTGCGAGCGGGCCACCAAAAAGCCGCTGATCGCCGCGGTCGAGGGCAAGGCTCTCGGGGGCGGCATGGAGATCGCCCTCGCCTGCGATCTCATCGTCGCCTCCGAGGAGTCCTGGTTCGGCCTCCCCGAGGTCAAGCGCGGACTGGTGGCCGCCGCGGGCGGCGTCCTGCGCCTGCCGCGGGTGGTGCCTCCCGCGGTCGCCCTGGAGATGGTCCTGACCGGCGAGCCGGTGGACGCGGCGCGCGCCCACGCGCTCGGCCTGGTCAACCGGGTCGTCGCGCCCGGCACCGCCCGGGAGCGGGCGGTGGAGATGGCGCGCGTCATCGCCGGGAACGCGCCCATGGCGGTGCGGGCGGCCAAGCACCTGGTCACCTCGGCCCAGGACTGGTCCGCGGCCGAGATGTTCGACCGCCAGCGCGAGGACGTGGACCGCGTGCGGTCGTCGGCCGACGCGGCCGAGGGCGCACGGGCCTTCGTCGAGAAGCGCCCGCCCGTATGGACGAACACCTGACCCTCCCTCCGGTCCGCGCCTCCCGGCGGGGGACGACGACGCAGGAGAACCACCACCACATGACGCCCACGACAGACTCGCGCGCCGTGCTGATGCTGGTCGTCCTGTCCCTCGCCGGGACCGCGGTGGCCCTCAACCAGTCGATCGTGCTGCCGCTGCTGCCCGACCTGCCGCGGCTGCTCGGCACGGGCCCGGCCGGCGCCTCGTGGCTCCTCACCGCCACCCTGCTGGCCGGCGCCCTGGCCACACCGACGATCTCCCGTCTCGCCGACATGTACGGCAAGAAGCGCATGGTGCTGGTCTCGCTGGTCGCGATGGTCGTGGGCTCCCTCGTCGGGGCGCTGACCGACTCACTCGCGCCCATGCTCGTCGCGCGGGCGTTGCAGGGCACCGGCATGGCGCTCGTCCCGGTGGGCATCGCGCTCATGCGCGACATGCTCCCCCCGCGCCACGTCCCGCTGGGGGTCGCCCTGATGAGCGCGACGCTGGCGGTGGGGGCCGGTGTCGGGATGCCCCTGTCCGGGCTGGTCGCGGCCCGTCTGGACTGGCACGCGCTGTTCTGGATCACCGGCGGGCTCGGCGCGGTGGTGCTTCTGGCCATCGCCCTGGTGGTCGAGGAGTCCCCGGTGCGGGCGCCCGGGAGGTTCGACCTCCCGGGGGCACTCCTGCTGTCCCTCGCGCTGAGCGCCCTCCTGCTCGCCCTGTCGAAGGGGGGAGCCTGGGGGTGGACGTCCCGGCCGACGCTCGTCTCGGCGCTCTGCGGAATCCTGGCCCTCGCCGCGTGGGTGCCCCAGCAACTGCGCGCCCGCCGCCCGGTGGTCGACCTGCGTCTCGCCGTGCGCCCCGAGGTGCTCCTGGTGAACCTCTCCGCCCTGCTCATGGGGTTCGCGATGTACACCGATCTCCTCGTGACCTCGCAGCTCCTGCAGGCGCCCGAGCACGAGGGGATCGGCCTCGGCATGGACCTGCGCCGGGCGGGGCTGTGGCTGGCGCCCAACGCCGTCACCTTCGGCCTCATGGCCCCGGTGACGGCCGCGGTCGTCCGACGCCACGGCCCGCGGGCGACGCTCCTGGCGGGCGCCCTCCTCATGGGCGCGACCTACCTCGCCAGGTCCGCGTTCAGCAGCGGTCTGGCGCAGGTGGTCGCCGGCTCGGTGGCCGTGGCGGTCGGCGCCTCGCTCGCCTACGCCGCCATGCCCACCCTCATCATGCGGGCCGTCCCGGAGAGCGAAACGGCGTCCGCGAACGGACTCAACACCCTGCTGCGCGCGGTCGGCACGGCGTTGGCCAGCTCGGTGGTCGCGGCCGTGACGACCACCTACGTACTGGGCAGCGGCGCGGCGAGCTACACCGACCCCGACGCCCTCATGGCCGTCTTCCGGGTCTCCGCGCTGATGTGCCTGGGGACGATCCTGCTCACCGTCCCGATGTTCTTCCTGCGCGGCGCGTCGCGGTCGGGGACGTCCTGAGCGGACACGCCCCGCCCCCGGTCGGCACCGCGGCCCCCGGGCCGCCGGCCGGGGGCCGGGGGCCGTCGCCGCGCGACCGCCGCACCCGGTCCGGCCGCTGGTGCCCACCCCCACTCCGGCTCCGCATTCGAGCTCCTCATTCGAGCTCCGCATTCCACCTTCGCAGGACGATTGACCTGCCACATCTAATCTGAGACGCTTAGTCGCACAATCCCTCCGGACGGCGGCCGAGCGCGACGCCCCGAGCGTTGCTCGGTCACCTCACCTCGAGCATCGGGAGACATCATGGCCCTGAACGACAACATTCAGAACCTGTCTGCGACCGACAATGTTCGTATCGTGGCGGAATTTTCCGACCTGTACTTCTTCAAGGGGGACAAAGCGGCTGCTTTCGAGCTGCTCGCCGACGACTTCGTGGCCGTGGAGGCCGAGGGCCTTCCGTACGGCGGAGAGTGGCGGGGTGCCGACGGCTTCGACCGCATGATCGGTCAGATCACCGACCTGTTCGAGTCCACGGTGAACACCTTCCACGTCAAGTACCGCGACGCCGGCGACGTCGTCCTGGCGGACGCCGACCTCAACATGAAGAACCGTCGCACCGGCAAGGTGCTGCCGATGCGGGTCATCGAGCTCTGGTACGTCGTCGACGGGAAGATCGAGCGGGTCGAGGTCTTCTACCAGGACACCAAGGCCGTGACGGAGCACGCCGAGGGCAAGTGACGGGGCCCGCCCCCATTGCCGCACGTCCGCACCGGACCTGACCGACGGAAGGCCAGCATGAGCAGCACCTCCTCCCCCCTGCTCCCCGAGGGCAAGGTCGTGTTCGTCACCGGGGGCTCGGGAAACCTCGGTTCGCAGTTCGCCGCCTCCCTGTCGGCCGCCGGGGCCCGGGTCGTCATCGGCGGACGCAACGTCGAACAGCTGGAGGCCACGGCCCGTCGCATCCAGGAGGCCACCGGCAACGAGGTCAGGTACGCCGCGGGCGACCTGACCGACGCGGCCGGCACATCCGCCCTCGTCGAGGACGTCTGGTCCGCCTTCGGGCGCGTGGACACCGTCGTGAACTCGGCGGTGCCCAGCGGCAGTCCGCAGCAGGGCGACCTCCTGAGCACCCCCGACGAGGCCTGGCTGCACTTCTTCGACCCCGTGATCCTCGGCGTGGTGCGCATGGGCCGGCATCTGGTCCCGAAGATGGCCGCGTCCGGCGGCGGCTCCTTCGTCAACATCGTGTCCCCGACCGGGATCGTGCCCTCGCCCGGGGTCGACGCCTACGGCGTGGCCAAGGGCGCCCTGATCATGCTCACCAAGTACATGGCCAGGGAGTGGGGCACCTGGAACATCCGCGCCAACGGGATCGCCCCCGGTCTGATCATCGACGACCAGTACGTCACGCCCGAGACGATCCCTCGCAACGCGGCGCTCTCCAGCGCGCTCGAGCGCACCTCGCTGGGACGCTGGGGCCGACCCGAGGACCTGGTGGGCGTGGCCACCTTCCTCGCCTCGGACGCGGCCGCGTTCGTCAGCGGCCAGATCATCTCCGTCGACGGCGGACGCTTCTGACCTACGGGCGACGGTCCCGACCGCGCGCACGCGCGCCAGCGGACCGCTCCCCTTCCACCCACACACACGAGCCCGTCGTCCGGTCCCGGGGGCCGGGCGACGCCTCGGGAGGACCTCTTGATCAAGCTGGTCGCCGTTCTCTCCCGGAAGCCGGGCCTCTCCGTCGGGGAGTTCCGCAGTCACTACGAGCAGGTCCACGTCCCGCTGATCCTGTCCCTGGTGGGACCGCACCTCCTGGACTACCGCCGCAACTACGTCGACCACTCGACGGCCTCGGGCGGGGCCAATTCCGCTCCCGGACAGGACCTGTTGGACTTCGACGTCATCACCGACATGTGGTACGCGGACCGGGCCTCCTTCGATCGCGCGATGGAGGTGTTCCGCGACCCCGGCCACGCGGCACGGGTACGGGCGGACGAACTGACCTTCATGGACCGGGGCAGGAAGCGCGTCTTCCTCGTGGACGAGGTGGGCGCGGACACGGCCACCGGGTGAAACCCTGCCCGCCGACCGCTCCACCGCCCCTTCCCCACCGGTCCGTCGCCCACCGAACGACTCCTCACCGATCTCCGACCACTCACCTCCACACAGAAGGACGCGGCACATGATCGAGCAGGCCCTATCGGGCAAAGTAGCGATCGTCACCGGCGGGGCCCAGGGCATGGGTGAGACGACCGCCAAGCTCTTCGCCCGGGCGGGCGCCGAGGTGGCCGTCGTCGACCTCAACGAGGAGGCCGGCCGGCGCGTCGTCGAGAAGATCGAGGCGGAGGGCGGCCGGGCCACCTTCATCGCCTGCGACATCTCCCGCGCGGAGCAGGTGGAGTCCATGGTCGCGGCCACGGTCGCGACGTACGGGCGGCTCGACTGCGCGGTCAACAACGCCGCCGTCGCCAACGACAACGAGCCGGTGGCCGAGTTCGACGAGGCGACGTACGACCGCATCATGGCGGTCGACCTCAAGGGCACGTTCCACTGCAACAAGTACCAGATCAGGCAGTTGCTGGCGCAGGGCGGCGGGGGCTCGATCGTCAACGTGGCCTCCATCGTGGGCTTCCGCCCGAACCGGAACTCGCCCGTCTACAACGCGGCCAAGGCCGGGGTGTGGTCGCTGACCCAGAGCGCGGCGCTCGACTACGGCAAGTACGGCATCCGGGTCAACTGCGTGGCGCCGGGGGCGATCGACACGCCGATGCTCCAGGAGGGCCTGCGGGCGCGCCGGCGCGACGTCGACGCGTACCGGCGGATCATGAGCAACCTCCACCGCATCGGCGAGCCGGACGAGGTGGCCAACGCGCACCTGTGGCTCTGCTCGGACGCCTCCTCCTACATCACCGGCTCCGTGCTGCACCTGGACGGCGGGTACGTCCAGACGCCGCCGTACGAGTTCCCGCTCCTCGACGACTGAGGCGAGAAGCTTTCTGACTTGCAGGTTCGACACGACGAGGTGGACACGATGAGCAGTGACATGAGCAGCGCGCCGGCCTACCCCATGGCCCGGGGGTGCCCCTTCTCCCCTCCGGCGGAGATCGGTCGGCTCAGGGAGGAGGAGCCCGTCGCGCGGGTGCGCACCTGGGACGGCAGCCTCCCCTGGCTGGTGACTCGTTACGACGACGTGCGGGCGATCCTGTCCGACCCGCGGTTCAGCTCGGACCCGGGTCGGGACGGCTACCCCGTCACCTCGGCGGGGATGAAGCAGCAGCACAAGGCGAACCCGACGTTCATCGCCATGGACGACCCGGAGCACGCCCGGCACCGCAGGATGATCACCGGCGAGTTCTCCGTGCGCCGGACCGAGGCGCTGCGCCCGACCGTCGAGCGGATCACCGAGGAACTGCTGGACGCGATGGAGGCGGCGGGCGGCACCGCCGACCTGGTGACGGACTTCGCCCTGCCGCTGACCTCGACGGTCATCTGCGAACTGCTGGGGGTCCCCCAGGAAGCGCACACGTTCTTCCAGGAGCACAGCAACGCCCTGCTCGACGTCAAGGGCGACCCGGCCAGGGCCGGTCGCGCGGTCGAGGAACTCACCGACTACCTCGCCGCGCTCGTGACGCAGAAGACGGCCGAGCCGAGCGACGACCTGCTCGGTCGGGTCGTCGAACGCCGGGTCAAAACGGGCGAGATGACCGAGCGGGAGGTCGCCTCCCTCGGCATCCTCCTGCTGGTCGCGGGGCACGAGACCACCGCGAACCAGATCGCGCTGGGCGTGCTGTTCCTGCTGCAGAACCCGCAGTACGCGGCGATCATGCGCGAGGGCGACGACAAGGCGGTCGCCGCGGCGTGCGAGGAACTGCTCCGGCTCCTCACGGTGACCCACATCGGGCGCCGTCGGGTGGCCGTCGAGGACGTCGAGGTCAACGGCGCGCTGATCCGGGCCGGCGAGGGGGTCATCGCCTCCGGCGACGCCGCCAACCGCGACCCCCGGCAGTTCGCCGACCCCGACCGGATGGACATCCACCGGGAGCAGAACCACCACGTCGCCTTCGGCTACGGAATCCACCAGTGCCTGGGGCAGCCCATCGCCCGCATCGAGCTCCAGACCGCCTACCCGGCGATCCTGAAGCGCTTCGCCGACCTGCGGCTGGCGGTGCCCCTCGACGAGATCGACTACCGAGGCGACATGGTCGTCTACGGCGTCCACTCCCTGCCCGTGACGTGGGGAGACGAAAGGTGAGCGAGATGAAGATCGAGATCGACTACCCCAAGTGCATCGGCGCGGGCCAGTGCGTCCTCGAGGCGTCCGAGGTCTTCGACCAGGACGACGACGGGATCGTCGTCCTGCTGGACGTGGACCCCGCCCCGCACGCGGCGGCCGTGCGCTCCGCCGCGCACGCCTGCCCGGCCCGCGCGATCGTCGTCGACCACCAGGAGCCGTAGTCCCCGCCATGACCTCAACCATCGAGCCGAACACGGACGGCACCGCGGTCGTCGTCGGCACCGGCGTCGGAGGCGTGCGCACGGCGCTCGGCCTGCGCGAGCAGGGCTTCCGGGGCAGGATCGTCCTGTTGGGGGCCGAGTCGCAGCTGCCCTACGACCGGCCCCCGCTGTCCAAGCAGTTCCTCTCCGGCGAGTGGGACGCCGAGCGGCTCTCACTCCTCACCGAGAGCGCGGCGCACGAGGCGCGGATCGAGCTGTGGCCGGGGACCGCGGCCCGGGGCCTGGACGTCCACGGCGGACGTGTGCTGCTCGACGGCGGACAGAGCCTCGCCTTCGACCACTGCGTCATCGCCACGGGGTGCCGTGCCCGGCCCGCGCCCTGGCACGTCGAGTCGGGCCTGCACGTGATCCGCGAGCTCGCCGACTCGGCCGCGCTGCGCAGGGACCTCTCGGCGGGCGGACCGGTCGTGATCGTGGGCGGCGGGTTCATCGGCATGGAGGCCGCCGCGACCGCCGTCCTGCTCGGCCTCCCGGTGACCGTGGTGGACCCGGATCCGATGCCGTTGGCCCGTTCCGTCGGACCGGAGATCGCCGCTCTGCTGACGGACGTCCACGTGCGGCACGGGGTCGTCGCCCGCTTCGGGGTCGGCGTCGAGGACGTGCGGGGACGGCGCGGGGACCTGCACGTGCGCCTGGCCGACGGCACCGCCCTACGGGCGGCCACCGTCGTCGTCGGCATCGGCGCGGTGCCGAACGTCGAGTGGCTCGCGGGCTCCGGTCTGCACGTCGCCGACGGGGTGGCGTGCGACGAGCACGGGCGCGCGGTGGGCGCCGAGGGCGTCCACGCAGTCGGCGACGTCGCCCGGTGGCGCGGCCCGGAGGACCTCGACGCCCGCCGGACCGAGCACTGGACCAACGCCGTCGACCAGGCCGCCGTCGTCGCCCACAACATCGTCCACCCGGACCGGCCGGGGCGTCAGGACGCCCTGCCCTACGTGTGGAGCGACCAGTACGACCACAAGGTGCAGGTCGTGGGGCGTCCCGCCGGGGCCGCCGACTGCAAGGTCCTGGAAGGCCCGGACGGCCCCCGACGCCGGGTGGCCGCCCTGTACTCCGACGACGCGGGCGCGCTGGTCGGGGTGACCGCGGTCAACTGGCCCAAGGCCACCGTGCTGGCCCGCAAGCTGCTGGCCCGCCGGGCGGGCGTCGGCGAGGCCGTCGACGAGGTGCAGGCGCTCGCCGCTCCGCGCTGAGCGGCCGCCCCGGCGCCGCGCGCGTCCGCGACCGCACGCGAGGAGGCGCGCCGGCTCTCCGGAGGAGCTGCTCGCGTCCCCGGAGGGTCGCCGCACACCCTCGGACCGAACTTCGGGCCGCATCCGCCGACCGGCGGGTGCGGCCCGAAGTCGTGCACGGCACGGTGGCCCGTGAGCCCCCACCCGCGCTCCGCTCCTCCCCTCCCCCGCCACACCCGTTCCCTTATTGAGACTGCCCGTCTACTATCGAACGGCAGCGTCCCGTGGCGAGAACCCCCGATGAACGAGAGGCACGTCGTGAACGAGTCCTTGCAGGCCCTGGGATACCCGGAGCAGCGGCCCTTCCGCCGCACCCTCGACATGGCCACGCTCCCCGAGGCCTTCCAGCTGACGGTGGAGGCCTACCCGCACGCGGTGGCCCTGCGCACCGAGGACGACTCGCTGCGTCTCAGCTGGCTGGAGGCGGCCGACCTGGTGGAGATCCTGGCCGGAGCACTCGCGGGTCTGGGGATGGGACGCGGCGACACGCTCGCCCTGCTCCTGACCAACCGCCCGGAGCACCAGCTCATGGACCTGGCCGCACTCCACCTCGGGGCAGCCACGACCTCGGTCTACTCGACGCTGCCCCCGGTCGACCTCGCCTACAACATCGGCGACTCGGGCTCCCGCGTCGTGGTCACCGAGCCCTCGCTGGAGGCCGGGCTCCGGGAGGCGATCAAGGACCACGGCCTGTCGGTCGACCATGTGATCGTCCTCGACCACGCACAGGTGGAGGCCCTGGACGGCGCGCAGACCCATGCCTACGGCGACCTCCTGCTCCGGCCCGCCCCGGAGGGCTTCGACTTCGCCCGCACCTGGCGGGCGGTCTCGCCCGACGACGTCGCCACCGTCATCTACACCTCGGGCACCACCGACCTGCCCAAGGGCGTCGAGCTCCAGCACTCCGCGATCCTGCACACCGTGGACACGTACCACGAGGCGGCCCCCCTGTCCGCCGGCCGACGCCTGCTGTCCGGGATGCCGATGGCCCACATCGGCGAGCGGATCATCTCCTACTACCTGGCGGTCACCCAGGGGCACTGCGTGACCTTCTGCCCGGACATCAGACAGCTCAACACCATGTACCTGCGCGTCCGGCCCGCGATGATCTTCCTGGTGCCGCGTTCCCTCGAACGCTTCCGCAGTCTGATCGAGGCGTACATAGGCGACCAGCCCGGCGAGGAGCGACGCACGCGTCTGCGGCGGGCCGGCGCTCTCGGCGAGCAGTTGACCGATGCCGAACAGGCGGGCCGTGCCGCGCCCGCCGAGCTGCGCCGCGAGTGGGAGGAGCTCGCCGCGGAACGCGCGGACCTGCTCGCGGTCGTCGGCCTGGACGGCGTGGAGTACGCGGTCGTCGGCGGCGCCTACGTGGACGTCGACCTGCTCCGGTACTTCCTCGGCCTGGGCCTGCCGGTCCGCGAGGGCTACGGCTCGACGGAGTGCTGCGCCCTGGCCACCCCCGGCAGGCTCTCCGACGAGTACCGCATCGGCTACGCCGGCCCCGTCGCCACGGGCATGGAGCTCAGGATCGCCGAGGACGGCGAGATCCTCCTGCGCGGCCCGCGGCTGATGCGCGGCTACCGCAACAAGCCCGAGGCGACGCGGGAGGCGATCGACGCCGACGGGTGGCTGCACACCGGCGACATCGGCGTGCTCAACGAACTCGGCCAGCTCAGGATGGTGGACCGCAAGAAGGACCTCATCATCAACACGAACGGCAAGAACATCTCGCCCGTCCGCATCGAGAGCCGCGTCGTCCTGGCCGGCTCGCTCATCGGCACGGCGGTCGCCACCGGTGACTCCAGGGCGTACGTGTCCGCACTGCTCGTGGCCTCCCCGGAGGGGGTGGCCGGCTACCGCCGCGCGCACCCGGAAACGGCCGCGCTCGACGACGAGGCGCTGGGCCGGGACGCCGGTTTCCGCGCGGCCGTGCAGCAGCAGGTGGACGCCGCCAACAAGGACCTCTCCGCCGTCGAGCAGATCAAGACCTGGACGCTGATCATGAGCCCGTGGGAGGTGGGCGGCCACGAGATCACCGCGTCCAACAAGCTCAAGCGCCGTGCGGTGCTGGTGAAGTACGCGTCGACGATCGACGCCATGTACCACTGAACCCGGACCCGATCGGACCGGACCCGGCCGACGCCCGCACCGGCGTGCGGGCCGCCGTCCGGACGTCGGCCCGGAACACGGGCACTGCCGTCACGGCCTCGGCCGAGGACCGCCGCCGCGCCGCCCCACCAGGGAGCGGACCCGCGGTCCTCCCCACGAACCGCCGCCGACGCCCTCGGGGGGTGTCGGCGGCCTCGGCATGAGCGGGCCTTCTCGGCACCCGGCCGACGGGAGGACACGACCGTCGGCCGTCCGGCAGCCGCGGGCCGCGCGCACCCTCCCCGGGGAACTCGGCAGACATCGGCGAGGGGTGGGGAACAACCCTCGCACCACGCAGCAGGAACGCGACGACGAGGGAAGAACCATGACCGGTACGCCTTGGACCGACACCCACACCGACGACCCGCACCGCGGCAGGCCCGCGGCCCCCGCCCGACCGGTCGGGACCGACACCCCCACCGGCACCCGGCCGGACGCCGCTCCCCCCGCCGTGGGAGGGCAGCGGGCCGAGCCCTCGCAGAACGTGGCCACCCTCTCGACGTTCCTGGGCCTGCTGGCCTCGCGGGAGACGATGCGGCAGGCGCTGTCCCTGGTGGCCGACGACTTCGTGGCCGTGGAACCGGCGTCCCTCCCCTACGGGGGCTCTTACCACGGGCCCGCCGGGCTCCTGGACATGCTGCGCGCGGTCAACTCCGTGGTGCGGCTGGACATCGAGGACATCCGACTGAGCGACGCCGGCGATCTCGTCATGGCCCGGGTCGAGGTCGTCCTCGTGGCGCGCGACACCGGTGAGACCCTTCGTACGCGCATCGTCGAGCTCTACACGGTGGCGGAAGGGTCGATCAGGAAGTTGGACATCTTCTACCACGACACGGCCGCGGTCCATCAGCTCCTCGGCACCTGACCGCCCGACACCCTCCGGCTCCCGTCCGGCGACCGGCATCCGGCGACCGGCGACCGGCGTCCGGTCAAACGACGCCGGAAGACCGGCCTGACCTCCCGTGCGGGGTCAGGCCGGTCTTCCGTGGCCGTCCGACCGGACGGATCCGTCCCTCATCGGCAAGGCTTACGGCCGTGCCGCCCGCGCGGCGGCACGCGGCGCTATTCGCTGTAGCGGGCGATGTCCGACCGGTTGGTCTCCGGCACCGCGAAGATCGCCACGGCACCGCTCACCACGTAGATGACGGCGAGGAACGTGGTGATGTAGACGGGGTTCCCGCCGCCCCACGCCATCAGCGCGCTCGCGATCAGCGGACCCAGTCCGGCGACGGACGAGGTGAACTGGTAGCCGAGCGAGACGCCGGTGTAGCGGGCGTTGGAGGGGAAGAGTTCGGAGATCATCACGCCGTGCGCGCCGACGGCGAGACCCAGGAAGCCGTACCCCAGGATGAAGGCGAGGAGCAGCAGGGTCGAGGAGCCCGAGTCCACCAGCGGGAAGAGCACGAAGGACGTCGCGAGCATCAGGACCATGCCGGTGACGTAGACCGGTCTGCGCCCGAAGCGGTCGGACGCGGCAGCGCCTATCAAGGTGGTCACGGGGTTGACCAGGGAGGCGATGAGGAGCGCGGACAGTGCCGTGCTGCTGCTGTAGCCCGAGCCGATCGCGTACGACAGGGTGTACACGAGCACGACGGTGCCGGTCAGCGCGATGCTCAGGGTCAACATCACGACCAGGATCAGCGGGCGGCGGTCACGCGTGAGCACCTGCATCAGCGGGATGCGACCCTCCCGGACCGCGGGTTCGGCCTTCTCGAACACCGGGGTCTCGTCGGTGCCGGAGCGGATCCAGACCGCGATCGCGACGAGGACGAGGCTGAACAGGAACGGCAGTCGCCAGCCCCACCCCAGGAACTGCTCCTGGGGCAAGTCGGAAACCAGCCGGAAGACCAGCGTCGCCATGATCACGCCACCGGCGGGCCCCAGCTGGGACGCGGCGCTCCACAGACCCCTGCGGTGCGCGGGCGCGTGCTCGACCGTCATCAGCAGCGCGCCGCCCCACTCGCCGCCGACCGACACGCCCTGGACCAGCCGGACGAGGATCAGCAGGACGGGCGCCCACACGCCGATGCTGGCGTAGGTGGGGAGCAGCCCGATGACCGTGGTGGCGAGCCCCATCACCATGAGGGTCACGACCAGGACGCGCTTGCGCCCGATCCGGTCGCCCAGGTGGCCGGCGATCACACCTCCCAGGGGGCGGGCGACGTAGCCCACCGCGAAGGTCGCGAAGGCCCCCATCAGGGCGACGGAGGAGTCCCCTTCCGGGAAGAACAGTGCGGCGAACACGATGGCCGACGCCATGCCGTAGAGGTTGAAGTCGTACCACTCGATCAGTCCGCCGAGGAAGCTCGAGACGAGCACACGCCGCTTGCGGGCGGCCGTTCCTCGCTCGGTCGGTGGCGATTGCGTCCCGGGGAAGGAGCTGTCGTCCTTCGTCCCGTCGACCATGTCCTGAGCCATGGGTGATCTCCCTGTGCCGATGGATGGATGCGAGTTTTGAACTCGCAAGTCGCAATAAGGGCGATGGCGGCACACCCTAACAGCGGTCGACCGGATTGCCCCCTGTCGCGCGACGGACTTTTCCGCTAGCCCTCGACGCCACCCCGGACCCGGAGCGCGGACCGCCGGGGCGATGCGACCCTTTCAAAGTCACCCATCTCAAAACTCTTGCACGTCCGCGCCCCGTCGTACATATTGTGAGACCACATGTTTCATAACGGTGGGGACCGGCCCCTCGGACGTCGACGGCGGCGCCCGAGGGGCCGGCGCCCCACCCGTGCGACGAGGAGATACATGTGGCTCCCTCTCCACCGGCGGCGACGGCGCTCGGGACCGTGCCCGCCGCCCCCGACCGGCCCGACCCCGTGCTCGAGGTGCGCGGCCTGGGGCAGCGGTACGGCGCGCACCAGGTGCTCGACGGCATCGACTTCTCCCTGCACCGCGGCGAACTCCTCGCCACGGTCGGCCCGAACGGCGCCGGCAAGACGACACTCTTCAACTGCGTCACGGGTGTCTCCAGGCCGCGGACGGGTTCGGTGGTCGTCGCGGGCACGGACGTCACCGGTCTGCGCCCGTCGGCCGTCGTCCGGGCCGGGATCGCGCGCACGTTCCAGCACCTGGCGTTGTTCGAATCCCTGACGGTCCGGGACAACCTCCTCCTGGGCCGCCGGCACGCCATGCGCACCGGCTCCCTGGCCACCACGCTGAGGCCGCTGCGCACCCGCCGCGAGGAGGCGGACAACCGCGCGGTCGTCGCCGCGCTGATCGAGCGCTACGGCCTGTCGGAAGTCGCCGACCGGCCGGTGGAGACGCTCCCCCACGGGGTGGGCAAGGTCGTGGAACTCGCGCGGGCGGTCGCCATGGAACCCGCGGTGCTGTTGCTCGACGAGCCGGTGGCCGGGCTCAACCCCGAGGAGTCCGCCGAGTTCGCCGAGCACCTGAAAGCCCTCCGCGAGGAGCGTCCCGAGCTGGCGATCCTGCTCATCGAACACGACATGCCGCTGGTGCTGACCCTCGCCGACCGCGTGCTCGTCCTCAACTTCGGCCGCGAGGTCGCGACGGGGACCCCGGAGCAGATCCGTCAGGACCCCCGTGTCATCGATGCCTATCTCGGCCGGAGGAGTGCGGAATGACCCAGGCAGAGATCTTCCAGGCGCTGGTCTCCGGCCTCGCGCTGGGTGCCGGTTACGCGTTGTTGGCGGTCGGCGTCGTGGTGGTCTACTCCGCGACCGGGATCCTCAACTTCGCCCAGGGCGCGTTCGTCCTGATCGGCGCCTTCACCACCTACCAGGTCGGCGTGGTGTGGGGGCTGCCCTTCCTGGCGGCCGCCCTCGCGTCACTGCTCGTCGGAGCCCTGCTGTCGATGCTGACCGGCATGACGCTGCTGCGACGTTTCAGCAAGAAGGCGCACTTCCCGGCCGTGATGGCGACGGTCGGCCTGCTGTTCCTGGTCCAGGCACTGGTCGCGGGCCTGTGGGGCGACGAGGCCCGCGACCTGGGCGATCCCTGGGGACTGCGGGTCGTCGAGGTCGGCGGGTCCGTACTCGCGCTGTCGGACGTGTGGACCGCCGCGACCGGTGCCGTGCTCCTCGTCGCGGTCTTCGCCCTCATCCGGTTCAGCCCGATCGGGCTGGCGATGCGCGCCGCGGTCAGCGACGAGGAGGCCGCCGTGGCCCAGGGCATCAGCACCCGGACGGTCACCGTCTTCGCCTGGAGCCTCGGGGGCGCGCTCGGGGCCGTCGCGGGCATCCTGCTCGCCGCCGGCGCGTCCGGCGTCAACAGCACCCTGGGCATCGCGGCGTTCGCCGCGCTTCCGGCCATGGTCCTCGGCGGCATCGACTCCCCCATGGGCGCGCTGCTGGGCGGACTGTTCCTGGGCGTGGCACAGCAGTTCGCGATCCTGCTCCAGTCGTCGGTACTGGAGCCGCTCGGCGCGGGATTCCCCGGCGTCCTCCCCTACCTGATCCTCGTCGTGATGCTCGTCGTACGGCCCCAGGGCTTCTTCGGAACCCGGGCCGTGCGTCGTTTCTGAGAGAGCGGGCGTGATGCAAGAACACCTCCTCACCGAGCCGGTCCCGCCGCGGGGTCGGCCCCCACGCGAAGTCCCGCGTTCCGCCGGGCGGCTGCTCCTCGCGGGGCTCGCCTGCGTCTATCTGGCGACCCCCTTCCTGGTCCAGGACCACATCCTCTTCCTGCTCTCCTACTGTGCGGTGATCGCGCTCGCCGGTGCGGGCGTGGTCCTGCTGGTCGGGCGGGCGGGCACGGTCTGGATCGCGCAGCCGTTCTTCATGGGTCTCGGGGCCTACCTCGCCGTCGCCCTCGCCGACCGCTTCGCCCCCGGCTTCGTGGTCGTCGCCGTCGCGGCCGGGGCGGCAGCGGCGGCAGCCGGTGCGGTGACCGGCTGGTTGGCGGTCCGGCTCGGGGGCCTGGAGCTGGCGATCGTCTCGTTCGGCGTCGTCCTCATCGGCGACTACCTCGCGCGCCAGCTCACCTCGCTGACGGGTGGCTCCGCGGGCAGGGCGACCTCCTCGGTCGAGGTGTCCGTCGGGCCCGTGAACTTCGAGGACCTCGGCTCCTTCTCCGCGGAACAGGGCCTCTTCTGGGCGACCTGGGCGGTGACCGCCGCCTGCCTCGCCCTCAGCGCCTTCCTCCTGCGTCGCGCCCCCGGCCGGACCTGGGTGGCGTTGCGCGACAACGAGCGGGCCGCCGAGGCGATCGGGATCGACGTGCGGCGGGAGAAGATCGGCGTCTTCGCGCTCGCCGGTGCCTTCGGCGGACTCAGCGGGGCGATGCTGGCCGGCCTGCGGGAGTACATCGCCCCGGAGGACTTCGGCTTCACGATGGTCACGCTGCTCATGGCGGTGGTCATCGTCGGGGGCGTGACCCGACTCGCGGGTGCGGTCGTCGGCGCCCTCGCCCTGCCCGGCCTGGAGTTCCTCGTCTCCGAGTTCGCGGACAGTCCCGCGCTCGGCTGGTTGATCAAAAGCACTGCGGAGGACAGCGGTTTCTTCACCGCGGGCTCGTTCAACCTCCTGATCTTCGGCGCGCTGATCCTGGTGGTGCTCCTCGTGGAGCCGCAGGGCCTGTTGGGCGGCGCCGCCCGGGTGATCGACACGTGGAAAGAGACCGCGGCCGACCGAACGGTCCACGATGAAGGAGAAGTCAAGTGATGCCCTCCCGTACCAGAACCGCACTCGCGGCGCTCGCCGTCGGCGCGCTGCTCGCCACCGCCGGCTGCGGTCGCGGCGAGTCGAAGGGATCAAACGACACGGCCGCCGCGGCGCCCGGTTTCGACGGACGCACGCTCACTCTGGGCGTGCTCAACGTGACGTCCGGCCCTGCCGCGTCGTCCTTCGCCCCCATCGGGGCCGGCGCGAAGGCCTACGTGGACGCCCTCAACGCGCGCGGCGGCATCGCCGGGAAGTACCCCGTCGAACTGATCACCCGCGACACCGCCTACGACCCCTCCAAGACCGCGCAGGCCTACGAGGCCACGAAGCGTGAGGTCGCGGCCTACGCCCTGGTGACGGGCACGCTGTCCACCGACGCGGTGCTGCCCCAGGCCCGCAAGGACGACGTCCTGGTGTTCAGCGCGTCGGCGGACGGCAAGTTCTTCCACCAGAGCCACGTCCTGTCCATCGCGATGCCCGCCCAGAGCCAGTTCCTCAACGGCGCCGAGTACCTCACCCGGGGCGACGGCAAGGGGCGAAAGCTCTGCTCCCTCGCCACCGAGGGCCCCCGGTTCGAGACCGCCACCGCGGTCGTGGAGTACGCCGGGAAGAAGATGGGCATGCGAACGGGCCCCTCCCTGGCGGTCCAGTCCGGTGTGAAGCCGACCACGCAGATCCAGCAACTCAAGAAGGCCGACTGCGACATGGTGATGATGAGCACCGCGCAGATCCCCGAGGCCCCGGACGTGCTGACCGCGGCCATCGAGCAGGATTTCGAGCCGACCTGGATCGCCAACGCCGGTTCCTGGGGGCCGTTCCTCAACGACGGTCCGCTGTACGACTACACCACCGAGCACATGGTGATCATCACCGAGGGACTCCCCTGGGGCGCGGACGACGCGGGGATGCGGCAGCTCCTCGCGGACCAGAAGAAGTACGCCCCGGACGCCCGGCCGTCGGTCGGCTTCCTCTGGGGCTACAACCAACTGGCGGCGGTCGAGGCCGTGCTGACCGAGGCGGCCGAGCAGGACGACCTGTCCCGAGCGGGCATCATGCGGGCCCAGGCGTCGCTGTCCTCCCTGGACCTGGCCACCTACTACCCCCGCCCGTGGGGCGCCGCGGCCGACCGTGGCCAGCACACGCAGTACTGCGTGCTGGTGCCGTCGAAGTCCGGGAAGGACGGCACCGAGGAGACCGCGTGCCACCAGAAGGTCACGCAGGACGTCCTGGACTACCCCTACCCGGCGGGAGACTGACGGTGCGTACGGGTGCGGTGCCGAAGGGACCGGCGGAGCTGCGCATCGACGACCTCACGGTCGCCTACGGTCGGCGCAGCCCCGCCGTGCGGGGACTGTCGGCCCGGGTGGCCGCGGGTTCCACCCTCGCCCTGCTGGGTGCCAACGGGGCCGGCAAGACGACGGTAATGCGGGCGATCACCGGCCTGTTGGGCAGCCACGGCGGACGGGTGGTGTCCGGCTCCGTCCTTCTCGACGGCGTGGACATCACCCGGGCCGGACCCGCACAGCGGGTGCGCATGGGCATGGCCCAGACGATGGAGGGGCGGCGCGTCTTCGCGGAGTTGAGCGTGGAGGACAATCTCCGCGCCGGGGCGTGGACCCGTCGCGGCAGAGCGGCGGTCGCCGCGGAACTCGCCGCGGTCTTCGCACGGTTCCCCGAGATCGCCGACCGCCGTGCGGACAAGGCCGGTTACCTGTCGGGCGGCCAGCAGCAGATGTTGGCGATCGGCCGCGCGCTCATGGCCCGGCCGCGCCTGCTGCTGATGGACGAGCCCTCGCTCGGGCTGGCCCCCAAGCTCGTCGACCGCGTGGCGGAGATCGTCGAGGAGATCTCCGCCGAAGGCACGACCGTCGTGCTGATCGAGCAGAACGTCGCGATGGGCCTGGCCGTGTCCGACCGTGCCATCGCGCTGGAGACCGGCCACGTCGCGCTGGAGGGCGACGTGGCCACCCTCGCGCAGGACGACCGGATCCGGGCGGCGTATTTCGGTGGCCGGCTCGACGTGGCCGACGCCTGACCCTAGGTCCGCGGTGCTGCGTGCCGAGCCTCGCCTCTGCATGCCGGTCCGCGTGCCGGTCCGGCACGCGGACCGGGCCCCGCCACGGGAGCACGGCCGGTCGGCTCGGCTCACCAACAAGGCCCCTGAACTGACGAGTCGAGACTTCGCACACCTCACTCCACGGCAGAGGTGATCTGCGCGCCGCGCCTTCGCCGCTGTCACCGCGGCGGTGGCCACGCCGAAGACGCTCACTGCGCACGCTGTCCTCGGTTGATGCCGGGCACGAAGACCCCGTAGAAGTTCAGCATCTTCACGGTGCGCGCCCGAGTCCGGTCCTTCATGTACGGCCAGGCGACTTCCACGAGGCCGTCTGCATTCAAGAGCTGGCGGACTCGGGGACGGTATGCAGCAGAAGAGACGGGATCTCCTCGACGGGGAAGTCATTCACGGCGTACCTGTTTCCTGTGCGGCGATCGCGGTCACTCCGCCTTTCCCTCCTCACTTTGAGCCGGCGAGAAAAAGCGCGCACGTGGGCCGCTGAGTTCGACCAGCCTGTGCCACAGGCGGGAGCAGTGCGCCCGCGACCGGTCCGAGCGGACATCGGCTGACAGGTCCGCTTGCACCGGTGTGTCGCAAAGAGGGGCGTCGCGGTGTGCGGCACCGCACAGGACTCCGCCGGACACCCCACCACAGTAAGGGTGGTGGGGTGTCCGGCGGAGTGGCGGTCCGGAAAGCGGTCCGGGGCGCGGGTCAGCGCCCGAGGCGGCTCCGGAGCGCCGCGACCTCGCTCGCGACGAACTGGTCCAGACCGGCCTCGACGTCCGGGTGGAGGACGGCCTCTCCCGTGGAGCCCGCGGCGAACGGACGGTCTCCCTCGGGTGCGGCGACGGTGCGGCGGTGGGTGAACTCGTCGAAGCCGGCCTTGCCGTGGTAGGCGCCGTAGCCGGAGTGACCGACACCGCCGAACGGTGCACCGGGGACGGTCTGGTGCGCGAAGCAGTCGTTGCGGGTCACGCCTCCCGACGTGGTGCCCTGCACGAACGCCCGGAAGTCCGCGCCGTCTTCCCCGTAGTAGTAGGCGCACAGCGCCGCCGGGCGGACCTGGATGTAGCGGATCGCCTCGGAGATGTCGTCGTAGGGGAAGAGGGAGATGACGGGACCGAAGACCTCCTCGTCGTTGATCTTCGCGTCCGCCGGGATGTCGGTCAGGATCGTCGGAGGGATGAGCCGCTTGCCCGGCGAGGGCAGGTGCGCCGCCTCGTCGGGCGCGACGGCCTGGAGTTTGGTCGCTCCTCTGGCGGTCGCGTCGTCGATGAGCGCGGTGATCCGCTCGTAGTTGCGGTCGTTGATGATGGCGACCGCCGCGGGGTTCTCCAGGAAGGTGGGGAAGAGCAGCCGGAACTCGGCCTCGAGCTTGGTCCGGAACGTGTCGAGGTGCGCGCGGGGCACGAAGACGTACTCGGGGCAGGAGCAGACCTGACCGCTGTTCATCGCCCGTGCGAGCGCAAGGCGTTCGGCCGCCCGGTCGAGGTCGGCGTCCCGTCCGAGCACGACCGGGTTCTTGCCGCCGAGTTCCAGGGTCACGGGGACCAGGTTCGCGGACGCGGCACCCGCGACCGCCTTCCCGACCGCGGGAGATCCGGTCAGGACGATGTGGTCGAGCGGCAGACTCGAGAAGTCCCTGGCCGTCTCGAGGTCGCCGAGGACGACGGCCACCTCGTCCTCGGCGAAGTACTTCGCCACAGCCTGCGCGAGGACCCTGCCGGTGCGGGGGTGGTTCTCCGGGAACTTCATGATCACCCGGTTCCCCGCGGCCAGGGCGGCGAAGGCGGGGTGGACGGTGAGGCTGACCGGGAAGTTCCAGGCGCCGATGACACCCACGACGCCCTTCGGCTTCTGCTCGATGAAGGCGGGCGGGGGGCCGTCGAGGACGACGGGCTTCATCCACTCCTCGAGGCACTCACGGTTGACCTTGACGTCCTCCAGCCAGGACAGCACGTCGAACATCTTCGACAGCGCGGTGGGCCGCCTGCCGTAGTCCTCCTGGAGCGCCTCGGCGAGGGGGTCGGCGGCCTCCAGGACGGCCAGCATCAGCCGGTCGATGCGGTCACGGCGCACCTCGGCGCTCGGGGTGCCCTCCGCGAGGAACGCCTCGCGCTGGAGGGCGAGGACGCGCTCCAGCTCCTTCTTGTCGACGTGCTCGGCGGTGACGGTTCCGCTGTTCTGCTCGCTCATGTTCCAGTGCCCATCCTGTCCGGGGGAAGAGGGTGCGGGTCCGTGGTGCCCTCGCGCGACACGGGCGGGCGTCGCGGGCGGGCGTCGGCTCGCTCAGAACGACGTGATGACGACCCGGGTCATGTTCGGGTCGCGCAGGGCCTGGTAACCCTCGTTCACCTGGTCCAGGGAGATCTCCTTCGAGACCAGGTCGTCGAGGTTGAACCGGCCGGCCAGGTAGAGCTCCGCGTACATCGGGAGGTCGCGCTTGGGGACGGTCGATCCCATGTAGACCCCCTGCACCCGCTTCTGCGAGACGACCGCGTCGATGCTGGTGAAGGTCAGCGACGTCTCGGGGTCGATCGAGCCGATCAGGTACAGGCCGCCCCCCTTCGTCGCCATCTCCCATCCCTGCTTGGTGACTTGCGGCATCCCGACGAAGTCGAAGACGGCGTCGGCACCGTCACCGGTGATCTCCCGTACGGCCTCGACGGGGTCGGTCGTTTTCGAGTTCACGGTGTGGGTGGCCCCGAAGCGGCGCGCGGTCTCCAACTTCTCGTCGGCGACGTCCACGGCGACGATCGTCGTGGCACCCGCCGTGACGGCCCCGCTGATCGCGTTGAGCCCCACCCCGCCGCAGCCCATGACGACCACGGTCTCGCCCGCCTGCACCCGCGCCGTGTTGACGACCGCGCCGGCGCCGGTGGCGACACCGCACCCCATGAGCGCGGCCTGGGGGAACGGCATCAGGTCGGGCAGCCGCACCAACTGGCTCTCGTGGACCAGGCACTGCTCGGCGAACCCGCCCAGGCCCATGCCCTGGAACAGCGGCTTGCCGTTCAGGCTGAGCCGCGGCGGCTGATCGGCGCCGCGCAGCGTGGCCTCGGGGTGACGGCACTGGTTGATGCGGCCGGACAGGCAGCGGTCGCAGCGGGCGCAGTACTGGACGAGGCAGCCGACCACGTGATCCCCGACGACGAACTCCGTCACGTCCGGGCCCAGACCCACCACCACTCCCGCGACCTCGTGCCCGAGGACGGAGGGGACCGGGAGGCCGAGGTCGTGCTGCGCTGCCGCGAGGTCGCTGTGGCACAGGCCGGACGCCTTCACCTCCACCAACACCTCGCGGCCGATCGGGTCGGCGAGATCGACGTCCGCGAGCGTGAACGGGGCGCCGAACGCTTCGACCACCAGTGCCTTCATGAAGACTCCTTCCGAGAGCTTCGGGACGCGCCGATCGGCGTGCCCCGACCACGCGCATGCTCCACGCCGTGCACGGGGCGGTCGGTGAACCTCCGTCCCGCTGAGCGCGGTTCGGACCGGACCGTTCCGTGCGTGCGCACGACGGATCGCTGCTCGTCCGCCGTCGACACAGGCCGGGCCACCACAGAGCCTTTTGAAGCAAGCCGTCTCAGTATGGCCACCGTCACAGCGGCCGTGTCAAGGTGCTGTGACCCGGCGGCACGCACGGTCTTCGGAGCGGATGCCGGACACCTTGGTCGCACGGCCGACCACGCGCGCGGGGTGGGCCGCGGGAGGGCCGGCGCGACCGCCAGGGGGCCTTTGAAGTCGTGGTACCGGCGTTCGACCGCGCCCTGGCCCTTGTAGTGGACAAGGATCTGGTCCGGGCCGGCCTGCTCGGCCGGGATGCTCGTCAGCAGTGCCCACCAGCCGTCCATCGCAGCCTCGGCCGCCAGGACGTCCTGGTCGAAGTGTCACCGAAGGGCGGGAGGCTCGCCTTCGCCTCCGGTGATCGTCCAGCGCAGGCAGGAGGCGACGTGCCGCTTGGCTGCGATGACCCCGATCCGGGCCATGATCTTCTGGTGGGTGCCGTAGTGTCGGCCGCCCGCCGCGCCGGCGAGCTTGTCCATCTCCCCGCCGGCCCGGGCCAGTCGCTTCTCGCGGGCCCGGCGCTGGCCCGCCGCGACGGCGGTGGAGTGCGCCGGGATCCGGCCATGGTGTGGACGTCCTCCAGCACCCGGTAGCTCTCCCGCGCGGCGGCCGGTTTGTCCACGTCCCGCTCGGGCACCCAGCCCACCGCCTGTGTTTGTGCAGCGTCCAAGGCCGCGTAGACCTCGTCCTTGACCTGGGCAGCCGGGACCGGCGCGATGAAATCCACCCCGGCCGCGAGCAGGGCGGCGACATTCGTACAGGACACCGGCTTGGAATCGGCGACCAGCAAGAACTCCCGTGCACCAGCCATGCCTTGCAGGTCCTTCATCGCGCCGACGACCTGGCTGGCCTCGGCCGCACCCCCGTCGAAGACACGAGCGTGGACAGGAATGCCGCCGTCGGCGGACACCGCGAGTCCGGCCTGGACCTGCTTCAGGTCCACCCGCCGGTCCTCGGGGCGCCCGTAGCTGACGACCGGGTACTGCTCGTCCTGGTCCTCGGCAGGGAAGGCCCCATGGACAGACATGCTGGTCATGTCCCAGTGCAGCCTCGACACGTCGATCCCGAACTCGGCGATCGCCCGGGCGCCGACCGTCCCGCGATTCTGTCCAGCTCCGGCGCGATCGCATCCAGGGCCCGGGCCGGACGGTCGTCGTTGAGCAGGGCCGGCTCGATGCCGAACACCTCCTCCACCGCCCAGGTACGGGCCCAGTCACCGACCCGCACCAGCGGCGCGGGCGGGGTCAGCCGGTTGACCACCAGCGCCTCGATCACCTGCCCATGGGTCAGATGCGCGCTCGCGCCTCCCGGACACACCTCGTCGACGATCCCGGCGACATCCAGCCGGCGCAGAAACTCGGCAGCGACAGGCAGAGCGCCCAGACGCTTCTCCACCACGGACGTCACCACCACATCAAGGCGCTGACGCTGAGACCGAGGCCGCGGAAACCGGGAAGCCCTCGACACACCCCACACGACCGGCCCAGGACACCCCCGGACCGGTCACGTCCTGCGAATCAACGACCCGCGAAGTACGGGACTAGTTCCACCGCAGCGGCAGCGAGTTGAGGCCCAGGACGAGCCCGTGCTCGGTCGGCTCCTCGACCAGTTCGTAGTCGGGGATCTGCCGGTGCCACTCCTCCATCATCACGGCCAACTCCTGGCGCCCCAGGTGCGATCCGGGACAACGGTGCGGGCCGGCCCCGAAGGCGAGGTGTCGGGTCTCCTTCCGGTCCAGGTCGACCGTCCGCGCACGGGGGTGCGCCTTCTCGTCCCTGCTCGCCAGCGAGAGGGGGAAGTGCGCCACCTGTCCGGCCTTGACCGGGCAGCCGTGGAAGTCGGCGTCCCGGGTGGCCTTGCGCGCGGTCTGCACGATCGGGTAGACCCGCAGCAACTCCTCGACCGCGTGCGGGATCAACTCGGGCTCGGAAGCGATGCGGCGACGGTCCTCGGGGTGCTTCGCCAGGTGGTACATGAAGTACGAGGCCTCGCCCGCCACCGTGTCCAGGCCCGCCATGAACAACTGCAACAGGCAGTTGATCAGGTCCGCATCGGGGATCGGGACACCGTCGATCTCCCACGTGATCGCGGCGCTGACGATGTCCTGCGCGTCCGGATCAGGGTTCGCCCGACGTTCGGCGAGGAGTTCGCCGAAGTACTGCATCACCTTGTGCAGCGCCGCGGCCTGGAGGGACCGGTCCGGGTCGCTCTCGGTATTGCCGTGCAGGATCTGGTGTTCCCAGACCATGAATTCGTCGAGCTTCTCCAGGGGCATTCCCATGATCTGGAGGAAGACGATCGACGGCAGCACCTGAGCGAAGTCGCGGACGTAGTCGCACTCGCCCTTGTCCCGCAGCCGCTCGATCAACTGGGCGGCCAGACGCTGCTGTTCCTCCTTCAGGGACTTCGTGCGGGCCGGCGTGAACCAGGCCCCGAGCAGCCTGCGCCACTTCGCGTGGAGCGGCGGGTCCAGCATGATCGGGATCCACATGTAGTCCGGATCCTGCTGGGTCGGATCGACGACCGCACTGGACCACAGGTCGGCCTGTTGCAGGCCTTCGAGCAGCGCGTCGTGATCAGTGAAGATCCAGTAGCCCTTACCCTCCTCGGTCCACACCGCGGGCCGGGACATGTCCTGATACCGGTCGAGCCGGTCGAACAGCCACCCGACCGGCGTGGGCGGCGGACTGTAGACGTAATCCACCACAGGACAGTTGGGATTTTCGGTCGGTTGAGTCTGCTTCACCAGGGCCCCTCACCGATACAGCGTCTAATTTTATGGACGCGACATCTCATTATGCATAGGGTGCACCCGTGGGGCAACGGTCCTGCACCACCCGTACCGACACCGAAGAATTTCCCCTCAACTCCCTTTGAAACTTGGCTACTTGCCCATCGGCGCCCCATGAAATCCCAGATGGAAACGGCACCTCGCCGCTTCGGATCCGCCGCGGAAACCTCCCCGTGCCCGCTCGCGGCGGAGGGCGGGCACCGACCCGAGGCGGCAGACGGAACGACGGTGCCGCCGTCGCGGAGAAAACAACAGTGAGGCACCGGTCGACCACGTCACCGCCGCCGAACCGCCCCCCACCGACCCACGCCCGAGAGGCAGAACCCGAGTCGCTGTTCGGGCCGGGCCGCGCCCGCTGGGTCAGCATGGCGGAGGCTCTGGGCTGGGGCGCAACCGACCGGCCCGTCCCGACGGTCTGCGCCGGCGGCGGGCCCGGTGGCGGGCCCGAGCCATTCCCCTCCGGGTCTCGGCAGACTCTCGCCAACGCTCGCGACCGCGGCCACTGGCAGCCCCAGCACGTCGGCGCACACGTAGTGCTCGAACCCCAGACCCGCGGTGCGGGCCGGACCGCCCGACACGGTGCGCGCGCCGCCACTCCCGCCCACGAGCCGGCGCCCACATTCACCAGTAAGGCCACCCAGCGGATCAAGCCCACCCCCGGGGCTCTGTAAGCGGCGCTCTCTCCGGGGTGACCGGCACACCCGTCACACATGACCCCATGTAGTCCGTGGCTCCTGCCCGCCTGCGTGTCTGTGTTCTCTCACCCCCAGGACGGGCGCCCGCCTCCGGGTGCACCTGTTGGTCGTCACTGCGGAGGCGGCGCCCAGCGCCCGTCACGGCCCGTACCCCAAGGTCTCGGGGCACTCGAGCGCTGCTCACGACCTACGCTTGCGCCTGCACGGGAGTGCGATGCCCCCACGTGAAGACCGGGTCCGACCCGTCGCGCTGCGAGGCGACCCACGTGGGGTCGAGGGCGTCGGTCATGCGGACGACCCGGGACTCGTCGAACACGACCACCCGGTCGGCGATGCCCCAGGAGCCGTCGCGCCGCTCGAACCGGTCGACGTACCGGCAGCGGATGATCGCCAAGTCCTGCTCCCCGCCGGGCTCGGCGGGGGCCTGCCGCAGGAAGCACAGGCAGTACGACTCGACGTCGGCACTGTTCTCGCCGGTGAACTCCACCAGCACGTTGGAGATGAAGTGCTGGGAGGAGTCGATGGTGCGGTGACGGCCACGGATGTCCTCGACGAGGCCCGAGGCGTCACCGGTGTAGGCACCATGGACGTCGATGGCGTCGTCGAAGTAGCAGGCCGCGATGGCGTCGTGGTCCAGCCGGTCCACCGCCCGGGCGTAGCGGAACAGGACGTCCTGGATCTCGAAACGGTCGTCGGCGCGACTCATGCGGAAATCTCCTCGACTCGGGGTGACAGTGCGGCGGCACGTGCGGCCGCCTCTCGGCCGGCGACTCGGCCCAGGACCAGTGCGTGGGCGACGGAGTTGCCGCCGCCCACGTAGCGCTCGCCGAGGACGCCCCCGGCGGCCTCGCCGGCCGCATACAGCCCCGGGACCGCCCGGCCCTCGACGCCGAGGACCCTCGTCCTGGTGTCGATCTCGAGTCCGGTGTGGGTGCAGACCAGCTCTGCGGGCAGCATCTTCACCGCGAAGAAGGGTCCGGTGGCGATCGGCGCGAGGTGCGGGTCGGCACCCTTGGCTGCCAGGGACTCGTGGCGCAGGAAGTCCTCGTCGCGCCCCTGGACGAACAGTTCGTTGAACCGGTCGACGCTCGCGACCAGGTGGTCCGCCGGTACGTCCATCAGGTCGGCGAGCTGCTCCAGAGTGTCGGCGCGCAGCACGACGCCCTTGGCGACCTCCTCCAGGATCCGGTCCGCGGTCCAGTCCGCGTAGCCGCCCGGCAGTCCGGTACGGGCCGCGTCGTCGAACACCGACCAGACCCAGCCGCCCTGGTCCTTGAGGATGCCCGGGCTGACCGCGTAGGGTGCGTCCTCGTCCATGCAACGCCGCCCGTCGAGGCCGACGTTGATGCGCGAGGCGGGCGGGAAACCGCTCTGCCAGTGGTGGTAGCGCTGGAACTCGGCGGTCACCAGGAGCAGGCCCCAGCCCTGCCCGAACAGCGCCAGGTCGTGCCGTTCGGCGAAGCGGATGTGGTCGCCCCGCGAGCCCGGCGCGGCGACCACGAACAGCGCGTCGCCGGCGATCTCGGCGTCGGGGAGGAATCGGCGGACGAGTTTCGGGTCGGCCGCCAGGCCGCCACTGGCGATGACGACGGCGGCTGCGGTGGCCTCCTCGCCGTCCAGGACGACGCCGCGGACGACACCATCGCGGATCACCAGGTCCTCGACCCGGCTGCCGAGGGCGAGGTCCACGGCGAGCCGGGCGCGGGCTCTGTCGAGCACCTGCACCAGGCCGTAGCCCTGGTCCTTGGGCACGTGGCCGCGCCAGACGTCCTCCACTCCGGCACGGGTCAGCCCCGGTTCATGGGCGCTGCGCGAGACCTGTGCGGGTATCTCGACGCCCAGGTCGAGCAGCCAGTCGACGACCGCGCTGGACTCCTCGCAGAACATCCGGACCGGGCCGGGCCGGAGACGCCAGCCGTTGAGGTCCATGTAGTGCTGGAACATGCGCTGTGGCGAGTCCTCGACCCCGAGGCTCTGCTGGACACTGGTGGCCGAGGCGGTCAGCAGCCCGGCGGACAGCTGGGTGGAGCCGCCGATCTCGTCCTCGGACTCGAGGAGCAGCACCCGTGCGCCCGCCTGGGCGGCCGAGACCGAGGCCGCCAGACCGGCGCCGCCCGCGCCGACGACGATGACGTCGTAGTCGTAGGCGATGGTGTCGGACTCAGACATGCTGCGAACCGCCGTCCACGGGAATGTTGGCGCCGGTGATGTACCGGGCGCTGTCGGAGAGCAGGAAGTACAGGGCGCCGAAGACCTCCATGGGCGCGCCGAGGCGACGCAGCGGGACGGTGGTGAGCGCCCGGTCCATGGCAGCCTGGTCGTCGCGGACCCAGCGGGTCATCTCGGTGTCGATGTAGCCCGGCGCGATCGAGTTGACGCGGATGTTGTCGGGGCCGAGCTCGACGGCCATACACGTGGTGAGGTGCTTCACCGCGGCCTTCGAGGAGTTGTAAGAGGCCCGGGTCGGCCGGGCGCGTACGGCGGCGACCGAGGCCATGTTCACGATCACGCCGCCGTCGACGGTGCGGAAGTGGCGGGCGGCCGCCTGGCCGCCGTAGACGACACCGTTGACGTTCACGCCGTAGGTGAGCGACAGCTGCTGCGGCGTGATGTCGGTGAACTCCGCCTGCGGGAAGACACCGGCGTTGTTGACCCACAGGTCGAGCCGGCCGAACTCGCGCAGGGCGGTGGCGACCAGTTCGTCGCCGGCGGCGGGGTCGGTGACGTCGGCGCCCACGCCGACCACGCGGCCTGCGCCGTCGACGCCGGCCAGGTTGGCGTTGATCTTGTCGGCGACGGATGCCATCGCCTCCTGGTCGAGGTCGCCGCCGACGCCGTTGACACCGCGACGGGCCAATTCCTCCAGGAAGAGCGCGCCCATGCCACGACCGGCTCCGGTCACGACGACGGTGCGGCCGACCAGCTCGGGGTTGAGGGCGGGCAGGGCGTCGTGGTTGACGCGGCCCGGATTGTCTTCGGGGGTCTGGGTGCTCACGGGTGCTCCTTCAGGTGGGGTGCGGATGGTTCGGGCGCGGCGCCGTCGCGGGTCACGCGGCGGTGTACGAGCCTCAGTTCGGCGGGGTTGTCGGGGGTGCGGCGCAGCCGGTCGTCGATCGTGGTGATGCGGTCGATCCGGGCCGCCCCGGAGGCGAGGTCGTGGGTGGTGACGATGAGGAGGTTGGCGCGTACGTCGTACTCGCCGGTCTCGGCCGCGGGCCGGACCAGCACGTTGGTGATGACGTGGTGCAGGTGCGGCGCCGCGGCGTGCAGGTCGCGGGCGAAGGCGACGAGTGCGTCGCGGCCCGTGACCGGCTTGTCGTATGTCGGGGAGTCGAAGACCCCGTCGGCGACGAACGTGTCGGCCCATGCCTCGGCGTCACCGGTGTCGATGGCATGCGACTGGGCGGCGTAGAGGTGTTGGACCTCGAGGAGGGTTTCGAGCAGGGGGGTCACGGCTTTTCCTCCAGACCCGCGAGGATGCGGTGGTAGAGCCCGCCGGACGTCAGTCCACCGTCGACGACCATCTCCTCGCCAGTGATGTACGTGGCGTCGTCGGACAGCAGGAACGCGACCACGCGCGCCATCTCCTCGGGGGTCGCGAGCCTGCCGGCCGGGACCGACCGCAGGCTCTCGTCCACGAAGGTGGTGTCGGCGGCCTGGTGCAGCAGTGGCGTGCCGGTGAGTCCCGGGTGCAGCGAGTTGACGCGGATACCGAGAGCGGCGAGTTCGAGCGCGCCGACCTTCGACAGCCCGCGTACGCCCCACTTACTGGTGCCGTACGTGGCGGAGAAGTAGCCGACCATGCCGGCGATGGAGGAGATGTTCACGACGGCCGCGCCGCCGTCCTGCGCGCCCCGCGCCAGAGCGGGGGTGAGCGTCTTGAGACCGTAGAAGACGCTGGACAGGTTGACGTCCATGACGCGGCGCCACTGCTCGACGGTGGTGTCGGCGATGCCGGCACGCAGGCTGACACCGGCGTTGTTGACCAAGCCGTGCAGCGGCCCTGCGGCCTCCACCTCGCCCGCGAGCACGCCCCACGAGTCAGCGTCGGCGACGTCGAGTCGGACGGCCCGCCCTGACCCACCGGCCGCTGTGAGCTCGGAGACGAGCGCCTCGGCAGCGGTCACGTCGATGTCTGCTGCCCAGACGTGCGCCCCCTCGGAGGCGAGCGCCAGGCAGTCGGCCCGGCCCAGGCCGCCGGCGGCGCCGGTGACCACGACCGAACGGCCTTCGAAGCGTCGTCGGTCGGTCGGCACGGGGCTCACAGCTCCAGCTCCTTCCCGCGGGTCTCCTTGAGGAAGAAGGTGGCGCCGAAGGTCATGAGCGCGGTCACGATGATGTAGCCCGCCGGCGCGAGGTTGTTTCCGGTGACATTGATCAGAAGCGTGGCGATGAACGGCGCGGTACCGCCGAGCAGCATGTTGGTGACGTTGTTGCTCATCGCGATACCGCTGTAGCGGTAGCGCGCCCGGAAGATCTCGGCGTACGTCGCGAACGAGACACCGTTGACGAGCCCGATGAAGAAGGTCAGAGAGCACTGGGCGAGGACGGCGGAAACCGGGCTGCCCTCGCGCATCAGCATGAAGGCCGGCAGCGCGATGACCGCGGTGACGCCGCTGCCCAGGAAGAACACGGGCCGGCGGCCGATACGGTCACCCGCGTACCCGGCGACCGGGAGGCTGATGACGGCGGCGACCATGGCGAGGCACGTCGACATGAACGCGAAGTCGGCCGAGTGACCGCCTTCGGTCTGCAGATAGCTGGCGGCGTACACGCCGGCCACGTAGTAGCCGCCGACGATCAGCGCCCCGAGGAAGATGACGAGCACGATCTGGCGCCACGCCTGCGCGAACACCTCGGCGATGGGGTACTTCGCGACCTCGACCGTCTCGCTGTCCTGGACGGCCTCGAACTGTTCGGTCTCGGGCAGCTGGCTGCGGATGTAGAGGCCGATCACGCCGATGAACAGGCTGAGGATGAACGGGATGCGCCAGGCCCAGGCGCGCACGATCTCCTCGCTGACGCTGACGGTGAGCACCAGCGCGACGAGCGAGGCGAACAGCGAGCCGAGATAGGTGCCGGTGTTGACGAACGAGGTGTGGAAGGCCCGTCGGTGCGCCGGCGCGTGCTCGGACACGAAGGCGTTCGCGCCGCTGAGCTCACCACCGGCCGCGAAGCCCTGGAGACAACGGCACAGCACCAGCAGGCAGGTCGCCCAGAGGCCGAGTGTGGCGTACGAGGGGATCAGGCCGATCCCGGCGGTGGCGACGGACATCAGCAGGATGGTCCAGGTGAGCGCCTTCTTACGGCCATACTTGTCGCCCACGTGGCCGAAGAGGACGCCGCCGGGCGCCCGGAGGAAGAACGCCACCGCGAACGCGGCGAAGGTCGAAAGGAGCGCCGTGTTCGGGTCGCTCTCGACGAAGAAGTGCGTCGCGATGAGGGTGGCCATGTAGCCGTAGATGCCGAAGTCGTAGTACTCGACGACGGTGCCGAGGACCGCCGCTCGGATGACCTTGAATGTGGAACGGGGGCTCGCGGCGGCCGGGGGCGACAGAGCCGCCGACTCGCTGGTCGGCGTCGGTTCGGTGGCCAGGTTTTTCATGGATCGGTCCTTTGGATGCGCTTTACGGATGGTTGATCGCTTGTCGGGCGCGGCAGTTGACGGCTCACGCCTGTCGGCCTGCCCAGACCCACGCGTACTGCTGGTCGTCGACGGCCTGTCCGCCCTCGCCCAGTTCGAGCGGGCGGTAGGTGTCGACCATGACCGCGGACTCCTCGAAGTGCTCCGCTCCGAGGGACGCCTCGATCGCCGCCGGCTGCGGGCCGTGGGCGTGTCCGCCCGGGTGCAGCGAGACGGAGCCCTGGCCGATGCCGGAGCCCTTGCGGGCCTCGTAGTCGCCGCCGCAGTAGAACATGACCTCGTCCGAGTCGACGTTCGAGTGGTAGTACGGCACCGGGACGGCCAGCGGGTGGTAGTCCACCTTGCGTGGCACGAAGTTGCAGATGACGAAGTTGTCGCCCTCGAAGACCTGGTGGACGGGCGGCGGCTGGTGGACCCGCCCGGTGATCGGCTCGAAGTCCTCGATGTTGAAGGTGTACGGGTACAGGCACCCGTCCCAGCCCACGACGTCGAAGGGGTGCGTGTCGTAGACGAACCGGGTGCCGACCACTCCGTGCCGACCACCGCGGTGCTTGACCAGCACCGCCACGTCGCGTCCCTCGGCCAGGTGGATCCCGGTCGGCCCGTGCAGGTCCCGTTCGCAGTAAGGCGCGTGTTCGAGCAGTTGGCCGTCCTTCGACAGGTAGCGCTTGGGCGGCGCGATGTGGCTGTTCGCCTCGATCGGGTACAGCCGGCTCGGTCCGTCGGTGACGTCGGGGACCCAGCGGTGCGTGGTGGCGCGGGGCAGCAGCACGTAGTCGCCGGCTCGATAGGGCAGCACGCCGAACACCGTCTCGACCACGCCGGTACCGGCCTCGACGTAGACGCACTCGTCGCCGATCGCGTTGCGATAGAGCGGCGAAGCCTCGTCGGCCACGACGTAGGAGATGCGCACGTCGCCGTTGCCGAGCACGAGCCTGCGCCCGGTCACGGCGTCGATGGTCTTCGCCTCATCCGCGTCGAACAGGTCGTGCAGCTTGAGATGGCGAGGCTTGAGCGGATGGTTGACGACTGTCGACTGGTCGGGCAGTTCCCAGATCTCGCTCGCGACGATCGCCGACGGGACGCCCCGGTGGTACAGCAGCGACGAGTCGGAGGAGAACCCCTCCTCCCCCATCAACTCCTCGTAGTAGAGCTTGCCCGCGTCATCACGGAACTGCGTGTGCCGCTTCGGCGGCACCGTGCCGACTCGACGGTAGTACGCCATGACCCCTCCGGCGTGTTGACCGATGAATTGAGTCACCGAGAACCGAGTGACCGATAAAGGAACACCGCGTGTTCGCATTTCGAAGATCCTCAGTTAGGGTGCGGCCCATGTCAATACCTCTCGTCTTCCGACATCTCGTGGACGACGCCGCGGTCCTCCCTCCCGGCCTGGCGCCGCTGCCGCACGCCGTGGCCGACCTCGACGACCTGGCCCGGCTCGCCGCGCCGCAGCTGTTCCCAGCGGGTCTGCGGGTGAGCGTCGTGGCCGGGCAAGCAGCCGTCCCGGCCGCGCTCGACGCCGTCGCCGTGACCGACCGCCTCGTGCTCGCCGCCCTGGAGGTCAAGCCGAATCCCGCGCTGCCCGTGCCCGCTCAGGTCGACGAGCCGGCCGCGCTCGGCCTCTCCGACACCGTGTACGTCGAGGTGCCGCGCCCCGGTGGCCCCGTATGGGAGCAGACCCTCGCCGCGGTCGCCCGACACGGCTTCCGGCTGAAGTTCCGCACCGGGGGCACCGAGGCCGCTGCCTTCCCCACCGAGAGCGAGGTGGCCGCGTGGATCCACGACGCCGTCGCCGCAGGCGCCGCCTTCAAGTGCACGGCCGGGCTCCACAACGCGGTCCGGCACACAGGGCGCGAGACCGGGTTCGAGCACCACGGGGCTACCTCAACGTGCTGCCGGCCACCGCGTGGGCCCGCGCCGGAGTCCCGCTGTCCGACGTCCGCGCCGCTCTCGCCGAGTGCGACCCGGGCACGCCGGCCCGGGCGATCACCGCGCTCCCCGCGGTCGACGCCGCCGCCGCGCGGTCGACGTTCACTTCGTACGGGTCCTGCAGCGCTCTCGAACCGCTCGAGGACCTGGCCGGCCTGTGCATGCTCGACCCGGCCACCGTCTGCCCGTCACTTCGTCACCCGGAACACCGATACCGAAGGGCTCTCCACATGAGCACTCCTCCCGTCACCTGGGTCAAGGCTGCGGCCGGCAGCGCGTACGACGTCGACAACCTCCCGTACGCCGTCTTCTCCACCGCGGAGTCCGGCCCGCGCATCGGTGTCCGGATCGGGGACCACGTACTCGACCTGGGCGCCGCGGCCACCGCTCTGCGCCCCGACTGGACGGTGCTGCTCGACACCGCCGCGCTGAACCCGCTCATGGCCGACGGTCCGGCGACCTGGGCAGCGGTCCGCTCCTGGGCCGTCGAACTGCTCACCGACACCGCCTACCGCGACCGTGTACGGCTCGTGCCGCTGGCCGATGCCACCCTGCACCTGCCGTTCGAGGTCGCCGACTACGTCGACTACTACGCCTCCGTCGACCACGCCACCAATGTCGGTCGGATCTTCCGCCCCGACGGCGATGCGCTGATGCCCAACTGGCGCCACCTTCCGGTCGGTTACCACGGCCGTGCCGGATCCATCATCGTCTCCGGGACACCGGTGCGCCGTCCCGCCGGTCAACGCAAGGCCCCGACCGACCCCGCGCCTGTCTACGGGCCGTCGCTGCGCCTGGACATCGAGGCCGAACTCGGCTTCGTCGTGGGCCGTTCGGTCCCGCTCGGCCAGCGGGTCGCCACCTCGGAGTTCACCGAGACCGTCTTCGGTGTCACCGGCGTCAACGACTGGTCCTCCCGCGACATCCAGGCCTGGGAGTACGTTCCGCTCGGCCCGTTCCTCGGCAAGTCCTTCGCCACCACCATCAGCGCGTGGGTCACCCCGCTCGCCGCGCTCGAGCACGCCCGCGTCGACCTTCCCGGCCAGGACCCGGCCGTTCTGCCGTATCTGCAGGAGAAGGGCCCCTCGGGATACGACATCGAGGTGGAGGTCGAGGTCAACGGCACGGTCGTGGCACGCCCGCCGTACTCCTGCATGTACTGGTCGCCCGCGCAGATGCTGGCCCACCTCACCGTCAACGGCGCCTCACTGCGGGTCGGCGACTTCTACGCCTCGGGCACCATCTCCGGCCCGGAGAAGCACCAGCGCGGCTCGTTCCTCGAACTGTCCTGGGGAGGCAAGGAGACATGGACCGCCGGCGGGCAGGAGCGTACCTTCCTCGAGGACGGCGACGAGGTGGTCCTGCGCTACTCCGCGCCCGGCGCCCGAGGCCGCATCGGCCTCGGAGAGGTCCGTGGCAAGATCCTTCCCACGGTCTGAACCCTGATTCCCGGAGAGGTGTCATGACGCCGTCGAACGAGCCCGAAGGCGGTGGCTCGCAGACCCTGGAGCGCGGCCTTGCGATTCTGCTCGAACTCAGCCGCCACTCCGAGGGGTTGAACACCAGTCAGGTCGCGGCCGCGACCGGGTTCCACCGCTCCATCGCGCACCGACTTCTCGTCTCCCTGCACCGGACGGGGTTCGCCGCGCGCGACGACGACGGCCGCTACGTCGTGGGCCCGACCGTGGCCGGGCTCCTCGGCGACGCCGGCCCCAGCCTGCGCACCATCGCCGAGCCCGTCCTCCAGCGCCTGGCGCAGAAGCTGGACGCCACCGCGAGCCTCGTCGAGGCCATCGGCACGGCGGCGGTCACCACGGTCGTGGCCGAACCCCCCACCGACGGGCCGCTGTTCTGGTACCGCAAGGGAAGCCGCGACCCGCTCGACCACGGCTCCGGGGGCCTGGCCTGTCTCGCCGCCGGTCCCCCGCGCGTCTCCGAGCCGGAGCGTGTACAGGGGATCCGTGACGCCGGTTACATCGTCACCCACGGAGAGGTGAACGTCGGCGCGCATGGCATCGCGGCACCGTTGCCCGGTTGGCCGGTCCGGGCGGCGATCAACGTGGTCACCTCGGATCCGCAGCTCGCCGACCAAGCGATCCCGCACGTGCTGGACGCGGCCGCAGCCATCGGCGTCCCGAGCGATCACCTCTGAGAACCCGGCGCCGGGCTTCGTCAGGACAGCAGCGAGGCGAGTCGGGCTGCGGCGCGCAGGACCTGTGCGGCAGCTTCTTCGACGTCGTCCCCCTGGAAGACCGAGACGCCGATGGACGCCTTGCCCAAGCGCTCCCAGGCGCCGCATACGGACCAGACATCTCACCCGGCCCCTGCCAGGACCGGCTCAACGGCCGACCCACAGCGCCTATTGGGCGTGCCAGGACGCCGGCCGCCCCGTTCGCGTCCCGTTCCGCGGCCGACGGCTCAAGCGGTGGCAGCGCCGGCACAACACCACCCACGCCACGATCCGCTGCGTCGGCGAGCAGGCCATGGCCACGCTCAAGGGCCGGCGCCTGCTGCGGAAACCTCGCTGCGGCATCCACCGCATCACCGACATCGTGAAGACCGTTCTCGTTCTTCACCACGCGTCAACGTGAGGGTGGAAAGCGCTCAGTACCCCTCCGGCCTGCAGCCCTCGCCCGCCGGCCATGACGGAACCGGCAGCAGGTCCCGCACTACTGCCCACTCCGCATCGCTCATGTCCGAGTCGTACCGGGGCCGACGCTCCGGCCGGTCGGCCGCGTTCCCGAGCCGATGGGCGAGGCAGTCACCCCCAGGAGGGACGAACTGGACTCGACGAACCACGACCACGCGACACTTCGACACCGGGGCCTCTTGCTTCTCTCTGGATTCGACCACCGCGAGCTGCCAGGAGGTCTTTCTTCCATTGGCCCCGATCGACCCATCAGCAACGTAGGACTCACTGCCGAACGGGCCACTCCGATCTCTCGGGGCGGCCCGTTCGGTGGCTGCGGACGCGGGTCAGACGGCGGCGGGGGCGAGCACCGGCGCGCCCGTCCTGTCGCGGAGTTCCTCCTCGGTGACTCCCGGGGCGAGTTCGACGAGCCGGAAGCCCTCATCGGTGACGTCGAGGACGCCGAGGTCGGTGACCACGCGGTGGACGCAGCTCCGGCCGGTGAGCGGCAACGTGCAGGACTCGACCAGCTTGGCGCTGCCGTCCTTCGCCACGTGTTCCATCAGGACGACGACGCGGCGGGCACCGTGTACGAGGTCCATCGCTCCGCCCATGCCCTTGATCATTTTCCCGGGGACCGCCCAGTTGGCGAGGTCGCCGCGCGCGGAGACCTGCATACCGCCCAGGACGGCGACGTCCAGGTGACGGCCGCGGATCATGGCGAAGGACAGCGCCGAGTCGAAGAAGGCGGCGCCCGCGACCACGGTCACCGTCTCCTTGCCCGCGTTGATGAGGTCGGGGTCGACGGCGTCCGGGGTGGGGTAGGGGCCGGTGCCGAGGATCCCGTTCTCCGAGTGGAGGACGACATGGACGTCATCGGGCAGGTGATCGGGAACGAGGGTGGGCAGGCCGATGCCCAGGTTCACGTACTGGCCGTCAGCCAGTTCGCGGGCGGCGCGGGCCGCCATCTCGGTGCGGGTCCAGGCCATCAGACGGCGCTCCCTTCGCGGACGGTTCGCTTCTCGACGGGCTTGGCGCCCCGCTTTCGCACCTCGACCACGCGCTGCACGAAGATGCCGGGCAGGTGGACGTGTTCGGGGGCGATCTCACCGGGCTCGACGAGTTCCTCGACCTCGGCGACGGTCACCCGGCCGGCCGTCGCGCACAGCGGATTGAAGTTGGCCGTGGTCCTGTCGAAGACGAGGTTGCCGTGCCGGTCGCCCTTCGAGGCCCGCACCAGGGCGAAATCCGTGCTGATGGACCGCTCCAGAACATACGTCTCGCCGTCGAGGACACGGGTCTCCTTTGCCGGGGACTCGACCGCGACCGAGCCGTCGGCCGCGTACCTCCACGGCACGCCGCCCTCGGCGACGGCGGTGCCCACACCGGCCGGGGTGTAGAAGGCCGGGATGCCGGCGCCGCCCGCGCGCAGCCGTTCGGCGAGCGTGCCCTGCGGGACGAGTTCCAGCTCCAGTTCGCCGGACAGGTACTGGCGGGCGAACTCCTTGTTCTCGCCGACGTAGGAGCCGGTGACCCGGCTGATCCGCCCGGCCCGGAGCAGGATGCCGAGGCCGTGGTCGTCGGTGCCGCAGTTGTTGGAGACCACCCTCAGGTCGCCGGCACCCTGCTCGTGGAGGGCGTCGATCAGCTCCTGCGGCACGCCGCAGACGCCGAAACCGCCGACGGCGAGGGTGGCGCCGGAGGGGATGTCCGCGATCGCCTCGGCCGCGGACGCCACTGTCTTGTCCATGTTCACGCCTCCACGGCCGGCTCGATGCGGCCGGTCACGGCGCCGAATCCGATGGTGGTGCCGTCGGCGCCCGGGGCGGTGGCGGTGATGGTGATCTCGTCGCCGTCCTCGAGGAAGGTACGGACCGAGCCGTCGGGCAGTGTCACCGGCGTCTCGCCGCCCCAGGCGAGCTCCATGAGGGAGCCCCGCTGGTTCTCCTCGGGGCCCGAGACGGTCCCGGAGGCGTAGAAGTCGCCGGTGCGCAGCGAGGCGCCGTTAACCGTCATGTGGGCGAGCATCTGGGCGGGTGTCCAGTACATGGCGGAGAACGGCGGGGTGGCCACCAGGTGGCCGTTGAGGCGGACCTCGAGGGTGAGGTCGAGGCCCCAGTGCTCCTTCTCGGTCAGGTACGGGCGGAGCTCGTGCTCACGCGCCGGCGGGGCGACCCGTGCGGCCTCCAGGGCGTCGAGCGGAACCACCCAGCAGCTGACGGAGGTGGCGAACGACTTGCCGAGGAACGGGCCGAGCGGCACGTACTCCCAGCTCTGGACGTCGCGCGCGGACCAGTCGTTGACCAGCGTCACGCCGAAGACGTGCTCGCGGAAGGCGTCGACGGCGACGGGCCTGCCCAGCTCCGAGGGGGTGCCGACGACGAAACCGACCTCGGCCTCGATGTCGAGGCGCGAGGACGGGCCGAAGCCGGGCAGTTGGCCGTCGGCGGGCCGCTTCTGCCCGTTGGGCCGCACCACCGGCGTCCCGGACGGCACGACGGTGCCGGCCCGGCCGTGGTAGCCGATGGGGAGGTGCTTCCACTGCGGGGTCAGCGGGTCGCTGCCCGGCCGGAACATGCGGCCGATGTTGGCGGCGTGGTGCTCGGAGGCGTAGAAGTCGACGTAGTCGGCGACCTCGAAAGGCATGCCGAGACCGACGTCGGTGAGCGCGTGCAGGTGCGGTTCGACGGCGGGGCGGGCCGTGGCGTCGGTCAGCAGCCGGGTGATGTCGGCACGGACCTGTTGCCAGCGGGCACGGCCCTGGGCCATGAAGGCGTTCAGGGAGCCCCGCGCGAAGGTGTCGTCGCCGAGGGCTGCGGCCAGGTCGAGGACCTGCTCGCCGATGGCGACGCCCACGCGCGCCCCACCGCCGGACTTCGGGGTGAAGACGCCGTAGGGGAGGTTCTGGATCGGGAAGGGTGAGCCGTCGGGGACGGTGACCCAGGTGGTGGTCATTCGTGTTCCTTCACAGGGGTGTGGAGCAGGGCCCGCGCCTCGCTGACGGGACGGGCGGTGGAGCAGGAGCCGTACGAGACGAGCGCGTGGCGCGCCGCGACGGCCTGTTCCCCGGTCAGCGTGTCGGCGCGGCGGGCGAGTTCGCCGCCGTCCTCGATCTCCAGGACGGCTCGTACGGCAGCCTCGTCCCCACCGTCGGCAGCGGTGGCCGCGGCGAGGAGCAGGTTGAGGTAGCCGTGGTGGGTGAAACCCGTCTCCGGCGCGGTGTGGCGGACCACCTCGTGCAGTCCGGCGGTCGCCTTGAACGGCACCCCGGCCGCGACGCAGGCGCACACGAACGCGGCGACCTGCTCCACCGACGGGAACAGTTCGGCGCGGACCCCGCCGCAGCGGAGCTTGGCGCCGAGGGGACGGGTTCCGGCGTGCGCGGCGAGCGCGGTGAGCAGTGGCTCGGGGTGTGCCTGCACGACCGGCTCCGCGTACAGGGGCACCTCGCCGGGCACGTCCTGCAACGTGGCCGACACCGCGTCCAGGGCGGTGTGCTCGTCCTCGCCGAAGGCCTTGAGGGGCACTTCGAGGAGGGCGAGCCGCAGCCGTGGGTCGGCGAGGATCTGCGCGCAGGCCGCGGCGAGGGTCTCGGCGTCCTGGTCCGCGATCAGACCGAGCTCGAAGACCTCGCCGTCGCGCAGCAGGGAGCGCAGCTCGCCGAGCCGGGACGCGGGAACGAGGAAGCGGTGGGTGTGCATCGCCTCCCCGGCCGCCGCGTCTGCGCGGTGCCGCTCGACCGCCCGGTCCATGGGCAGCGCGGTGGGCGGGAACAGGCCCGCGTCGTCGACCAGCGCGTCCAGCAGTGCGTGCGGGACCGTCATGCTCGCCGCCCCGCCCAGCTCCAGGCGTATGCGCCGTCGTCACAGGCCCTGCCGCCCTCGCCGATCTCCAGTGGGCGGAACGTGTCGACCATGACGGCGAGTTCGTCGAAGAACTCGGCGCCGATGGAGCGCTCGTAGGCGCCGGGCTGCGGGCCGTGGCTGTGGCCTCCCGGGTGCAGCGAGACGGAGCCCTGGCCGATGCCGGAGCCCTTGCGGGCCTCGTAGTCGCCGCCGCAGTAGAACATGACCTCGTCCGAGTCGACGTTCGAGTGGTAGTACGGCACCGGGACGGCCAGCGGGTGGTAGTCCACCTTGCGTGGCACGAAGTTGCAGATGACGAAGTTGTCGCCCTCGAAGACCTGGTGGACGGGCGGCGGCTGGTGGACCCGCCCGGTGATCGGCTCGAAGTCCTCGATGTTGAAGGTGTACGGGTACAGGCACCCGTCCCAGCCGATCACGTCGAACGGGTGGTGGGCCTGCAGGAACCGGGTGCCGACGATCTCGCCGCCCGCACCGCGGTGCTTGACCAGGACCTCGACGTCGGTGCCTGTGCCCTCGACCAGCTCGGTCGGCCCGTGCAGGTCGCGCTCGCAGTACGGGGCGTGCTCGAGGAGCTGGCCGTAGCGGGACAGGTAGCGCTTGGGCGGGGCGATGTGGCTGTTGGCCTCGACGCAGTAGGCGCGCAGGGGCTCCCCGCCCTGCGGGATCCAGCGGTGTGTGGTGGCGCGCGGGATCACCACGTAGTCGCCGGCGCGGGCGTCGAGCACGCCGAAGACGGTCTCGACGCGGGCGCTGCCGGACTCGACGTAGACGCACTCGTCGCCGATGCCGTTGCGGTACAACGGCGAGGCACTCCCGGCGACGACATAGGAGATGCGCACGTCGCCGTTGCCGAGGACCAGCCGACGGCCGGTGACCACGTCCGTCTCCTGCCAGGCGTCGTCCTTGAACAGCTCGTGCAGTTTCAGATGACGGGGCTGCAGAGGGTGGTTGGGCACGGTCCTGGCGTCCGGCACCTGCCATACGGAGGAGTCGGTGATCGCGGAGGGGATGTGCTTGTGGTAAAGCAGCGACGAGTCGGCGGAGAAGCCCTCCTCTCCCATCAGCTCCTCGAAGGCGAGGGTGTCGCCGTCGTAACGGAACTGGGTGTGCCGTTTCGGGGGGATGGTGCCGAGGCTGCGGTAGTGGGCCATGAGCCGACCTCCTTTCGTAGGGGGTGTCAGAGCGCACCGGCGACCGGCACGGGTGCCGCGTCGGGGGCGGGTGCCGCGTCGGGGGCGGGTGCCGCGTCGGGGGCGAAGCCGCGTCCCGTGGCGCCGGTCGGCGCCTTCGCCGACGCGGGGGCAGTGGGTTCGGACAAGGAGGACTCCGTTGTCGTCCGTAGGAGGGTGAGGTCGTCCGTAGACGTGGGCGTGCGGTTACGCGGTCCTCTCTGCCTCGGCCACCAGGGCGGCGAACCGCTCCGGGGTGAGGTGGTCGAGCGCGGTGAGCATGGTGAGGCGGACGAGGAACGGCACTCGGCCCGCTTCGCCGGCCCGGTCGATGGCCTCGCTGAGCGTGCGCCAGGTGGCCTCGGCATGCGCGATGGCGCGGTCCTCGTCGTCCTGGACGGCGACGGCGACATCGGTGGGCGGAGCGGGTTCGGTGGTGGTGGTCATCGCGCTCCTCCTGCGGTGAGCTGGTCGGTGAGGTGTCGGGTGAGCGGGCCGAGCGGTTCGCCGGTACGGATCCGGGCGAGAACCAGACCGTCGGGTCGGACGAGGAGCGCTTCGCCCTCGGCCAGGCCGAGGCGGGTGGCTGCCTCGTGGCCCAGAACCGGCACGCCGGGGGCGGGTTCGCCCTCGGTGGCGAGGGCGGTGACGGGCAGGTGGGCGGAGAGTTCGGACGCCACGCGTGCGGCGTCGGCGGCGGTGGCCGCGGCGATCAGCGAGAAGGTGGCGCCGCGCAGGGCGTGCAGGCCGGTCTCCTCGCCGCCCACCGGGACGACCTTGAGGTCGGGCAGTGGGTCGCCGGGGAGCGGGCCGCTCGCCGCCGGGGCGGCTGTGTGGGTGAGCGGCGAGGTCCGGCTGTGGGTGGCGCTGGACTGGCGCGGGTTGATGAGGTGGGTGAGCACCGGCCGCGCCAACGCGAGTTGCAGGACGGCGTCCCGGGTGAGGCGGTAGCCGTCGGTGCCGGGCGTCATGAACAGGGTGGACTTCTCGGCCTGTTCGGCGTTCTGCCGCCAGGCGTCCCGCCGTTCGTCGGCGACGGTGCGCAGGATCCGCTCGTCGGCCCCTCCGTTCACCACGGCGGCCAGTGCCCAGGCGTAGACGTCGGCGTCCTCCAGACCGGAGTTGAGGCCGCGCACGCCGAAGATCGGGACCAGGTGGGCGGCATCGCCGGCGAACAGGACACGGCCGTGCAGGAAGGAGCCCAGGGCGCGGGCATGAGCGCGGTACAGGCTGGACCACTCCAGGGTCCACGGCTTCCTGGTGCCGAGCCACTCGAGGTGACGGGTGATCACGGCGCGTACGTTCTCCTCGCGGATCGCCTCCTCGGGGTCCTCGTCGGCGTCGATCTGGTAGTCAATGCGCCAGATGTCGTCGGGCTGGCGGTGCAGCAGGATCGTCTGGCCCGGGTTGGACGGCGGGTCGAACCAGGCCTGCCGTTCGGTGGGCAGTTCGCTTTCCCAGTGGATGTCCGCGATGACGTACCGGCCCTCGTAGCTGGTGCCCTCGAGGTGGACGTCGAGCGCCTTGCGGACCGCGCTGTGCGCACCGTCGCAGGCGACGAGGTGGCGGGCGCGCAGGACGCGCGGGCCGGCCGGGGTCTCAGCCTCGACGGTGACCTGGCCGTCGTCCTGGGTGACGCCGGTGACCCTGCTCTTCCAGCGCAGCTTGATCCGCGGCTCGGCGAGAGCGGCGTCGAGCAGGATCTGCTCGGCGACCGACTGGGAGATGTTCACCATCGGCGCCCGGACGTCCGCCTCGCCGTGCGGCATGGCGAAGGCGAGCACCTCGGTGTCGCGGTAGTGGCTGCGGCCCGTGGTCCACGGCAGGGACAGCCGGGCGAACTCCCCGCCCACGCCGATGCGGTCCAGGACCTCCATGGAGTGGCGGGAAAGGCAGATGGCCCTGCTGCCGTGGCAGACCGAGTCACCGGCCTCCAGCACGGTGACGGCGACCCCGCGGCGAGCCAGGCCCAGGGCGACGGCCAGGCCTACGGGTCCCGCTCCGGCCACCACGACCTGCTCGGGGCCGGCGCCGGGCGCTGTAGAGGTGAAGTCCACGAAGTCGTGATGGTGCGGTTCGAAGTACACGAGGACACACTTCCCAGTTGTTGCAAATAGTGAAACAACGTGTTACGAATGTTGCAACACCTTCGTCGCGATAATGTCCTCACGTCAAGAGGCCAAGGGGAAAAAGTTCCTTCATCGCGGAAAGAAGGACCTGAGGGAAGGGGCGCGAGGTGGCCGCTGGAGGTTCGCAGACGCTGGAGCGGGGGCTCATGGCACTGCGCATGATCGCCGAGGAGCCGCAGGGGCTGACGGCCAGTGAGATCGCGGCCCGGCTGGGCGTTCACCGGTCCATCGCGTACCGACTGTTGACGGCACTGGTGCGGCAGGACTTCGCTTCCAAGGACGAGGCCAACCGGTACCGCATCGGCGTCGCCTTCTTCACCCTGGCCCAGCAGTCCCGCCCCCCGATGCTCGACACGGCGCAGCCCGTGCTGCGTGACCTCGCCGCGGAACTGGGCGCCACCGCCTGCCTCGTCGTCCGTGACGGCATGGAGGCGGTGGCCGTCGCGGTCGTCGAGCCGCCCGGCTCCGGCGCCCGGCTTTCGTACCGCATCGGGAACCGGGACCCCCTCGACCGGGGCGCCGGCGGCCTCGCCCTGCTGGCCGCCGCGGAGCCCACGCCCGACGAGCCCGAGCGGATCGCCGACGTCCGCGTCCGCGGGTACGCGGTCACCAGCGAGGAAGTCCTGCCCGGTATCTTCGGCGTCGCCTCCCCCGTGGGCGCCCGGCCCGACGAGCAGCCCGCCGCGGTGACCGTCCTAACTCATCATCAGGACTTGGCGGAGGCCGCTGCCCCCGCCGTCGTCGCCGCCGCGGAGCGCCTCACCACGGCGCTGAGTCCGTCCGTCTGACCGGCCAGGGATCCGTCTCCCGGGCGCTTGCCCGGCGTTGTCACGTTGTTGGGTGTATGAGTGTCCGAGGGCGCGTCGGGGCGTGGTGGGCTTGCGCTTCGGGCCCGGAGTCAAGCCGTGGCAGACCGGCCGACAGCGCCGGTGACCTGATCCCAGATGGCGAAGCAGACGGTCATCTCGACGCGGTGTTCGGGGCGGCCATCAGGTGGCGACGGGGCCGGAAGTGCGGTGAGATGCAGCTGAACGCGGACAGGAACCGCTGGGCCCCGCCGATACTGCGGAAGCCCTTCATGGCGCGTTCGCGCTGCCTCGTCGGCTGGTGACTGTTCTCGGCCCGGCTGTTCAGGCCCTGGTGACAGCGGTGCTCGACCGAGGGCCTGACCTCGCGGTGGGCCGCACGGTGGGAGCGGAGCTTGTCGGTGACCATCCCCCGCGGCAGGGTGCGGGTCTTCTTGAGCAGTGTGCGGAAGAACCGCCGGGCCGCGGCCTTGTCCCGGCGGGACTGGACGAGGATGTCCAGGACGGTGCCGTCGGTGTCGACGGCCCGCCACAGGTACTTCCGTTCCCAGTTGATCTTGATAAAGACCTCGTCCAGGTGCCACGTGTCCCCCGGGCCGGGGCTGCCGGCGGCGCAGCGCGTTGGCGTAGTGCTGCCCGAACTTCGCGCACCAGCGGCGGACGGTCTCGTAGGAGACGATGACGCCGCGCTCGA
>NZ_JAESIF010000228.1:0-1479 GCF_016757295.1 Streptomyces sp. M2CJ-2 | reverse complement strand
GGGTCTTCGAAGTTGAGCGGTGCGCTGGTTCGGCTTGCTGACGTGGCGTCACGCTCTGTGGCGAAGGGGGTGGCTCGGCCCTTGCAGGGGCGCCCGTGGTCCTGAGTGATCATTTCTGTTCTCTACGCAGAACGATCATCCAGGAGCCACGGGCTTGCTCAACGATACGACGGTGCTGCTCGGCCTCGACGGGGTGTCCGTCGCCCGGGTCGAGCGGCTGGCCGATGGGACACGCCGCGTCCACCTGGCCACGGCCGATGAGACGGCCCGGGCCTGCCCGGTCTGCGGGGTCTTCGCCACCCGAGTGAAGGGCTCCGCCATCACCCGACCCCACGATCTGCCCTATGGCGAGAGCGGGCTGGAGTTCCGTCGGCGCAAGCGTCGCCGGTTCTGCCGGGAGCCCGGCTGCCCGCGCCGGTCGTTCACCGAGCAGATCCCGCAGCTACCGGCCGGTGCGCGGATCACCATGCGGCTGCGCGGGGCCGCCGGGTGCCGGATACGCGACGCCGGCTCCACCGTCATCCAGGCCGCCCGGGATCTGCACCTGTCCTGGCCGACCGTGATGGACGCCTTCCGCACCGCCGCCCACGAGGTCACCGAGGCACCGCTGCCCGGGGTGCAGGTGCTGGGCATCGACGAGACCCGGCGCGGACGGCCGCGCTGGGAACAGGCCCCCCCGTGGGCAGGTGGCTGCTGACGCGTGATCGGTGGCATACGGGGTTCGTCGACGCGCTCGGCACCGGCAGCCTGCTCGGCCAGGTCGAGGGCCGCACCGTCGCCGATGTGCTCGCCTGGCTCGTCACCACCCCACTGACCTGGAGAAAGAGCATCGAGTACGTGGCCATCGACATGTCGGCCACCTACCGCGCCGCCGTCCGCACCGGCCTGCCGCACGCCACCGTCGTGGTCGACCACTTCCACGTCGTCCAGCTCGCCGACAAGATGCTGTCCATGGTCAGGCGCCGCACCACCGCCGAGACCCGCGGCCGGCGCGGACGCGCCAGTGACCCCGAGTGGAAGGCCAGGCGGCGCCTGCTGCGCAACCGCGAGGACCTCACCGACGACCAGTTCGCCACGATGTGGAACGCGCTGCTGGGCGAGGGAAAGATCGGCCAGACCCTGCTGACGGCGTGGATCGCCAAGGAGAACCTGCGCAACCTGCTCGCCCTGGCCCGTACCCGTGCCGATCGGCACCAAGTCGGCCACGCCCGCTGGAAGTTCCTCACCTGGTGCGCGGACTCCGACATCCCCGAGGTCCGCCGGCTCGCCGCCACCGTCGACCGCTGGTGGCCGGAGACCGAAGCGTTCATCGACACCGGGCACAGCAACGCCAAGAGCGAAGGCATCAACCGCGTGATCAAGCTCGTCGCCCGCAACGCGTTCGGCTTTCGCAACGCCGACCACCAACGACTACGGACACACTGCGTCACCACCCGCCGAGCCCGCGGACACCTCCGCACCGCTCAACTTTGAAGACCC
>NZ_JAESIF010000227.1:0-1512 GCF_016757295.1 Streptomyces sp. M2CJ-2 | reverse complement strand
CAAGGCCGTGAAGTTTACGGTCCGGGAGCCGACGTCAAGATGTCGATGCTGATGGTGGCCTTGTAGGTGTGGCGGTCGACCTTGAGGCTCTTGTAGGCATATCGGGACAGGGGCCGTTTGACCGCGCGGGGGCCGAGGCGGGTTCGCCGTGCGGGCATGAGGGTGCCCAGGACCGCGTGCCCGATCGTGCCGACGAGGTCGATGACGGTGTCGGCGATCACGCCCTGGGCCTGGATGATCTGGTCGCGGGCGGCGTTCAGGGCGATGGAGAAGCTGCAGCGGTCGGGATCGGTGCCGGATGCCTGGGCCGCGTCGGCCATGGCGATCCGGATCACCTGATAGGCGGTCAGGAGCGCGTAGATCTCCTGGGCGATGCCGGGCCAGGTCCTCGAGCGCAGGACGCGCCGGCCGAGCATCGATTTCTTGATCTCGAAGTAGGCCGATTCCACTTCCCAGCGCTCGTGGTACAGCCTGACCAGGTCGAATGCCGGGTGGGTGCGGTGGTCAAGGAGCGTGGTGGCCAGCCGGTAGGCGCCGGTGCGGCGGCCCGCGCTGGTGGCGATGGTGATCTCGCAGATGACGATGCGGACCTCGACGTCACCGATCCTGGACAAAAATGAGCCGTCCGGGCAGGTGGCCAGGACGGGCGGTTTGCGTCTCGAGGACAGTCGGGCGAGGAAGTCCGCTCCGGTGCCGGCGACGGTCGTCAGGAAGGAGTCGGAGGAGAACCCCCGGTCCAGCAGGACGATCATGCCGCCGGTCAGGGAACGCGCCAGGCGGCGGCCCAGGACGGCCTCGCCGGGCTTGCGCGGCCCGAAGACCGCGTCGATGACCGCGCGGGTGCCGCAGGCGACCAGTGCCACCAGCATGACCTGCGGGTATCCCGAGGCGGCGGTGTACTGGTTGGACCCCTTGCCCAGCTTGGCGCGGACCGCCTGGTCGTCGGCGACGTCCAGGTGGGTGCCGTCGATCGCGGTGACGAGCAGACCCTTCCAGCGTGCTCCGGTCGTCCGGATCGCGCTGGCGGGTCCGCGCAGCAGGTCGAACAGGGCCCGCACCGGGCGGACACCGAGTCGGCAGCGGGCGTGCCACAGCGCGGTCGCGGTCACTTCAACCAGCGGCAGCCCCACCAGGGCGCCGGTGAGCTTGCGCCATACCTCGCGATAGCCGCAGTCCTCGAACAGGGCCGCGGCCAGCAGCAGGTAGACCACGACCCGCGCGGGCAGCTTCCGCAGCCGCTGCTGGACCCCTCCGCACTCGGCAAGCACGGCATCGACCAGCTCGAACGGAACGATCCGTGTCAACTCGCCCAAGTGGCCCGGTGCATAAAGCCCTTCGGCCACTGTGACGACACGCGTGATGGCAGACTGTCCGGACAGCGGAGCCTCCGGCGAGTGGACGGTTGTCTTGGTCGACTGCCAGTCCTACCGGGGCTCCGCTTCCCACGTCCGGCAAACCCACAGATCACAGCCGCCTGGACACCCGCACTCAAGCCGTAACTTCACGGCCTTG
>NZ_JAESIF010000226.1:0-1542 GCF_016757295.1 Streptomyces sp. M2CJ-2 | reverse complement strand
GTGATCGCGGGTGCGGGCGCCGAGGTGGAGCCGGTGGTCGAGCGGCTGACGGCCGGCGGCGTGCGGACCAGGCGGCTGCGGGTCTCGCATGCCTTCCACTCGCCGCTGATGGAGCCGATGCTGGACGCGTTCGCCCACGTACTGGCCGGGCTGGAGTTCCAGGCGCCGACCCGCGGCCTGATCTCCATGCTGGGCGGTGCGCAGGCGGCGGAGATGGCCACGCCCGGCTACTGGGTCCGCCACGCCCGCGAGGCGGTCCGGTTCGCGGACGGCGTGCGGGCGTTCGCCGACGCGGGGGTGGCCCGGCTGGTGGAGCTGGGCCCGGACACCGTGCTGACCGCCCTCGCCACCGAGGCGCTGGGGGAGCGGGCGGAGGAGTTCGCCCTGGTCCCGCTGCTGCGCAGGGACGGCGACGAGGCGACCACGGCCGTGCACGCCCTGGCCGCCCTCCACGTCGGCGGCGCGCCCGTCGACTGGGAGGCGTTCTACGCCGGCACCGGCGCCAAGCGCGTCGAACTGCCCACCTACCCCTTCCAGCACGAGCGCTACTGGATCTCCTCGACCTCGGGGACACCGGGCCAGGCGGCCAAGCAGGCCGGACTGGCCTCGGCGGAGCACGGCCTGCTGGGCTCGGTGCTGCCGTTGCCGGAGTCGGGCGGTGCGGTGTTGACGGGGCGGCTGTCGGTGGACGGCCAGCCGTGGCTGGCGGACCACCGGGTGCACGGCGCGGTCGTCGTGCCGGGTACGGCGCTGGTGGAGATGGCGATCCGCGCCGGGGACGAAGTGGGCTGCGCCCGGCTGGAGGAGCTGACCCTGCACGCCCCGCTGGTCCTCCCGGACGCCGGCGGCGTCGCCGTACAGATCGCGGTCGACGGCCCGGACGACGAGGGCAGGCGCACCCTGACGATCCACGCGCGCGACGAGACCGCCGAAGCCGGCGACGGCTGGGTCCGGCACGCCACGGGCGCACTGAGCGACGCGGTCTCGCCGGTCCCCGCGGACAGTGTCGCGGCCTGGCCCCCGACCGGCGCCGAGCCCGTGGACGTAGCCGGCGTGTACGACGACACCCTCCCTGACCTGGGCTTCGCGTACGGTCCGGCGTTCCGTGGCCTGCGCGGGGTCTGGCGGCGCGGCGAGGAACTGTTCGCCGAGGTGGCCACGGCGGAGGAGGCCGGGATCGACCCCAAGCCCTTCGGCCTGCACCCGGCACTGCTGGACGCCGCGCTGCACGCCCAGCTCGTGGCGGGGGACGGCGACGCGGTGGTGCCGTTCGCGTGGTCGGGGGTCGAGGTGTTCGCCTCGGGCGCCTCCCTCCTGCGGGTACGGATGGCGCCGGCGGACGGAGAGGGTGTCTCCCTCGACGTCGCTGACGGTGAGGGTCGGCTGGTGGCGTCGGTGGCATCGCTGGTGGCGCGGCCGCTGGGCGAACTCGGTGAGGGGGCTGCCCCGGGTGCGGGGGAGCTGTTCGGCGTGGAGTGGGCGGAGTGGACCGGGTCTTCCTCCGGTGCGGGCGGTTCCGCTGTGGTGGTGGGTGGTGCGCTG
>NZ_JAESIF010000225.1:0-1643 GCF_016757295.1 Streptomyces sp. M2CJ-2 | reverse complement strand
AATGAAGATCCGCCATCTTGAAGGCGCTGGTCACGGGGCTGGTGTGAGTCGTTGACCGTCTCCTCGTGCTGGTCGGGGGCGGTTGTCGGAGTTCAAGATCGTCTGCCGTTTCGGCGATCACGGATCCACGGGTTTCCCGGCGTGCGCGGGGCGCCTGTCCGTACGATCCGGGCGGGAGGTGCATCGGGTGGCCCAGGACGCGGAACCGGACCTTCGCGAGCTGATCACGGCCCGCAGAGCGGAACTGGATTTGCAGGCGGAGAAGTTGAGTCAGCAGCTTCAGGAAGTACGCGAGGAGCTGGAGGAGCTCGCCGTGGCCGAGCGGGTTGCGCGTCGGCTGGCCGAGCAGCTGCGCGTGGAGCGGGAAGCGGTGCCGGCACCGGCTGCCGGGCAGGTCGCGGGCCGTGCGGTGCTACTGGTGCCGCCGCGCGAGCGGGGCATGGACGAGGCGGTGCTGCCCGCGGACTACCAGCGGATCATGGACGTGGTGCGGCGAGCGGAAGGGCCGGTCATGGTCAGGCAGGTCTGCGCCGGGCTGGGGATGTCCACCGAGCCGGCCCGCTCGGAGGCGCTGCGCGCGAGCTGAACCGGCTGGCCGAGCGGGGCTGGCTGCGCAAGCTGGCCGACGGGAAGTTCACCACCACGCTGTGAGCGTCCGCCCAGGACCGTAACCCAAGGGCCCCCGGCGGCAGTTGGTGTCGTATGCGAAACAAGACCAGCCCCGCCGGGGGCACCGAGACGGTTGTCTACCAGTCCAGCCTCACGCTGTCCACGGCCACCCTGACCCTCCTCGGCGACCTGCTGCGCGGTCACCTGAAGAAGATCGGTTCGCGGTGGCGGAAGCTGCCGCCCGGAAGAATCGCCACGATCGTGCTGGCCGTTCTCCGCCACGACCAGCGGCTTGCCGACATGGCGGGCGGCAACCGCATCTCCGCGACCACGGTGCGCCGCTGGGTGATGGAGGTGATCGAACTGCTCGCCGCGCGGGCCGAGCGGCTGGACCGCGCGCTGAAGAAGGTCACCCGAAAGGGTGGCCACGTGGTCCTGGTCGACGGCACCCTGATCCGCACCCGGCGCCGCACCGGGAAAGACAACCGGCGCAACTACAGCGGGAAACACAAGACCCACGGCCTGCTCTTCCTGGCACTCACCGACGACAAGGGCCGCCTGCTGTGGATCTCCGCGGCCCGCCCGGGACGCTCCTCGGAGATCACCACCGCCCGCTACAACAGGCTCGTCGAGCAGTTACGGGCCCACGAGCTGGGCGCCATCGGCGACCTCGGCTTCACCGGCCTGGACGACGATGTGGACAACCCCGTGGTCATCACCGGCTACAAGGCCGCCCGCACCAAGCCGCTCACGAAGGCGAAGAAGCAGGTCAACAAGCTGATCGCGTCCGTCCGCGCGGTCTGCGAGCACGCCTTCGCCCACTTGAAGAACTGGCGCATCCTCACCAAGCTCCGGCTGTCGGCCCGTTACGCGACCACGCTGCTGCGGGCGCTGCTCGTGCTGACCAACACCGAGGTCGCACGCTGACAGACGATCTTGGGAGCAGGCAACCGCCCGCGACCAGTACGAGTACGAGATCGCTGACTCACACCAGCCCCGATGACCTGCGGGTTCGAAGTTGGAGGAAGCTCAAT
>NZ_JAESIF010000224.1:0-1657 GCF_016757295.1 Streptomyces sp. M2CJ-2 | reverse complement strand
GCCAGACACGCCGGAGCACCTCTGCAGATCAACCCGTACGCACCTCTGCACCAGAGCCCGTACGCCGACACCGGAGGATGTGCTGCGGAAGAAGTGGGACGGGACCTGAGGCATTCAGAGAGGCGTTGTCACGTTGGCTGACCGACCTGGGATGATCTTGGAGTTGGTCGTGCCGGGGAGGGGTTCGTTCGTGTCCTCCGTGTCGCCGTCGTACAAGGGCCACCGGTACCCGGTGGAGATCATCTCCCACTGCGTCTGGCGGTACCTCCGCTTCCCGCTCAGCTTCCGCGAGGTCGAGGAGCTGATGCTCGAGCGCGGCGTGCTCGTCTCCCACGAGACCGTCCGCCGCTGGTGCGCGAAGTTCGGGCAGGTCTACGCCGGCGCGCTGCGCCGCCGGCGACCCCGGCCCGGCGACGAGCTGTGCCAGCAGCTGTCCGGGACCTGCGTCGACCGCTATGTGGCCGGCCTGCTGCTGGCCGCGATGGCACCGGCCGCGCTGGAGGTCTCGCTGCAGGCCGCCGAGCAGGCCCAGGCCCGCCGGGGTGAGGTGGACCGGATCTGGCGCCAGCGCCTGGAGCGGGCGGACTATGCCGCGGGCCGGGCCCGGCGCCAGTACCAGCTGGCCGAGCCCGAGAACCGCCTGGTGGTCCGGGAGTTGGAGAAGGACTGGGAGCGTGCGCTGGCCGAGCGGCAGCGCCTGGGCGAGGCATACGACCGCTTCGCCGCAACCCGGCCCCGCCTCCTCGCCGCCGCCGAGCGCGACCGGATCCGGACTCTGGCCGCCGACCTCCCCGCCCTGTGGCGGGCGCCCACCACCACCGACGCGGATCGCAAGCAGCTGATCCGGCACCTGGTCGAGAAGGTCCACCTCACCGTCATCGGCGACAGTGAGCGCGTCACCGTCCAGGTGACCTGGGCCGGCGGGTACCGCACGAGGGGCGAACTCGCCCGTCCGGTCGCCCGCCTGGACCAGCTCAGCTACTATCCCCAACTGGCCGCACGGGCCCGTGCACTGGCTGCGGCCGGGCACTGTGCCCCGGCCATCGCGAAGGTCCTGAACGCCGAGGGCTTCCGCCCGCCCAAGCGCCGCGAAGACTTCGGCACCCAGGGCGTGCGCAGGCTGCTGCAGGAGCTGGGCTGCGTCAGCCGGCAGGAACAGGCCCTCCGCCGGGATGCACCCTCACTCGGCCCGCACCAGTGGTGGCTGACCGATCTCGCCCGCGAGATCGGCGTGCCCCGCGTGACCCTCTTCGGGTGGATCAAGCGAGGCTGGGTCACCGCCCACCAGCAACACGATTCCCGCCGGTCCTGGGTCGTCCAGGCCGGCCCCGCAGAGGTCGAACGGCTCCGCCGACTCCACCGGCAGTCCCGCGGCCACGGCCCACGGCAGGCCTGGCTCGACCACCAGCAGGCGGCGATAATCCCGGATGAGGAAGGAACCCGAGACGATGATGCCGAACCGCAGCTATGACAGCACTGCGGCTTGCTCGTCTCTCGACCGCGTGCCGCTGCTTGTAGTCGTCCTTGTCGAACTTCGGCGGCCGCCCGCCACGCGATCCGCGCTTGATGCGGTTGCGGACCCTGAAGTTCCACCCTCAGCCTGGACAGCCTGATACTGGGACGACAGGTTCCGGAGGAAGCAGATCCAGGTAGTGAG
>NZ_JAESIF010000223.1:0-1658 GCF_016757295.1 Streptomyces sp. M2CJ-2 | reverse complement strand
CCTCGATCCACCGCGTGAATTCTGCTCACGGGCGTCGGGCGGCTCCTGGTGGTTTCTTCGGGACGCGGGCAGCGGCGATTGCCGGGTGGCCGTCCGGTGCGGGGTCTCCGAGGTCTTTCGGGTCGTGGGCGGGCAGGGCGGTCGCGTGGGTCAGGTGACCATGCGTTGTCCGGTGGCTGTCCACAGGTCGATGAAGTCGTCGGCCCAGCGCCAGCGTTCGGGCAGGTGGAGGGTGAAGCGGCGGGCGCCGGTGGCGATCCGGGCGGGGACGTGGATCAGGTGGCGGCGGATGGTGCCGGTCCGTGCCCGTGCATGGAAGGCAGAGGCGAGGTGTCCGGCCGCGCGGGTGAGGTTGTAGGCGGTGGCGGCCAGGGTGAGCCAGGCCGCGTTCGCGGTGAACTTCCCCGAGGGCAGGTGGGCCAGGGCGGAGTCCTCCAGGTCGGCGAAGACCTGTTCGACCTGGGCGTGTTCGCGGTGCATCGGTTCGGCCTGGACCAGTTCGAAGCGGCTGTCGGTGAAGATGGCATGGTGGCGCCAGACGCCGAACAACTCGGCCTGTCCTTCCGGGACCGTCTTCGGGTTCAGGCGTTTCACGCGGCGCACGATGAGCCGGGCTGTGGTGTGGAACTGCTTCTTCTTGCTGGTGAACGCGGTGAAGGGGATCTCGGCGATCTCCGCGTCGGAGACCCAGCGTTCCTCCTCGTCATCCCAGACGGCGTCGGTGTACTTGATCGGTGTCCAGGCGTCCTCGGCGATGGACGCGATCGCTTCGCGGATCTTCTTGGTGACCGCGACCGCCAGCGAGAAACGGGCTCCGGCCTTTCTGCAGGCGTCGACGACCTTGTGGGAGAAGTACGCCGAGTCGGCGCGCACGAGGATCTGCGCGGTGATTCCCATGGCCCGCACCGTGGTCAGCGCCTCGCGCAGCAGACTCGCCGCCCCCTTGCCGGAGCCGGCCGACCCCCTGCGCAGTCTGGTGGCGACGATGACCGGCGCGCAGGTGGATGTCTTGACCGTGACGATCTGGAAGTGCAGCCCGCGGACCTTGGTGTAGCCGAAGGAGGCGCCCTGCTTGGCCGGGCCGTAGACCTGCTTGACCTTGGAGTCGATGTCCACGAACACCACCTCGTCCGTCGTGGGCACCAGTCCGGTGTGGGCGGCCAGGTGGCAGGTGAACGCGCGTGTCGCGGACTGAAGTTGGCGTACGTGTCCCCAGGTGAAGGCGCGCAGGAAGCTGCCCAGCGTGGAGGGGGCCCGTATCCCGCCGAACACGCGGGCAAGGCCACCGTGGCGCAGGACATCCAAGTCGTCGATGCTGTCCGCGCCCGCGACCATCCCGGCCACGATGGACAGGGCTTTCGCCTCCGCTGCCGTGCCCGCGCCGTTCTTCGCGCCGGCCAGCTTCACCTTCTGGGCCACCAGACTCGGCAGGTCGCACCGCTCGGCCAGCCGGATGGCCGGGACCAGCCCGGCATGCGCGATCAGATTCGGTTCGTCGAACGCGGCGAACACCGTCGCCGGGCTGTGGGAGACTTTCACTTACGAGGTGCCTTGCTGGTTGTAGCGGATGGAAGCGTGAGAACTCCCATCATCGCAGGTCAGCGGGCACCTCTTCTCGTTCCGCCTTCCGCAGCCGGCCGTCATGCGGTGGATCCAGG
>NZ_JAESIF010000222.1:0-1663 GCF_016757295.1 Streptomyces sp. M2CJ-2 | reverse complement strand
GACATGCGTACGACCGCGGGGAAGCTCGCGGACCTGCAGCAACGGATCCACCAGGCGACGCACGCCGGTTCGGAACGCGCCGTGGAAAAACAGCACGCCAAGGGCAAACTCACCGCCCGGGAACGGATCGCCCTGCTGCTGGACGAGGACTCCTTCGTGGAGCTGGACGAGTTCGCCCGGCACCGCTCCACCAACTTCGGCCTGGAGGAGAACCGCCCCTACGGCGACGGCGTGATCACCGGCTACGGCACCGTCGACGGCCGCCCGGTGGCCGTCTTCTCCCAGGACTTCACCGTCTTCGGCGGCGCGCTGGGCGAGGTCTACGGGCAGAAGATCGTCAAGGTGATGGACCTCGCGCTGAAGACCGGCTGCCCCATCATCGGCATCAACGACTCCGGCGGCGCCCGCATCCAGGAGGGGGTGGCCTCGCTGGGCGCCTACGGCGAGATCTTCCGCCGCAACACCCACGCCTCCGGGGTGATCCCGCAGATCTCCCTGGTGCTCGGCCCGTGCGCGGGCGGCGCGGTCTACTCCCCGGCGATCACCGACTTCACCGTGATGGTCGACCAGACCTCGCACATGTTCATCACCGGCCCGGACGTGATCAAGACGGTCACCGGCGAGGACGTCGGCTTCGAGGAGCTGGGCGGCGCCCGCACCCACAACACCGCCTCCGGGGTGGCCCACCACCTGGCCGGCGACGAGAAGGACGCCATCGACTACGTCAAGCAGCTGCTGTCCTACCTGCCGTCCAACAACCTCGCCGAGCCGCCGGCCTTCCCGGAGGAGGCGGACCTGACGGTCACCGACGAGGACCGGGAGCTGGACACCCTGATCCCGGACGCGGCCAGCCGGCCCTACGACATGCACACGGTGCTCGAGCACGTGCTGGACGACGGCGAGTTCCTGGAGACCCAGCCGCTGTTCGCGCCGAACATCCTCACCGGCTACGGCCGCGTCGAGGGCCGGCCGGTGGGCGTGGTGGCCAACCAGCCGCTGCAGTCCGCCGGCTGCCTGGACATCGCCGCCAGCGAGAAGGCGGCCCGGTTCGTGCGCACCTGCGACGCCTTCAACCTGCCGGTGCTCACCTTCGTGGACGTGCCCGGCTTCCTGCCCGGGGTGGGCCAGGAGCACGAGGGCATCATCCGCCGCGGCGCCAAGCTGATCTTCGCCTACGCGGAGGCCACGGTGCCGCTGATCACGGTGATCACCCGCAAGGCGTTCGGCGGCGCCTACGACGTGATGGGCTCCAAGCACCTGGGCGCCGACGTGAACCTGGCCTGGCCGACCGCGCAGATCGCGGTGATGGGCGCGCAGGGCGCGGTCAACATCCTGCACCGGCGCGCCCTGGCCGAGGCCGAGGACGCCGAGGCCACCCGGGCGAGGCTGATGCAGGAGTACGAGGACGCGCTGCTCAACCCGTACACCGCGGCCGAGCGCGGCTACGTGGACGCGGTGATCATGCCGTCCGAGACCCGCCGGCACCTGGTGCGCGGGCTGCGCCAGCTGCGCAGCAAGCGCGCGTCGCTGCCGCCCAAGAAGCACGGCAACATCCCCCTCTAGCCACCTGCCCGCCCCCCTGCCAGCCCCCCTTCTAGCCCCCCAGGAGCCGCTGTGATCAAGGTCGTACGGGGCCATCCCACCCCGGAGGAGCTCGCCGCCG
>NZ_JAESIF010000221.1:0-1680 GCF_016757295.1 Streptomyces sp. M2CJ-2 | reverse complement strand
ATCATTCGGGAAGGTACGCCCTTCGCATGCCTTCCCGAGGACGATCCACAAGTCATGAGCATTGCTCGCCCGGCGCCGGGCCGTCAGTACAGGGTCAGGCCGTAGGCCGTCAGAACCTCGGTGATCGGCTGGTGGAAGGTGGTGCCGCCGGAGGTGCAGTTTCCGCTGCCGCCCGAGATCAGACCGAGGGCCGTGGTACCGGAGAAGGCGGGACCTCCGGTGTCGCCCGCCTCAGAGCAGACGTTGGTCTTGATCAGGCCGTAGACGAGGTTGCCACCACCGTAGTTGACCGTGGCGTTGAGCCCGGTGACCATGCCGCAGTGCATTCCACTGCTTCGACCGAGGTGACAGACGGACTGTCCGATCCGGGGAGCGGCGGCCCCGGTGATGTCCCGGACGACGCCGCCGCCCAGGTTGATCTCACCGGGGTAGGAGAGGGCGGTGTTGGTGTAGCGGACCAGCCCGTAGTCGTTCCCCGGGAAGCTGTATCCGGCGGTGGTGCCGACGGGCACCGTGCGGGCCGAATCCGCGTACCAGGTGGTGCTGGTACCCGCGCAGTGCCCCGCGAGGATGCCGTAGTACGTGCTGCCGCCAAGGGCGTTGAAGGCGACCGTGCATCGGGCGCCGCCGTTGCCGTACAACGTGTCGCCGCCGCGTACGGCGGTCGGCGCCGCCGATGCGGCGGGTGCCGTCAGGAACACGGCGGCGAGGGCGGTCAGGACGGCAGTCAGGGTTACGAGGATGGGCGAGCGTCTCACGGTTCCTCCCAGTGGGGACGCGGTGGAGTCGCGCTCCGGTGCACCCATGGTGGGGGAACCGTCCCCGAGTCGACAGGCCGCCTCGGAAGGAATGTCGCGCGTCAGGGCTCCTGTCAGTCGTGGTCCGGGTGAAGTTTGCGGTTGGTGCCGGATCTGCCGATGTCCAGGTCCAGGAACGAGGTCAGCGTGGTACCGCTGTTCCAGAAGCCGAGCAGGTTGATGTCGATGAGTACCAGTTGGTGCTTGGCGGCGAAGTCGCGGGCCGGTTTCGTAAAGACGCACGAGGCCACGAAGACGGGAACGTCGGCGCCGTGTTCGGCGCGGGCGGTGCCGTTGAATGTCTGGATGTCGCGGCTGCCGACCGTGCGGTGCTTGGCGTAGCACTTGCACTGGATGACGACCCGGCGGCCGTCGGGCAGGAGGCCGGTGACGTCGGCCCCGAGGTCGCCGGCGCCGCCGACTCGTTTCACGTCGGTGCATCCGTCCCGGCGGCACAGGTCTGCGATGTACTCCTCGAACCGGCGATCGTCCATTGACCAGACTGCGTCCAGGGATCGGCGGGCCTGGCGGCGCGCTTCCTCGGCCAGTCGAGCTTTCTCCGCTTGCGCCTCGCGTCGTCCGGCATTCACCAGCTTGGTGACGATGATCCCGATGGCAGCGACGACTAACGCAACAATTAGCACTGTTCCCATGGAGTCGTCCTCCTTCTGTGGTCTGCTGGCTTGTTGCTCCCCATCCGTTGGGCTGCCCATCCAATGCGGCCAGATGCTGGCTGCCTGTACCCGCGCGTTGTCTCTATTGGTTGGTACCGCCCGGGCCTTGGCGCCTTCCCTTTCCAGGTCATGCTCGTTGGGTGCGGCTCCTTCCAGGGGACAGCTGAGCTGGGGATTTACTGATCCGGGTGTGGGCGGGGTGGTGTCGT
>NZ_JAESIF010000220.1:0-1689 GCF_016757295.1 Streptomyces sp. M2CJ-2 | reverse complement strand
AGCCTTGATCCACCGATTCGATGTCTGTGGATAACTCTTCTTGAAACGAGGAAGTGCCTTGTGACCTGCGATGATGGGAGTTCTTGAGGCTTCCAGCACGCACAATCGGCAAGGCACTTCCGAGATGCAAGTTTCCCATACGCCGGCGGCGGTATCCGCTGCGTTCGATGATCCGAATCTGATCGCGCAGGCTGGGCTGGTCCCGGTGCTGCGGCTGGCCGAGCGGTGCGGGCTGTCGCGGCTGGTGACGGGGAGGGTGAAGCTGACCGGGGCGAAGAACGGGGCGGGTGCGGCGGCGGACGCCAAGGTCACCAGCATCGTCGCGGGCATGGCCGCGGGCGCGGACAGCATCGACGATCTGGCGATGTTGCGCCACGGAGCGATGCCGGCGGTGTTCGGCGGTATTCGCGCCCCGTCCACGCTGGGCACGTTCCTGCGTGCGTTCACCCACGGACACGCTCTTCAACTCCACGCTGTGCACCGCAGGTTCCTCGCGGAACTGGCCACGCACACCCCGCTGCTGCCGGGCGCGGGCGAGGTGGCTTTCGTCGACGTCGACTCCACCCACAAGCGGGTCTACGGCAGGGCCAAACAGGGCGCCGAGTACGGCCGGTTCAAGGGCATCCGCACCCTGCACCCGCTCCTCGCCACGGTCTGCACACCCCAGTCGAGGCCGGTGATCGCCGGAGCACGGATGCGACGCGGCAAGGCAGCAGACTCCCGGGGCGCCCCGAAATTCGTGAGCGAGGCGCTGGCCACCGCCCGAGAGGCCGGCTGCACCGGGACCCGTATCCTGCGGGCCGACTCGCAGTTCTACAACGCCGGGGTGATCGCCGCCTGCCGCCGGGCCGGAGCCCACTTCTCGATCACCTGCGGGATGAACCCCTCCGTCCAACGGGCCGTCCTCGGCATCCCCAACGACGCCTGGCAGCAGATCACGTACCCGACCGCGGTGCCCGACCCCGAGACCGGTGAACTCATCTCGGACGCCGAAGTCGCCGAGATACCCGCCTACACCGCGTTCGCCGGCCGGAAGAAAGCAGATCGGGTCACCGCCCGACTGATCGTGCGCCGGGTCCGTGACCTGGCCAAACCCGCCGTCGTGGGCGACCAGGGCGAACTCTTCCCGGTCTGGCGCTACCACCCCTTCTTCACCGACCAGCCCGCCGCAACGCTGCGGGCCGAGCGGGAGCACCGCCACCACGCCGTCATCGAGCAGGTCATCGCCGACAGCAAGGCCTCCGCCCTGGCCCATCTGCCGTCCGGGCACTTCCACGCCAACGCGGCCTGGCTGACCCTGTGGGCGATGGCCTACAACCTGCTGCGGGCCGCCGGCGCCCTGGCCTCCGCGTTCCACGCCAGGGCCACCACCGCAACCCTCCGCTCGCACCTGGTCAACGTTCCCGCCCGGATCGCTCGCTCAGCCCGCCGCATCACCCTGCACCTACCGAACAACTGGCCCTGGCGGCACGCCTGGACACGCCTGCTCGACACGGTCCACGGCCCATCACCCGGATCCGTCTGACAGCCCCTTGTCCACCCCGCCCACCAGGGCCCGACCGGAACCGAACCCGTGGAAAAGCTGGGCAGACCAGCAGATACCACCTGTCCACATCCGGCCACCAGCCCAAAACGGACGCAGAAATCGATCAGAAGATCACTCTCGAACCACCTCGGTGGATCAAGGCT
>NZ_JAESIF010000219.1:0-1698 GCF_016757295.1 Streptomyces sp. M2CJ-2 | reverse complement strand
GGATGGCGAAGCGGAGGGTCATCTCGGTGCGGTATTCGGGGGCGGTCATCCGGTGGCGGCGGGGCCGGAAGTGGGATGAGAAGCCGCCGAACGCGGCCAGGAACCGCTGGGCGGCACCCACCGACCGGAAGCCTTTCATCGCGCGCTCGCGCTGCCGCGGGGGCCGGTGGGAGTTCTCGGCCCCGTTGTTCAGGCCCCGGTGACAGCGGTGCTCGACGGAGGGCATGACCTCGCGGTGGGCCACGCCGGAGGAGCGCAGCTGGTCGGTGACCAGCACCTGGGGCACCCGGCGCTGCTTCTTCATCAGCTTGGCCAGGAACCGCTGGGCGGCCCTGGCGTCGCGCCTCGACTGGAGCAGGATGTCCAGCACGTTGCCGTGCCGGTGCACCGCCCGCCACAGGTAGTGCCGCACCCCGCCGATCTTCACGAACACCTCGTCGAGATGCCACGTGTCCCCCGGGTCGGCGGCGGCGCAGGCCTGCCCGCACTTCGCGCACCAGCGGCGGACCGTCTCGTGGGAGACGAGCACGCCGCGCCCGGGCATCGGCTCCTCCACCTCGCGGAAGCCGAGCGGGAAGCGGAAGCACCGCCCCACGCAGGAGGAGATGATCTCCACCGGGTACCGGTGCCCCTAGTACGACGGCGGCGCGGACGACACGAACGAACCCCTCCCCGGCACGACCAACCAGAAGATCATCCCACCCGGCCAGTCAACGTGACGGTGCCTCTGCGTGGACTCCTCCGTTATCGTTTCCGGCCGGGTGCTGGCATCGATCTCGTCCTGGCGGACCCACTTGCGAACCAGAACCGGTCCGTGGGCTCGTAGCGGACCGGGCCCTTCGACAGCACGAGCAGCTTGGCGTCCTTGGAGGTGTCGCGGCGCAGCAGGACCGTCGGGGCGGACAGCGGCTTCCGGGCCACCTGGTACACCAGTGAAACGATCACGCAGAGAGGGTGCCGGCCGACGCCGCATTGCCGCTCTCGCCTGTAGCGATGACTTCCCGAGCTCCATAGGTTTCGGTGACCTCGACCTCGACGGTCTCGGTGACCGTGGGCGCAGGCTCAGCCTCCGCGGTGGCGGTCATCGTGGCGGTGACGGTGGCCGTCGGCTGCGGCGTGGCAGAGGCCGGTCTGGCGTCATCGGCTTTGGAGCCGGACCCGGCTCCCAGGCCGATCAGGAAGGCCAGGCCAAGAGCGGGAAGCACATGGCGTTTCCGCGTCCACCGGGGGACGGGGCGCGGTGGACGCGGTGCGGTGTGTGGGCTGGTCACGTCGTCCCCCTGGGCGGTAACAGGTGTGCTGAGGCCAGCGGTTCGATGGGACGGCTGTGCCGGTATGGGGGAGCAGTCACCGTTTCGTGACGCTCGTTGCCCACGGGGCGGTTTTGCTTCCTTGCCGGCTCGTGGGTCCTGTCTGCCCGGTGCTGGTGCCCCGGCCCGGCCCGTCGACCGGGCGGTGACGGTCGTGCGCCTGCCCCGTCGCTGTTCGAGGTCGATTACCTCACCGTCGAACACGCGGAAATCTATGTCAGCCGCAGTAGACATCGGGGGGTGGTGTGGTTATGGTTTCTCTCGTAGCTGAGATCAACAGGGCCCGGCAGAGACGAACTGCCGGGCCGCAGTACCCGCAGTTGCAGTGCGCAGGACGGTGCGGTGGTGGAGTTCCGGAGCCAGAGCGGTTGCAGGACGGGCGACGGGA
>NZ_JAESIF010000022.1:0-101570 GCF_016757295.1 Streptomyces sp. M2CJ-2 | reverse complement strand
GCCCAGCTGCTGCGGGCCGACCTGCTGCCGGAGGCGTGGATCGCCCCGCTTCAGGTGCGGCAGCAGCGGGCCCTGCTGCGGCACCGCTGTCAGCTGGTGCGGCTGCGGACCCTGTTGCGCAACCGAATCCACGCCGTCCTGGCGGACCAGGGCAGCGACCGGCCCGGCGGCTGCTTCACCGCCCCCGGCCGGGCCTGGCTGGGCGGCCTGGACCTGCCGGACGCCTCGCGTCACGTGGTCGACGATCTGCTGGGCCTGATGGACGCCCTCAAAGAGCCGATCGACGCCCTCGACCGGCAGCTGCTCGCACAGGCGCGGGGCGACCCCCGGGTCAAGGCGCTCACCCGGCTGCCGGGGGTCGGCACGCTCACCGCCTCGGTGATCGTGGCCGAGGTCGGGGACATCAGCCGCTTTTCCTCCGCGCGCAAGCTCACCGCCTGGGCCGGGCTGACGCCCACCGTCCGCGGCTCGGACCTGACCGTGCGGCACGGGCACATCTCCAAACAGGGCTCGCCCTGGCTGCGGTGGATCCTGTGCGAGGCCGCCCAGACCGCCAAGCGGTCGCCGGAGTTCGCCGATGCCTACCAGCGCCTCGCGCACCGCCGCGGCAAGAAGATCGCCACCACTGAGGTGGCCCGCCGCCTGCTGGCCCGCGCCTACCACCTGCTGCGCGATGTGCAGGCCCCACACGACCGGCGGGGGGCGCGATGACAGCAGCCGACAACCGCCACGGGCGGTCGCAGCCCCCGGGTGAGCTCGCCTTTCCGCATGAGACGGCCGGATGGCCGCGCTCGATGACCTGACTGAGCAGCCCGGATCCCCGCACCATGGTCATGGCGCCGGCCCTGGCGGCCGGACGCCGAATGGGTGCTTGTGAGACCACTCTGCCGACCAGCACGGACTCCGGGGATCGCAACGACCGTATCCACGACCAACGGTGACGCTTCCTCGGCCTCCATTCTCGATCGCCGCTCGTCGGCCTCCACCTCGTTCGTCCTCGCCCCGCTCGTTTCTCGCGGGGCTCCGGGCGCTCCAACTGGACCCCTCCCATGCGGCGATCCCACGGCCTGACACGAGGAAGATCCGCAAGGAAAACGCCCCGGCATCCCACCGAAAAGCCGCAGGCGGGGATCGTCTGCGCCTCTTGACGGGCCCGGCCCTCATGGGTGCGGAAATGTTCTTTCGGTTGTTTCAGGCTCGTGCCCGTTCATGCAGCCGGAAGTCCCAGAAAAGTCCCAGGGGACTCCCGCGGTCCGCGGCCACTCTTTCGGCTCTATGCAGCTTGTGCAGGTGCCGTGTGAGACGGTGATCACGCTTCGATGTCCACGTTCGGCTTTGCCCTGCGCGATCGTGGGCTGACGTGTTCGCGGCGACGCGCGCGGAGTCCACTGAGGCCGGCCGGTGCCACCTCCGGTAGGGACGTTATCCCGATGACCGGGCTGTGCAGACAGTCGCGACCAGTCGGTCATCGCCGGGACTGTGCCTTCGGCGGGCGGCGTCGTGTGGCGCGGGCGGACGGGCCGAAAGCGCACTCGAGATCCGGCTGTATCCCGACCTCCCCATGGTCAGCACCGACCACGCTGACGCCCGTCGGCACCTGATCCGTCACGGACCTCGGTCCGCCACCGTCATTCATGGCGATACAGCCATGAATGGTCACATCGCCCGGAATCCCGTACGGCCACGTTACGTTCGCCATGAACGGCACAAAGTGATTGCTCTCCGATGCGTGTTCGAGAATTCTTGAGCGCGCACTGCGAAGGAATCCATGAGGTCGCCCGGCCACTGTCGAACCTTGAGCGGAGTCCACTGTGATCGACCTGCGGGTGCTGGGACCGGTACGAGCCTTGGCCGACGAGCACGACCTGGACATCGGGCACGCGCGCCAGCGCAGCCTGCTGGCCATGCTGCTGGTGGACGTGAACAACGTGGTGCCCAGCGAGCGGCTCGCCGAACTCGTCTGGGACGACCGGCCGCCGCGGCAGGCACGCAACACGCTGGCCGGGTACGCGACCCGGCTGCGCAAGGTCCTGGCCGCCGCCCCCGGACGACCGGTCCTGTTGTCCGAGGGCGGCGGGTACGTCCTGCGGGTCGACCCGGCGGCCGTGGACCTGTACCGGTTCCGAGACCTGGCGGGCCGGGCCGCCGCGGTCCGGGACGACGAGGAGCGCTGCGGGCTGCTGCGGTCCGCGCTGGCACAGTGGTCGGGGGCCGCGCTCGGCGACCTGTGGGGCACCCGCGTCGAGTCGCTGCGCACGACGCTGGACGGCGAACGGCGGGCCGCCCTGCTGGACTTCTTCGACGCACAGCTGCGACTCGGCCGGCCCCAGGAGATCCTCACGCAGCTCCAGGGACTGACCGAGGAGCGGCCGTACGACGAGGAGCTGGCACTCCGTCTGGTCCTGGCCCACCGCGACAGCGGGAACCCGGCGGCGGCGCTGCGCACGTACGAGGCGGTCCGGGCGCGGCTGGCCCGCGAGCTGTCGACACGTCCCGGTGAGGCGCTGCGCAGGGCGGGTGAGCGGCTGCTGCGCCCGGAGCGGCCGCCGGAGGACGGGGGCGCCGCGCCGTCCGTCACCGCGCGGGCCCACGAGCAGTTACGGATGCCCGACGACACCGGGTACTTCGTCGGCCGGGAGAGGGAACTGCTGGAACTGGACGCGCTGTTGACGCCGCCCCGCGCCTCGACGCCGGCCACCGGGCCACAGGGCGGCAACCTCGCCGTGATCAGCGGCATGGCCGGGGCCGGCAAGACGACGCTGACACTGCGGTGGGCGCAGCGGGCTCGCGCGTCCTTCCCCGACGGGCAGTTCTTCGTGGCACTGCGGGGGCACGACCGGCATCTACCGCCCCTGGAACCCGCCGAGACGCTTGCCCGGGTCCTCCTCGCGCTGGGGCTGCCGGCCGCCGACATCCCGTTCGGGCTCGACGAACGGGCAGCGCTGTACCGTACGTTGCTCGTCGGACGGCGGGTGCTGCTCGTCCTGGACGACGCGGCGGGCCCCGAGCAGGTGCGCCATCTGCTGCCGCCGAGCGTCGACAGCAGCGCGGTCCTGGTGACCTGCCGGGACCGGATGCCGGGGCTGACCGCCGCCTACTTCGCCGGTGAGGTGCTGCTCGACGCCCTGGACGACACCTCGGCGCTCGACCTGCTGGCCTCGCTGGTCGGCAGCGCGCGCGTGGCGAGGGAGCCGGAGGCGGCGGCCGGGATCGTACGGGCCTCCGGGCGGCTGCCGCTGACCGTGCGGCTCAGCGGTGCCTATGCCGCGAACCACCCCGACGAGCCGCTGGACAAGGTGCTCGCACGGGTCCCGATCGCGGACAGCACGGACGCGCGCGGGGCGATGGGCCGGGCGCTGGACCTGTCGTACGGCAAGCTGGCGGCGGCCCAGCGGCAGCTGTTCAGACAGCTGGGTGTGATCCCCGGCACCGAGTTCGGGCGGGACGCGGTGGCGGCGCTGGCGGACTGCTCGTTCGCCGTGCTGGAGGACCGGCTCGGTGCGCTGGTGCGGGCGAATCTGCTGTCCGAGTGTGCCCCGCGCCGGTACCGGATGCACCACATGGTCAAGGAGTACGCCATGGGGCGCGCGGCCGAGGAGGACCCCTGGGAGACGCACCGGGACGTCCTGCTGCGCCTTCTGGAGTGGTACCGGAAGTCGGTGGAGCGGGCCAGCCTCGCCAACGGCATCCAGATGTCGGGGGCGCACCGGGCCGCGGTCGGGGCCTCCCTCGGTCAGGGGGGCGGCCGGGCGGAGGAAGGGCCCGAGACGGGGCCGGATCCCGTGACGGACGATCCGTACGACCCCGGAATGCTGAACGGCAAGGACGGCGAGGTCGGCATCGCCTGGCTCGACCGGGAGAAGGCCAACCTCTGTGCGGCCATCAAGCTCGCCTCGGAGCTGGGGCTGGGACCGGCGAGCTGGCGGCTGGCCGACGCGATGCTCGGCTTCATCCGGCTGCATCCGGGCGGCGACGACTGGTCGGCGGCGGTGGAGGCGGCGCAGAACGCGGCGGCCAAGTCGGGCAACCCGCGGGCGAACACGGCGATGCTGCTCAACATCGCCGACTCGCGGTACCGCAAGGGCCGGTACTCCAGCGAGCGGCGGCTGGCCCGGGAGGCGCTCACCATCAGCCGGGACTCGTCGTGGCGGGCCGGGGAGGCGCTCTCCCTGGCCGTCCTCGGCCGGTCGTATTGGTCAGTGGGGGCGATAGGGCTGGCGAACCGGTACCTGCGCGCCGCGCTGCGCATCCACGAGAGTCTCGGCGACCTGGCGGGGCAGGCCAACGCCCTGGGCCGACTGGCCCGCAACGCCTACGACGCGGGCGACCCGGTGTCCGCCCTGCGCGACTTCCGCAGCTCGCTGGAGCTGGCGGAGCACGCCGGTTCCCGGTTCGGGCAGATCCGGCTGCCCGCCTACATCGCGCTGTCACTGCGTCAGCTGGGTCAGTACGCGAAGGCGGACCAGTGGTGCGAGATGGCGATCACGGCAAGCCACGAGATGGACTTCCACGAGGGCGTGGCCATCGCGTTGACCTGCCGGGCGACCCTCTTCAGCGACCTCGGGGAGCACACCCGCGCGGTGATCACCGCGCGGGAGGCGCACGTCGCCGTGCCCCATCTGTCGGACCCGCGCATCGAGGCGGACTGCCTGATCAGGCTGGGCAGCGTCGAGGCCGCGGCGGAACAAACGGATCTGGCCATGCACAGCTTCGGCAAGGCGCTGTTGCTCTCGGAGCAGATCCACTACTGGCAGGCAGCGGCGCGCGCCCAGGCCGAGAGTGCCGCCGCCTATGTACGGCTCGGCCTGTACGAGGAGGCGCTGGCGGCCGGACGACGCGCCCGGCGCGTCCTCCAGCGATGCGACATGCGCCTGGTCACGGCGCAGACGCTCGTCTCGGAGGCGGACTGCGCGATGGCTGCCGGACGCTGCGCGGCCGCCATCGCCGGCTACCGCCGGGCGGCCGCGCTGTACCGGGCGGCGGGCCACCCCCTGGGTGAGGTACGGGCCCTGCTGTCCTGGGGCCGCGCCGCCGGCACCGCGCCGGACCACGGCCGCCCCGACCGTCCCTGGCGCCGTGCGCTGCGGCTGGCGGAGACCCTCGCCGTGCCGGAGGCGGACACTTTGCGGACCCTGCTGGGCACCTGAGCGCTCAAGGCATGCGTACCACCATCCCGGCGTACGTCAGTCCTGCCCCGAAGCCCACCAGTGCCGCGAGGTCTCCCTGACGGAGGGTGCCGGAGGTGCGCATGCGGTTGAGGGCCAGGGGGATCGACGCCGCCGAGGTGTTGCCCTGGTCCACGATGTCGCGGGCCACGGCGACCCCGGCGGGGAAGCGCACGCTCTCGGTGACCGCCTCGATGATGCGCAGGTTGGCCTGGTGCGGGACGAACGCCTGGACGTCGCCGGGGCCGACACCCGAGCGTGCCAGCACCTCCCGTACGACCTCGGGCAGGTGCGTCACGGCCCAGCGGAAGACCGACGAGCCCTGCATCCGGATGACGGGACCTCCGTGCTCCGGCTCCTCCCGTACGGTGATCGTCTCGCGCAGCCCGGGATCCGTGCCCCACACCACGGTGCCGATGCCCGGCTCCGTGCCGCGCCCCACCAGGGCCGCGCCCGCCCCGTCCGAGAACAGAAAGGCGGTCGAGCGGTCGAGCGGGTCGAGTATGTCCGACATCCGCTCCACGCCGACGACCAGACAGGTGCGGGCCCGGCCGGCCGTGACGGACGCGGCTGCCAGGGCTAGTCCCACGGTGAAACCCGCGCAGGCGGCACCGAGCTGCCAGGCGGGGGCCGGTATCCCCAGCCGGCGTCCGATCTCCGCGGCGAGCCCGTCCGCCGCCGCCCCGGTGCCCGCCGCGCCGATGTCCGACATGGTGGCGACCAGCACCTGGTCGACCTCGGCCGGTGCGACACCGGCGTCGGCGAGCGCCTTCCCGGCGGCCGTGGCCCCCATCTCCGCGAGTGTCTCGTCGGGCCCGGCGAAGCAGCGGGTGCGGATACCGCTGCGGCGCTGGATCCACTCGGGTGAGGAGTCGAGGGTGCGGCAGATCTCCTCGTTGGTGACGATCCGTCGGGGCCGGTAGTCCCCGATGCCGAGCAGAACCGCATGGTGGCGATCCGGCCCGGGGGCATGCGCGGCGTGCGTGGTGTTCACACGGGACTCCTGTCGTCGCCGGCAGCAGCGGCCTCGCTCCCCGCCTGCTGCCTCGCTGGCTGCCTTCCCCTGGGCTACGCGCGGGGACCGCCCCATCCCCCGTGGCTTCCGCTTGACAGTCACATACCTACGGTATGTACTCACATACCCAAGGAATGTTAGTTGGAAGGATCGACAGTGACCTCAGGCACGCTCGCGTCTAACGCCGAGCCCTCGACCGCGGGGAAGACACTGCTGCTCACGTCGGCAGCCACGTTCATGGCCTTCCTCGACACGACGATCGTCAACGTGGCCTTCCCGGCCCTGCACGAGGACTTCCCGAAGGAGTCCGTGACCGACCTGACCTGGGTGGTGACCAGTTACGGCATCCTCTTCGCCGCCCTGCTGACCCCGGCCGGGCGCTTCGCCGACGTCCTGGGACGGCGCAAGCTGTTCCTGTGGTCGGTCGCGCTGTTCAGCGTCGCGTCCCTCGCCTGCGCCGTCGCACCCGACATCGAGACGCTCATCGCCGCCCGCGCGGTCCAGGGCATCGGCGCGGCCGGCATGATCCCCGCCGCGCTGGGGCTCGTCCTGTCCGAGACACCCGCGGAGAAGCGGGCCGAGGCCATCGGCATCTGGGGCGCGGCCGGCTCCATGGCCGCCGCCGCCGGCCCCTCGCTCGGCGGTCTGCTGGTCAGCGAGATCGACTGGCGCGCGGTCTTCGTCCTGAACGTCCCGATCGGGCTCGCCGTGCTCTTGGGCGCCCTGCGTCTGCCCGAGCGCCCGGTGGAGAACTCGAAGCTGCCCGACCTGCTCGGCACGGCCACCGTCACCCTCGGCATCGCCGGCGTCGTCATCGGCCTCACCAAGGGCGGCGACTGGGGCTGGGACGCGGTCAGGACATGGGGCTGGATCGGCGCCGGTGTCGTCCTCGTGGCCTACTCGCTGCTGCGCTCCGGCAAGCACCCGGCTCCGGCCGTGGAGACCGGGCTGTGGCGCACGCCGATGTTCGCTGCGGCCAATCTCACCGCGTTCCTGCTGGGTGCCGGTCTGTTCGTCTGGTTCCTGTCCGGGCCGCTGTATCTCACCACCATCTGGCACTACTCCGTGCTCAAGGCGGGTCTCGCCGTCACCCCGGGCGCGGTGCTCTCCGCGGTCGCGGCCATCTGGGTGGGCCGCCGTCTGAAGCCGGAGCAGCAGCGGCCGGTGGTCATCGTGGCCGCCGCCGCCTTCCTCGGGCTGAGCATCTGGGCGTACACGGGTCTCGGCTCCGAGCGGGAGTTCCTGGCCCTGTGGCTGCCGTACGGCGCCCTCGGCGGGGCGGTGCTCGGTGCGGCGCTCACCAGTGTGACGACCGCGGCGTCCATCTCCGTACACCCGCTGAAGTTCGCCACCGGCACCGGTATGAGCACCACCGCCCGGCAGTTCGGCGGGTCGGTCGGTGTCGCCTCAATGGCGGCGGTGTTCGCGGCGGGCGACCTGAGCAAGCCGCAGCCGTATCTCAACGCCTTCCTGCTCGCGGGCATCTTCATCGCCGCCTCCGCGGTGCCGGCGCTCTGGATGTTCACCAAGAAGTCGATGGCGCAGATCGCCGAGACCCAGCAGCAGATCCATGCCCATATGAGGGCGCAGGCCGAGGCCGCCGCCACGCCGTCCGCGGACCGGGGCTGATACCTGCACCACTCCGAACGCCGGCCACGGTCACATCCCCCGCGGCTGCGGCCGGCCCGGGCGGGGCCGCGACTCCGAAGGAATCGCGGCCCCGCCCCACAGGGTGGCGCGCCCGGCCGACGTCCTCTCTGTTCCCCCGTCACCGGAGCTCACCGGGCGCTTCAGGAAAACCGCGATTGCCGCGAGGGGTGGCATCCCCCAGCCCGTAACACAGGACGAGAGCCCATCGGTTCGATGAGGGGAATTGATGAACGCAGTCCTCGACTGGCTGGACTCCCCCGCGCCCGAGCGTGGAATCCACTACTACCGAAACGGCGGCTGGCACCTGAGCGACTACGCGGGCATCGCCTCGGCGGCCCGCCGGACGGCCGCCTTCCTGCACGCGAACGGCGTCACCAAAGGAGTCGTGTCCCTGCTCATCGAGGAGCCCGAGACCTTCGTCCCGGCGTTCCTCGGCACCATGTACGCGGGAGCCACCCCGTCCCCGATCGCCTCACCCGTCGCCTTCGGCGGGCACGAGGCCTTCACCGAGCACGCGGCCGCGGTCCTCGGCGCCGCCGCCCCGGCCGCCGTGCTGACCGACGGCCGGCTCGCCCCGCTCGCCGGCGCGGCGTGCGCGAAGGCCGGGGCGGGCAGGCCCCTGGTGCTGCCCGCCCCGGCCGGACTGCCCGACGCCGACGGCCTGGCCCGCCGTACGGCGGAACTCGCCCTGCTCCAGTTCACGTCCGGCTCCAGCGGTACCCCCAAGGGGGTCCGAGTCACCGGCGACAACCTCACCGCCAACGTCCGCGCCATCCACGGCTGGCTCGGGGTGACGAGCGAGGACTCGTGCTCGTCGTGGCTTCCGCTCTACCACGACATGGGCCTCATCGGGACGTTCCTGGGCTCCGTCGTGGCCCAGATCGACCTGTGGCTGATGAGCCCGGTCGACTTCATCCGCTCCCCGGCCCGCTGGCTCGACTGCCACGGTCGGCACGGGGTGACCATCACCACCGCACCCAACTTCGGCTACGGATACGCGACGTCCCGCGTGCGCGACGAGGAACTGGAGAACACCGACTTCTCCAACTGGCGGGTCGCGATGAGCGGCGCCGAGCGGGTGGACGCGCGGGTGGTCGCCGACTTCACCGAGCGGCTCGCCCCGTACGGCTTCGACTCCCGCGCTCTCACGCCCTGTTACGGCATGGCCGAGACGACGCTCGCCGTCACTGGCGTCCGCCCGGGCGTCGGGGCACGCATGGTCCGGCCGGCCGGCCCGCTGAACACCGGGGTGCCGGTGACCGTCGTCGGCTCGGGCACCCTGGGCCTCGACCGGCCGGAGGACGCCGCGGGCTGGATCGCCTCCTGCGGCACGCCGGTGCCCGGGACCGCCGTCGATGTCGTCGACGACGACGGGGCACCGCTGCCCGACGGCACGTTCGGGGAGATCCGGGTCCGGGGCACGTCCGTGGCAGACGGCTACGAGTCGTCCGACCCCGCTGCCAACAGGCCCTTCGGCGAGGACGGACTGCGCACCGGCGACGCCGGTTTCCTGCTCGACGGCGAGCTGTACGTGGTCGGAAGGATCGGCGACAGCCTCAAGGTCCGCGGGCGCAAGGTGCACGCCGAGGACCTGGAGGCGGCGCTCGTCTCGGTCCCCGGGGTGCCACCGGGCCGCTGCGCGGTGGCGCTCGGCGCCCGCGACGGACGCCCGGGCGCGGTGATCGTCGTGGAGGCGCCCGGCGACGGCTGGCTGGAGGCCGTGACCGGCACGCTGCGTTCCGCCCTGGACACCTCGGTCGCCGTCACCGTGGTGCGGGCCCGGCGCGGCACGATCCCGCGGACCTCCAGCGGCAAGCCGCGCCGCCGGCTGCTGTGGCGCCGGGCGGGCGAGGGCACGCTCGCCGGCGACGTACTGCACAGCACACACCAGCACCACCACCTGACAGAACCGACCGCACCGACCGCACCGCAACTGGATGGGGCAGCAACATGAGCGTCACGACCGCCGGGCTCGTACTCGACGTCACCGAGACAGCCCCCGAGACCGCCGCCGAGCAGCGCGGCCGACTCGCGAACTCCGCGGCTCTGTACCGCCGCTGGGAGCGCCAGCAGTGGGCCGTCGCACAGGTCGACCCCGCGCGGGACGCGGCGACCTGGCAGGCCCTCACCCCCTTCTCGCGTGAGCAGATGCTCGGCTCGCTCGGCGAGCTGGAGGTGGGCGAGGTCACGGTGACGCACACGCTGGGGGCGCTGATCGACGCGCCGCCCACCGAGGACGACCGGATCTTCCTGTGCACCCAGCTGGCCGACGAGGCGCGGCACGTGCGGTTCTTCCAGACGTATCTGGAGGAGAGCTGCCGGATGACTCTGGACTCGGTCGAGGAGGGTGCCGACTACTCGGACGTGTTCGCCCCCGTGCTCACCCGGGCCACCGACGCGGTGCGGGCCGACGGGGAGGACCGCGAGTCCTGGTACCGCGCGCTCATCTACTACCACCTGATCACCGAGGGCGTGCTCGCGGCGACGGCCCTGCGCACCACCCGCTTCATGGCCCGCCGGCTGAAGCTGGAGGCCCTGGAGGAGGGGCTCACGAACGTCACCCGGGACGAGTCGCGGCATGTCTCCTTCGGTCTGCGCGCCGCGCAGGACGGGGTCGCCGGCGGGTTCGCCCAGGTGATCGAGGACGCGCACTTCGAGTCGCTCGGTGCGGCGGCCTGGGTCCTGATCGGCCCCTCCCGGCACAACCCGGCGCCCGCACTCCGCGCGGCCCTGCTCAGCCGCGCCGCCCAGATCCGGGGCAGCGTCGAGATCGCCCGGGAGCGCCTGGCGAAGCAGCTGCGTCTGGTGGGTCTGCCGCACCTGACCGAGAAGGCCGTCGCCTCCTGGGACCTTGCGGTGGAGACCGCCCTCGACGCCTACGCGGAGCGCTGGAACGCACCGCACCCGATCCGCGCCGCCTCGGCCTGAGGAACGCCGGCCCCGACACACGAAGCAGTCAGCGGGCCTGAGATCAGAGATACACGGAAAGGAACAAAGGGGACATGGACAACGGTACGTTGCGCGCACAGGTCCGTCGGATCGTCGGGGAGATGAGCCCGCTCGGCGCCCGTGAGGCGCACTCCGGGGACCGGCTCGTCGAGGAACTCGGCTACGACTCGCTCGCCGTCATCGAACTCTCGCTCCGGATCGAGCAGGAGTTCACGCTGATCGACCTCGGTACGAGCGCCACGGCCGACATCACCACGGTCAAGGACATCGAGGACTTCGTCGAGCAGCAGCAGGCGGCACCGAGCGACGCCGCCTGATCCACCCACCCGCCCAGAGAGGTACGACGAGAAGATGACGACATTCGATCTGCGCAGCGAGACGGACGACCCACTGACGCTCTCCCGCGAGGAGTCGGTACGCCTGCTGCGCGGGGCCCCGTGGCAGCGGCTCGCCGTGATGGGCGACAGTTTCGCCGCCGGTCTCGGCGACCCCAGCGAGGGGTACGCCCCGGTGCCGTGGCCGCTGCGGATCTCGGCCGCCCTCGGCTCCGGGAAGCCCGACTTCGGCTATCTGAACACCGGAGTCAAGGGCAAACGGACCGGCGAGGTGCGGGTCGAGCAGCTGGACCAGGTCCTCGCCTTCGAGCCGGACCTGGTCAACGTGGCGGCCGGCGGCAACGACCTGTTCGACGCCGAGCCGGACCTGGACGGTGTCGAGGCCGACCTGGACGCCATGTACCAGGCGCTGCGGGCCCAGGGTGCGGACATCTTCACGTTCACCGTGACCAACGTCTTCGAGTCGGTACCGGAACTGGCGGTCTTCAGCGACCGTACGGCAGCCCTCAACGAACGCATCCGCGCGGTGGCCCGGCGCCACGACGCCGTGCTGATCGAGATGTGGCACCACCCCGTACGGCTGCGGCCCAACCTGATGAGCGCCGACGGCATCCACTTCGCGATGGAGGGGCATGCCGCCCTCGCCGCCGAGATCGTCAAGGCCCTCGGCGCGCGGATCGCACACCGCGCGGAGACGTGATGGGCGCCGAACGCACCGTGCGCTACGTCGTCATCGGCGCGGGCTCGGCCGGCTGTGTGCTGGCCGAGCGGCTCAGCGCCGGCGGCGACGGACAGGTGATGCTCATCGAGGCGGGCGGCCCGGACCGGCGCGCCGAGATCAGCATCCCCGCGGCGTTTCCCGCCCTGTTCGGCACGTCGGCGGACTGGGGTTACCGTACGACCCCGCAGCCGGGGCTCGACGGGCGCAGTCTGAACTGGCCGCGCGGGCGCACCCTCGGCGGCTCGTCCTCGCTCAACGCCCAGATCTGGACCCGCGGCCACCGCGCGGACTTCGACGGCTGGGCCGAGGACGACGGGTGCACGGGCTGGTCGGCCGAGGAGGTACTGCCGTACTTCACGCGGGCCGAGGACCGCTCCGGCACGGGCGCCTACGGATCCGGCGGGCCGATCCGCATCGAGAACCTGCGCGATCCGAGCCCGGCCACCGCCGAGTTCCTGGGCGCCTGTGCCGAGGCGGGACTGCCCACCCTGGACGACGGGCATCCGCTGGAACCGGAGGGCGCCGGGCCGGTGCGGGCCACCCAGCGTGAGGGACGGCGGTGGAGCGCGGCCGACGGCTATCTGCGGCCCGCGCTGCGGCGCGAGAACCTCACCGTCCTCACCGACGCCCGCGTCGAGCGGATCCTGATCGAGGACGGCCGCGCGGTCGGCGTCGCCTGCATGACCGCCGACGGACCGGCCGAGGTGCGTGCCGACGGCGAGGTCATCCTGGCAGCGGGGGCGATCGGCTCCCCGCAGCTGCTGATGCTGTCCGGCGTGGGGGACGCGGACGAACTGCGCGGGCACGGCATCACCGTGCACGCCCACTCTCCCCGGGTCGGGCGGGGCCTTGCCGACCACCTCTACGTCCCGCTGGCGTTCGAGGCCCACGGCCGGGTGACCCCGGGGGTCACCGACCGGCGGGGCGAGATCGCCGACTTCCTGCGCGGCCGGCGCGGGCGGCTGACGTCCAACCTCGCGGAGGCCGTCGCGTTCCTGCGCAGCGACCCCGAACTCACGGCGCCCGACCTGGAGTTCGTGTGGATGCTGGTGCCCTTCCTCGACCAGGGGCGGGCCCCGCAGGCACACGGCGTCACCCTGGGCGTCGTGCTGCTGCGGCCGCGCAGCCACGGCACCGTCCGGCTCGCCTCCGCCAACCCGGCGGCGCACCCGGTGATCGACCCGCGCTATCTGTCCGACCCGGACGGCGACGACCTGCGGGTGCTGTCCGAGGGGATGCGCCGGGCCCGGCACGTCCTGACCCGGCCCGCGCTGGCGGGACGGCTCGGGGCGGCGCTGACGCCGGGGGCCCTCGACCCGGACTCCGCCACGGTGCATGCCCTGGCCCGGGCCCACGCGGAGACCCTGTACCACCCGGTCGGCACCTGCGGCATGGGGGCGGAGCCGGACGCCGTACTGGATCCGCTGCTGCGGGTGCGGGGTGTAGCGGGGCTGCGCGTGGTCGACGCCTCCGCGCTGCCGTCCCTGCCGCGTGGGCACACCCACGCGCCCACCGTGATGCTCGCGGAGCGTGCGGCCGACCTGATTCTCGCCGACGCGGCACCGCGCCGCCCCGGTGTCCTGGCCCATCGCTGACCCGCCGCCCTCGATGACCAGCCTTTGACCAGCCTCATGAGACGAAAGGCAGTACGACTGTGACCGTTCAGAACCCGCAACTGTTCATCGACGCCTTCCGAGCGGCCCTCACCGACGCGGAGTTCGCGGCCCTGCTCAAGGAGCGCGACTTCTCCCTCCAGTTCGTCCTGACCGAGGGCGCCGACACGGCCTTCCTGCTGGATTCCGACGGCGTGCACGACAGCGCGCCCCGCCCGGCGAGCCTGCGGCTGGAGGTGCAGCCACAGGCGCTGCACCTCATCCTCCTCGGCCGGCTCGGCGTGACCCGGGCGATCGTCGCCCGCAGCCTCGCCGTGAAGGGCCCGGTGTCCCAGGTTCGCCGGCTGGCGGACTACCTGCCGTCGCTGGGACGCGCGTACGCGCAGCTCGTCCCGGCACCGTCCGCCGCCTGACACAGGTTCCGTGTCGCGCGGCGGCGGGCACGGCACCGGCCGTACCCGCCGCCCGCGACGTCACCGCCACCGTTCACCACCATCGCCCGCCACCACAGAAAGCCGGCTGCTGTGATCGCGACCACCACCACCGCCGTCCCGAACGCCCCGACCCTTTCCGACCTGCGCGCACTCAACGAAGCGGCCATGCCGTCGCTGTTCCAGCTCCCGCCCGAGGTGGAGGAACTGCGCGACGAAGTGCGTGAGTTCGCGCAGACCGTGGTGAAGCCGCGGACCCTCGCCAACGACCTCGCCCCGGCCGACGACTTCGACTGGGAGATGGTCGAAGCCGGCCACCGGCTGGGCCTGCTGCGCCTGACCATCCCCAAGGAGCTCGGCGGCCGGGGCATGGGCGTGCTCGGCGTGGCCGTCGCCATGGAGGAACTGGCCTCGGTCTGCGCCAGCACGGCGCTGATCTTCGGCGCCTCGCTGCTCGGCCAGACATCCGTGCTGTTCTCCGGCGACCAGCAGCTCCAGTCCCGCTTCCTTCCCGCGTTCCTCGGGGACGCGCCGGTCCTGGCCTGCAACGCCATCACCGAGGAGACCGCTGGCTGCGACCTGCTGATACCGGAGCACGCCGAGCTGGCCGAGGACGTGATGACGGCCCGCCGGGACGGCGACCACTTCGTTCTCAACGGCGTCAAGCGCTTCATCACCAACGGCAAGGTCGCCGAGTGGGCGGCCGTGTTCGCCAACATCGAGGGCAACCCGGGCGCCACCGGACTGACCGTGTTCATCGTGCCGCTGGACAGCGGGGGAGTCACCCGCGGCGACGTGGCCGACAAGATGGGCTACCGGGCCTGCCTGGGCACCACACTCCACTTCGAGGACGTCCGGGTGCCGGAGGAGAACATCGCCTTCGGGGAGGGCGGCGGCTGGAACTACCTGACCGTCCAGTCCAACCAGGCCCGTTCGATCGTCGCCGCGCTCTCGACTGGGGTCGCCCGGGGCGCCTTCGAGATCGCCAAGGAGTGGGCGGGCGAACGGGTCCAGGCCGGCAAGCCGCTGTACGAGCACCAGTTCACGGCCCGCAAGCTGGCCGAGATGTCCTCGAAGATCGAGGCCTCGCGGCTGCTGTATCTCCAGGCGGCCCACCAGGCGGACAATATGCTGCCCGCCCCCGTCTACGGCCCGGCCGTCGCGAAGCTGTTCGCCGACCGCGCGGCGATCGAGGTGGCCGAGGAGGCGATGTCCATCGTCGGGGCGCGCGGCTACTGCCGTGACCACGCGGTGGAGAAGCTGGTTCGGGAGTCGTTCGGCGCCCGGATCTACGAGGGCACGCCGGAGGTGTTGGCCCTGGCCATCACCGGTGCGCTGTACGGGCGCCGGCTGTGACGCCGGCACCGCACACCGACCGGCCGACGGCGCCCCGGACGGCGGCGGGCCGGGCCACGGCACCACAGGCAATCACGGCCCGGACCACCGCTCCGCGGACGCCGCCGGCCCGGACCACCGCGCCCCGGGCCCGGGCCGCCGCGTTCTCGGCCGCGTCGTACATCGAGGCCACGGTGGCCTCGGCGGCCCGCTGCACCCGCCTGTCGCTGGACCCGGACCTCGTGCCGGAGTCCGCGCCCGCACCTGCCACGACGCCGCCGTCCTCCGACACCTCCGGGGAGGGGAGGCCGGCATGACCTCGCAGACCGTCACCGGCGCGACGCCGCCGGCCGGGACCCCGGCGGCCGCCGAGGACGCCCGCCGCGCACGCTATGTGGCACACATGCTGGCCCTGCACGACCGGATGAGCCTGGCGGGCCTGGCCGAGCAGGCCGATCCGCTGTACCTGACCCGCCGCCCCGACGGCCTGACCGTGCTCGCGGTCCCGCAGTCCCGGCTGCCCGAGCGCTACCGGCTGGCGATCTACGGGTTCCGGCTCGCGCAGTACCTCCGGTCCCGATTCGCCAGCGACCGTGTCGCCTTCGCCCGTGGTCTCTTCGCCGAGCCGCTCGGCACGGGACACGGCGAGGAGATCCACGTCATCGGCATGGAGGAGTCGGCCGGCGCGATCCTGCGCTACGTGTCGGTCATCGCCACGACCGACACCGCCCCGCTGCCCGTGACCCACCCGGATCGTGCCCCCTTCCCGTGCGAGGTGGCCCACGGCATCAACCTCTTCCACCACGTGCCCCTGGACGAGCCGGTCACGGGGCACGAGGTCTGGGAGATCAAGCGTCTGATGCAGCGCCCCTCGCAGCGTGACACTTCCCCGGCCCTGCGACTGCGGCTGTCGCTGGAACTGATGCTCGGCTTCTACACGGTCCTCTCCGGCCTCTCCCCGCAGCCGCGGTTCCTGGTCGGCGACGGCGAGGAGGGCCTGGCCGTGCGGCGCCTCACGCGCAGCCTCCAGGAGGTCACCGTCATCGAGGGCACCCGCCCCTCGCTGCCCGAGGACGACCTGCTCTTCCCGGCGTACGTGGAGCGCGCGGTGGTCAAGCCGTTCGTGGCGCGCGTCCCCCGCGGGACGGAGCTGGACCGGCTCGTGCACTGGCTGGAGCGCGCGCTGGACGCGTCGAACCCCCTCGCCGGCTTCCAGCAGCTGGTCGGCCGGGTCGGAGGAGAGATCCGGAGGGTGAGGATATGACCACCGCCGCCGCAGCCCCCGCGGCCAGAACGGGCCCGGCCGACGTCCCCGAGGACCCGGAGGCCTACTACCGGGTCCTGACCGAGCGCAACCGGGGCCTGATCCCGGGCGACGTGCAGGAACGGCTGCGCACCGCCACCGTGCTGGTGGCGGGGTGCGGCTCGACGGGCGGCGCGGTCGTCGAACCGCTCGCCCGCCTGGGCACGGGACGCTTCGTGCTCGCCGAGCCCGGGGCGTACGAGCTCAACAACCTCAACCGGCAGAGCGCCACGCACGCCGACATCGGCCGCAACAAGGCGGAGGTGGCCGCCGAGCGCATCCGGTCGGTCAACCCGTTCGCCGAGATCCGGGTCGACACGGTGGGTGTCCGCCCGGACGCCCCCGACCTGCTCCTGGACGGTGTGGACGTGGTCGTCGACGGCGTGGACGTCACGACTCTCGGCGGCTGGCAGGCCAAGTACGCGCTGCACGTGGCGGCGGCACGCCACCGGCTGCCCGTGGTCTCTGGCTACGACCTTTCGGGCACCCAGCACGTGCGCTACTACGACTACCGCGCCGAGCCCGTACCGCTCGCGGACGCGATCAGCGATCGGGACATCACCGAGGGCGCCCTGTGGACGCTGCTGCTGAAGGTGATCCCCCGGGAGATCGTCCCGCCCGACCTGGTCGCCGACGTCACCGCGCACCGCACGGACCCGGACTACAGCGTCCCGCAACTCGTCTACGCATCACACCAGTTCGGCGTGCTCGCGGCCCGCTACGTGGTCGAGATCCTGGCCGGCCGCCCGGTCCGCGAGCAGCTCACGGTCGATGTGCACCAGCTGGTCTCGGCGGACGCCGACCGGCCGGACACCCCTTTGGAAAGCACTCAGCGAGCACAGGACAAGGAGTCGTGATGACCACCGCCACCGACCGCCCGGGCCGCCGCTCGGAGGACCCTCTCGTCCGCCAGACCAAGAAGGCCACGCAACTCCTCGTCGCGTCGGCCCGGCACTCCTACGACCCGCGTGTCGACGTCAACTGGGACGAACCGCTGGAAGAGGGCAAGTGGTTCCTGCCCGAGAAGCGGATCTCCCTGTTCGGCACCGAGCTGTACGACTCCCTGTCCCTGGAGCAGAAGCTGCTGCTCAGTCGTGAGGAGCTGGCGTCGTCGCTGGCCGCGGGCGTGTGGACCGAGCACATCCTGCTTCACCTGGTGTCGCGGTACGCCTACAAGCGGGACATCACCAGCCCGCAGGTCCAGTTCGCGCTGACCGAAGTGGCGGACGAGGTGCGCCACATGATCATGTTCGCCCAGCTGGTGGAGAAGACGGGCTCGGAGTTCTACCCGCTGAACCCGAAGACGCAGCGCGCCGGGCTGCTGCTGAAGACCTTCGCGCCGGTGCCCGCGCTGTGGGCGATGCTGCTGCTCACCGAGGAGTTCTTCGACCGCTTCCAGCGCGAGCAGGCGAACGACGAGACGGTGCAGCCGCTGGTGCGCACGGTGGCCCGCATCCATGTCGTGGAGGAGGCCCGGCACATCAGCTTCGCCCGCACCGAACTGGAGCGGTTCGTGCCGACGCTCTCCAAGCGGCGCCTTCAGCTGCTCCGCGACTTTCTCGCCTCCGTGGTGAAGTCCATCCGCCGGGACCGCTACAACCCGCTGATGTACGAGCGGGCCGGCCTCGACCCGAAGGTCTGCGTCGAAGCGGGCCGCAGCAACCCCGTCGGCCTGGTCAACGGAGCCTACGGCGCCGAGCGGATCGTCCCGTACTACAAGTCCATCGGCCTGATCGGCGGCCGCTCGGAGAAGGTGTGGCGCGAGGCCGGTTGGCTGAAGGACGCCTAGGACGAAGGGAGTCGACTGTGGAGGATGACGGATACGAGGGTCCGGCGGTGCTGGTCGTGGAAGGCCGTACCGAGTTCACGATCCGGGCCCGGCTCACCGGCCGCTTTCAGCCGCTGGACGGCCGCTACCGCTGGTACGGACGGCTGGAGGCGCACGAGGAACTGACCCGTCTGGTGGGGGACCGCAGCGCCGGCGTGGTGCTGCGCACGGCCGAGGGAGACGCGACGGGCCGCATCACCGAGCCCGACCTGTGGAACCGCTACCGGATCGAAGGCATGAGCGTGCCCCCGTTCCGGGTTCCGTTCAGCCTGGAAGAAGTTGGAGAAAGCGATATTTCCGAACACTAGAAACCCGCACTGAACCGAGCGAGAAGAAACACAGAACTACACAGAACGACGGAGGCCCTCGGCCCATGTGCTTCGACGAAGACGCCATTCCACCGGTACCGCAGATTCCGGATTCCGTGATCGAGAGCCGGTATCTGGAATTGACCGCGGACGACGGTAACACCTTCGCCGCTTTCACCGCCGCCCCGGTCGGCGGCACGCGCACCGCGATCGTGATCCTGCCCGACGTCCGCGGGTTGTACGGGTTCTACACGGAGCTGGCGAAACGCTTCGCGGAGAACGGCGTACGGGCGCTCGTCATCGACTACTACGGCCGTACGGCAGGCGCCGGAAAACGGGAAAGGGATTTCCCCTACGCCGAGCACATGGCCAAGCTCAGCCCCCGCCAGCTCTACGCCGACCTGAGCGCGGGCATCGCGCACCTGCGCTCCGAGGAGGGCGGCGCCGCGAGCGCCGTCCTCACGGTCGGCTTCTGCATCGGCGGCCGGCTCGCGGTGATGGCGGCGGCCGGGCACTTCGACCTGGCCGGCGTGATCGGCTTCTACTGCTGGCCGGCGGACGGACCGGACGGCTCCCCCGGGCCGACCAGCCGGGCCGCCGACCTGAGGGCACCGGTCCTGGCCCTGATGGCCGGGGACGACCCGGGCATCCCGCCGGCCCACGTGACGGCGTTCGACGAGGCCCTGGCGGAGGCGGGCGTCGACCGCGAGGTCGTCACCTACCCCGGCACCCCGCACAGCTTCTTCGACGCCAAGCGCGACACGTACGCCGACGCCTCGGCGGACGCCTGGCACCGGGTCCTGCGGTTCGTGAACCGCGTCGGCGCGGGCTGAGGGCCGACGGGACCGGGGACAGCGGCGACCGGAATACATACGTATGGAAGGAATGAAACTGAGTGTAGCCTGGAAGGCCAGCTCAAGGCGGTCCGACCTCGGGAAGTGTGAACATGCCCACGACTCGTACGAGAACGCGTCTGACGCAGCGTGAGCGGTCCGACGGCACCATCGAGGAACTGCTGCGCGCCGCCCGCACGCTGTTCGCGGAACGCGGCTACAGTGCGACCTCGCTGGATGCCGTCGTGGAGGTCGCCCACCTCACCAAGGGCGCCCTCTACCACCACTTCTCCGGCAAGCAGCACCTCTTCAGAGCGGTGTACGAACGCGAACAGACCCGGCTGTCCCACATCGTGGCCCACGCCTACCTGGAGGCGAAGCCGGGCTCCTGGGAGGCGGTGTTCGTGGGCGCGAAGGCCTTCCTCGTGGAGGTCCTCGCGCCCGACGTCCAGCGCATCAACCTGCTCGACGCCCCGGGCGCGCTCGGCACCGAGGAGATGCGCGAGATCAACTCCGGCTGCCTGAAGATGATGGAGGAGGGGGTCCGGCGCGCCACCGAGACCGGCGACATCGCTCCGCACTCGGTGACCGCCCTCACCCACCTGCTGTACGGCGGACTGTGCGAGACAGCGATGGCGGTCGCGCGCGCCGAGGACCAGCAGCAGGCCCTCGACGCGGGCATCACCGAACTGCGCACGCTCTTCGACGCGCTGGCGGTTGCGCCCTGAAAGGGCGCGGCACGTCCGGCTGAACGCTCAGCGGCCCCTGGCCGCCATCGTCGCCGCCAGGTCGGCCAGCGGCAGCCAGGGCCTCACGAGCGCCTGTTCCGCCGCCACGCTGAGCGCCAGCGGAGTACCACGGCACAGCTCGATGATCCGGGACACAGCCCCCGGCTCGGCGTCGACGCGGTGCTCGCCGAGGATCCCGGCGAGCACCCGCTGGGACTGCTGGACACTGAGTTCCCGCAGCGCCACGGTACGTAGCGGGCCGATCCCGGCGAGGCGGTCGGCGTTGCGCGTGGTGACCAGGAGCGCTCCGGCGGACGGGCCCGGCAGCAGCACCTCCAGCTGCTCCGGCGAGGCCAGGTCGTCCAGAAAGACGAGCACCCTCAGGTCCTTCAGGACCTCCCTGCCGAACGCGGCCACATCGGTCTCTCCCCGCGGCACGGTCACGCCGAGGCTGCGCAGCACGAACCGCAGGACGTCCTCGCCCGAGGGGATCCGCTCGCGTGAGGGTGCGGCCGTCCGGACACCCCGGACCGGCTCGGCGGGCACATGCCGCGCGGGCGCCCGCCCCGCCAGGTGCGCGCACGCGTGCCGCACCCCGATGCTGCTGCCGTGCAGGGCCACGAAGATCTGCCCGTCCGGGAAGCGGTGCGCGACCCGGTGCGCCCACTGGACCGCCAGAGCCGTCTTGCCGATGCCTGGCGGCCCCTCGATGACCCGGGTGACCGGCCGGCCGTCGTCGGCGGTGACGAACCCGTCGAACATCGCCAGTTCCTGCTCCCGGCCCACACAGCGGATGCCCCGCGGCAGCTGCCGCGGCACGGTCGGAGGCGCGTCGGCGTGCGACCCGGCCGTGCCGAAGTGCGGGTCAGCGCGCAAGATCCGGGCGTGCAGCGCCTTGGTCTGGTGCGCCGGATCCACCCCCAGCTGGTCGGCGAGCCGCCGGCGCAGCGCCTCGTACGCCTCGACGGCCTCCGCGCGGCGGCCGAAGCGGTGGAGCGCGGTCATGAGGTTGCGGATGACCAGCTCGTTGTCCGGGTGCTGGTCGGCCAACGAGTACAGCTCGTCGAGGAGTGCGATGCGGCAGCCGAGGCGCAACTCGCCCTCGTGGCACTCCACGAGGGCCGACAACCGCTCCCGTTCGAGCAGCCGCCGGGTCCGGGCGGCCCACTCTCCCACGACCCCGGCGAGCGGCCTGCCGCGCCAGATGCCGAGCGCCTCCCGGAACAGCCGTACGGCGGTGCGGGTGTCCGGCCCCGCGGCACGGGCGCTCGCCACGATCCGGCGGAAGCGGTGCAGATCGACCGAATCGGCCTCGACTTCCAGTACGTAACCGCCGTGCCGGCGGCGCAGCGTGGCCCCCTTTCCGCCGTCGGCGCCCTCCAGGGCACCGCGCAGCCGCGATATGTAGGAATGAACCATGTTCCGTGCCGATTGGGGCGGGTCGGCTCCCCACGTCCAGTCGATCAACTCGTCGGGCATGACGGCTTCATTGGCGCTCACCGCGAGCATCGCAAAGATGCAACGCTGCTTGGCCTGTCCCAGTTCGACTCGATTTTCCACGGCGGCCCGGTACTCCACAGGCCCCAACAACTGAACAAGAACCACGCTTGCCCACTCCCCCGTGTGCGCGCTGTCTCGGATCGTTGTGCCACCGATGTGGTCGGCTTCGTGCTCGTGAATGAAGCCCGTCACGATGTGGCTTTTCTCTTTTTTCACTGAACGGTACCTGCCGCCGGCCGAACCGCCGCACGCATACGTCAAGGTTTCCCGCACCGCCCCCGTCGAGGCTGGCCGCTGCCACCACGACCTCGCACGCGGGAGATGATGTGACGCACGCCCTGTCCCACCCCTGCACGAAGACGGAACGGCACCACCACCGCTGGAGCCTGGTACTCGCCGAGCGCGAGCGCCTGCTGCGCCTGGCCACCAGCCGGCTGGGCCACACCACGGACGCCGAGGACTGCGTCCAGGAGGCGATGATCCGCGCGGTGACGTTCGAGGCGCTGGACGAGTCCCGGGTCGCCGCGCTGCTCACCACGATCACGCTGCGCCTCTGCGTGGACCACCAGCGCGGCACCCAGCGCGACCGCCGGCTCGCCCACCGGGTCCAGATCCTGCGCCGCTCCGAGCCGGACACCGGCTCGGAGGTCGAGCACAGGGTCTGCGAACGGGCCGCGGGCGCCTGGCTGCTGACTCAGGTCACGGGCCTCGGCAACCGCGAGCGCGACGTCCTGCTCGCCCGGGCGCGAGGCATGAGCACCTCCGAGACGGCGAATGCGCTGGAGATCACGTACAAGTCGGCGGAGAGCGCCTTCACCCGGGCCCGCAGCCGCCTGCGCGTCCTGTACCACGAGGAGATGGCCCGCTGACGCGCGCAACCCGCGGGGACCGCTCAGGCGTCCCCGTACGCCTCCCCGCCGAGCTCGAACCCGGCCGTCTCCGCGGTCGCGTCGGCGAGCCAGGCGCGGAAGGCCGGCACATCGACGTCCGGGAGGCCGATCCCGATCGTGACCTCCTCGCCGTAGCACACGTCCCGCACCTCGCGTCCGGTGGCGCGCAAGTCGTTCTGGAGCTTGCCGGCCCGCTGGTGGTCGACGGTCACCGTGGCCAGCCGGAAGCGGCGCCGGGTGAGGGTGCCGATCGTGTCCAGTGCCTCGCCGACGGCGCCGCCGTACGCGCGGATCAGCCCGCCCGCGCCGAGCTTGACGCCCCCGTAGTAGCGGGTGACGACCGCGACGACGTACCGCATGTCACGGCGCAGGCGCATCTGGAGCATGGGGACGCCCGCGGTGCCGCCGGGTTCCCCGTCGTCGCTGGCCTTCTGGACGGAGGCATCGGCTCCGATGACGTACGCCCAGCAGTTGTGGGTGGCGTCGGCGTGCTCCTTGCGGACGGCGGCGACGAAGTCCTGCGCCTCCTGTTCGGTGCCGGCCGGGACGGGGACTGACACGAAAATGACTCGTGGGTGAGTCGGTCGGTCAGGCCGTGATGGGCTCGAAGCGGATGGTCAGACCCAGGCTGTTGGCTTCCTTGAGCATGCGCCGCATAGCGCGTTCGGAATCTCGTCGGGTGAAGTGGTCGGCGCCGAGTTCCCGGTAGTGGGTCTTGTCGTGCAGGACGTGCCAGATGGCGATGGCGAGTTTGTGCATCACGGCGACCAGGGCTCGTTTGCCGCCGCGTCGGGCGGCCAGGCGTCGGAAGAAGACGCCGAGGTAGGAGTTCTTGTTCCTGATCGCGACCATGGCGGCGATTCCGAGCAGCCGTTTGAGGTTGCTGTTGCCGGGGCGAGTGCGGCCGGACCGGCTCACCCCGGCCGACTCGTTCTGCCCCGGGCAGACCCCGACCCAGGAGGCCAGGCGGTGAGCGGAGGCGAACTGGGTCATGTCCCCGCCGGTCTCGGCGATGATGATCTCAGCTCCCAGGCGGCCGATCCCGGGGATGGTGGCGAGATTGGCCAGGTCCTGCTCGCGGTCGGCCAGCAGCCGGGCGATCCGGGCGTCGAATCCGGTGATGACCTGCTTCCAGCGGTCGATCTCGTCCAGGCAGTGCCGGACCATGAACGCATGGTGATCGGTGAACTCGCCGTCCAGTGCCTCGACGAGGGCGGGGATCTTGTTGCGGGCCCGGCCGACCGCAAGGTCGGCGAGGCGCCGGGGATCGCGTTCCCCGGCGATGAGGGCCTCCAAAATGGCCCGGCCGCTGGTGCCGGCGATGTCGCTGAGGACCGCCGAGAGCTTCATTCCGGTGTCCTCGAGCTTTTTCTCCAGCCGCTGTGCCTCCCAGCCGGCCGCCCGGACCAGCTCGGTGCGGCGCCGGGTCAGATCACGTAATCCGCGGATGTCCCGCTGCGGCACGAAGGAGGCCATCACCATTCCCGAGGCCCCGGCCCGGGCGAGGAAGGCCGCGTCGTTGGGGTCGGTCTTGCGGCCTCGGATACCTTTCAGGTGAGCGGGGTTGACCAGCATCAGGTTCAGGTGCGGCTGCAGCCGGTAGTAGACGCCGCGCCAGTAGTCCGAGGTCGCCTCCATCACCACCACCTCCACCTGCCGGTCCACCAGCCAGGCCGGCAGGCGCCGTATCTCGGCGGTGGTGGTGCCGAACCGCTGGGTCTCCAACGACCAGCTGCCGACCCGCTTCAAAGACGGGGTGCGTACGCAGGCGAGCAGGAACCGCTTGCCCAAGTCCACTCCCGCAGCCCGCAGATGGATAATGTCGTCCTTCATGTCCTGATGCCGGGGCATCCTCGTCTCCCTCCCGATGCGTCCGTGCTCACGGACGCCCCGGAGGGGCCAAGGGAGAAGGCGGAGTCTGACACGCGTGCTCCCGGCAGCGGATACCGATGCCCTGGCAACAGTCCGTGGTCCCCTGGTCGGCCCCCATCGCCATCCTGCAAAACGAGCTCGCCCGCATCGCAGGCCCATCGGCTGACCGGGACGTCCAACCCCATTTTCCCGTATCCGAGGTGATCAGCGCAGCGATCCCGCCCACCTGTAAAACGTTCGATGGCGTCCCTTGTCGTGGTGTAGCCGATCACGGTAGGGAGTGCGCCGGAGGCGTGTGCCGATGGAGTTTCGCTCCCTGCCCGCAAGGTGGGTCATCGTGCGACTCTCCGTGGTGAACCGGAAGTTCAACGTAGACGGTGCAGGATGCCCCTGTCTCAGCATGACCTAATCCGGCTGCTTGAGTCACTACGTTCAGCAGACGGGCTTGAGCTCGTCCGCAATGTGGCCGAGCGGATGCTCCGGGAGCTGGTCGAGGCCGAGACCACGGCCCGGATCGGCGCGAAGTGGAACGACTCGAGGGGCCGCAGCGGGGGTATTGAGAACGCCATGCCCTGATCGAGACAGGCCAGTCGGCCGTGCTTCCTGGGAACCAGGAAGCACGGGGCGGGCAGGGGCGCAGTGCCTGCAGCACGGTGCACACGGCACGCTGACCTGTTCACGCCGACTTCCAGCCGGGACCATCGAGGCCGAGCGTGTCGGGACGTATGAGGGCTGGCTCCAGTTGATCAGTCGATGTCCGGACTATCGGCCTCTTCGAGGAGACGGGCCGCGAGGCCGTCGGCCCACTCCACGGCCCAAGCGCGGAGTGCGGTGACAGTGGCGTCATCGAGACCGTAGGCGGCGAAGGCTTCGTCGTCGGTCCACTCGGCGCCGGTGAGGTTCGCCTGCAGATCCTCACGCTCGAAGCGGCCGCGGGCGTGGCGGCGGCCGAACTCCTCGAGCTCGGCATTGGTCCATCGGCGGGAGGCTGCGAACACGTCGATCAGATCGCGGGGCGCGCCGCGGTCGGCGAGGGCGCGGACCTTGGTCCCGATCACGTCCTCCTCCGCGAGGACGGGCCCGTACGGGCTCTGGGCGACCGGCCGCCAGAAGATCTCCTTGAGGATGTCGACCTCGCAGTCCTGTCCGGTGGCCGGGTCGGACACGGTGAAGCGGGCGGACAGCGGGGCGGTCTCCAGCGCGTGCACCTTCCAGCCGCGGGCCTCCAGGCCGGCGCGGAGCGTGGCCGCGATGTCGGCCATGGGCGCCGGGTTCTCGGTGGCGACATCGAGGTCCTGGCTGGGGCGGCTCACGAGGCGATGCGCCCGCACGGCGTATCCGCCGGTGAGGACCAGGGGATACGGGGAACCGAGCGCGATCACATCCGCCAGAAGCCGCGTGTGCAGCTCCGGCATGTCCGTCACGCGGCTGCCCGGGTTCGGGAGGTGAGCTGGGGGAAGGCGTCTTCCCATACGGTGCGCACGGTGCGGCCGATTAGGGTGCGCAGCACCGGCCACAGTTGGAGGAGCAGGCCCTGGTTGAGGTAGCGGGGCAGGTCGTCGTGCAGGCCCTCGTGCAGGACGGTGCGGTAGAGGCCCATGCGCTGGCGAGGCTTGCCCAGGTCGTACGACGTCATTCCGGACCAGGCCATGTGCAGCGGTAGCTCCACGACCCCCTGGGCCGGGCCGTGCAACTCGTCCAGTGACTCCGGCAGACGCCTCCGGAACTTCTCCCGATACAGCGCGAGGTCCTCGACGTCCGTGCGAGAGAGGTCCATCGGCGCGGGGGCGGAGTGCTGTGGGCTGGAGGACATGACTCCATTATGACGGCCGGGATGTGGTGCGGGCCATGATCTGCGAGCCGGTGTCTGGAGCGAGCAGCGTGGGCCCGTGCCGGGTGAGCATGGCTGTGGCAGCGTGTTCTGCCCCGACCAGAGGCACGGGCTGTCGGTCATGACGCTCGTCTGACGCTCTGGGCGCCCGCACGCGGGGCAGTGAGCCGGGAAAAGGTCCTGCCCTGACCCTTCTCCCGGAATCGCTCCGGCCCACAAAATGAAGCCTTCGGTTCCGGTCAAAAGTCCCAGAAAAGTCCCAGAGGCGCCGCCACGCCCCCTTTTGCCTCGCGTTCATGCGGGTCAGAAGGGGTATGGCGGCGTCTTTTCCGAAGACCTTCAGATGTCCCGGAAGATCTCGATCTGGGCTCCGACCGAGTTCAGTCGCTCCGCCAGGTCCTCGTAACCGCGGTTGATGACGTAGACGTTGCGGAGCACCGAGGTGCCCTCGGCGGCCATCATCGCCAGGAGGACGACCACGGCGGGGCGCAGGGCCGGGGGGCACATCATTTCGGCCGCGCGCCAGCGGGTGGGGCCCTCGACCAGGACGCGGTGGGGGTCCAGGAGTTGGAGGCGGCCACCGAGGCGGTTGAGGTCGGTCAGGTAGATGGCGCGGTTGTCGTAGACCCAGTCGTGGATGAGGGTCTGGCCCTGCGCGACCGCCGCGATCGCCGCGAAGAACGGGACGTTGTCGATGTTCAGGCCCGGGAACGGCATCGGGTGGATCTTGTCGATCGGCGCCTCCAGCTTGGAGGGCCGGACCGTGAGGTCGACCAGCCGGGTGCGGCCGTTGTCGGCGACGTACTCGGGGCTGCGGTCGTGGTCGAGGCCCATCTCCTCCAGGACCGCGAGCTCGATCTCCAGGAACTCGATCGGCACCCGGCGCACCGTCAGCTCGGACTCGGTGACGACGGCCGCGGCGAGCAGGCTCATCGCCTCGACCGGGTCCTCGGAGGGGGAGTAGTCCACGTCGACGTCGATGGTGTGCATGCCGTGCACGGTGAGCGTGGTGGTGCCGATGCCCTCGACCCTGACGCCCAGCGCCTCCAGGAAGAAGCACAGGTCCTGGACCATGTAGTTGGAGGAGGCGTTGCGGATGACGGTGACGCCGTCGTGCCGGGCGGCGGCCAGCAGTGCGTTCTCGGTGACCGTGTCCCCGCGTTCGGTCAGCACGATCGGGCGGTCCGGGCGCACGGCGCGGTCCACCACCGCGTGGTACTGCCCCTCGGTGGCGGCGATCTCCAGGCCGAACCGGCGCAGCGCGATCATGTGCGGCTCGACGGTGCGGGTGCCGAGGTCGCAGCCGCCCGCGTACGGCAGCATGAAGCGGTCCTGGCGGTGCAGCAGCGGGCCGAGGAACATGATGATCGAGCGGGTGCGGCGGGCCGCGTCCGCGTCGATGGAGTCCAGGTCCAGCGTGGCGGGCGGCACGATCTCCAGGTCGACGCCGTCGTTGATCCACCGGGTGCGGACGCCGATGGAGCCCAGCACCTCGAGGAGGCGGTACACCTCCTCGATGCGGGCGACGCGGCGCAGCACCGTGCGGCCCTTGTTGAGCAGGGAGGCGCACAGCAGTGCCACGCACGCGTTCTTGCTCGTCTTCACATCGATGGCGCCCGAGAGGCGGCGGCCGCCGACGACCCGCAGGTGCATGGGGCCGGCGTAGCCCAGAGAGACGATCTCGCTGTCGAGTGCTTCGCCGATGCGGGCGATCATCTCAAGGCTGATGTTCTGGTTGCCGCGCTCGATGCGGTTGACGGCACTCTGGCTGGTACCGAGAGCCTCCGCCAGTTGCGCCTGTGTCCAGCCGCGGTGTTGCCGGGCGTCGCGGATGAGCTTGCCGATGCGTACGAGGTAGTCGTCTGACATGAGGCTGAGGCTATCTCAGATATGAGATGGCGCCTCCTGGGGCCCCTTGGGTGGGTCCATTCGGGTGATAAAACGTCAATATTACCCGGTGCGGCGGGTGCTGCGCGTGCGGCGCCATCCGAAAGGTCCGGGCAAATCCACCGATGTCGTACGACGTCCCGTGCTGCTCACGGTGTGGCGCGGGCCGCGCCTCCCGCCGGTGGTGATGGACCAGGAGCGCTTGTTGATGTTCAGGCGCACTCCCGGAAAGATCCTGAAGCTCTTGCGGAACGTGAGCGGCATCCCCGTCTCCCTTCCTGGGGTCATGGCGCCGGGTTCGCGGCGTCGTCCCGGTGCGTATACCCCGTCCGGGTCCGGTGATGACGGGATCGAGGGGGAGGGGGGATTCGGGGATGGGGGGAGGGTCCGGAACGGGGTACCCGGGAGGGCGGTATCCGGGTGCCGTGAGCGGGCCCACGCATGACCATTCGGCCGCGGTGTACTAGAGTTATCTCGACATCGAGATATCTGCCGAGGTGCACCGCAGCCGCCACCCTGGTAAGGGGTACCTAACTTAGCCTTACCTTAGCGGATCGGTCGAGACGTGGGTGGCGGCACCACGCGGCGGTAGCCGCACACGGTTTGCGGTGTGGTGGTACGCGTACATCAATGAAGGAGACTGTCGTGTCGGCGAACAGCTTCGACGCCCGCAGCACGCTGCAGGTGGGCGACGAGTCGTACGAGATCTTCCGGCTGGACAAGGTCGAGGGCTCCGCACGCCTTCCCTACAGCCTGAAGGTGCTGCTGGAGAACCTGCTCCGTACCGAGGACGGCGCGAACATCACCGCCGACCACATCCGAGCGCTCGGCTCCTGGGACTCCCAGGCCCAGCCGTCGCAGGAGATCCAGTACACCCCGGCCCGTGTGATCATGCAGGACTTCACCGGTGTTCCCTGTGTCGTGGACCTCGCCACCATGCGCGAGGCCGTCAAGGAACTCGGCGGCGACCCGGCGAAGATCAACCCGCTGGCCCCGGCCGAGCTGGTCATCGACCACTCCGTCATCGCCGACAAGTTCGGCACCAGCGACGCCTTCAAGGTGAACGTCGACCTGGAGTACGGCCGCAACAAGGAGCGCTACCAGTTCCTGCGCTGGGGCCAGACCGCCTTCGACGAGTTCAAGGTCGTCCCGCCCGGCACCGGCATCGTCCACCAGGTGAACATCGAGCACCTGGCCCGTGTCGTCATGACCCGTGACGGCAAGGCCTACCCCGACACCCTGGTCGGCACCGACTCGCACACCACCATGGTCAACGGCCTCGGCGTCCTCGGCTGGGGCGTCGGCGGCATCGAGGCCGAGGCCGCCATGCTCGGCCAGCCGGTCTCCATGCTGATCCCGCGCGTCGTCGGCTTCAAGCTGACCGGTGAGCTCAAGCCCGGCACCACCGCCACCGACCTGGTGCTGACCATCACCGAGATGCTGCGCAAGCACGGCGTCGTCGGCAAGTTCGTCGAGTTCTACGGCGAGGGCGTCGCCGCGACGAGCCTGGCCAACCGCGCCACCATCGGCAACATGTCGCCGGAGTTCGGCTCCACCGCCGCCATCTTCCCGATCGACGACGAGACGCTGAACTACCTGCGCCTGACCGGCCGCAGCGACCAGCAGGTCGCGCTCGTCGAGGCGTACGCCAAGGAGCAGGGCCTCTGGCTGGACCCGAAGGCCGAGCCGGACTTCTCCGAGAAGCTCGAGCTCGACCTGGCCACGGTCGTGCCCTCCATCGCCGGCCCGAAGCGCCCGCAGGACCGCATCGTCCTCGCCGACGCGAAGGCCCAGTTCGCCCAGGACGTGCGCAACTACGTCAAGGACGGCGGCGACGTCGACGAGGCCGGCGAGGAGTCCTTCCCGGCCTCCGACGCCCCGGCCGTCTCCGACGCGGCCCCCAGCCACAAGGTGAAGGTCACCGCCGCCGACGGCACGGAGTACGAGCTCGACCACGGCCACGTCACCGTCGCCGCGATCACCTCCTGCACCAACACCTCCAACCCGTACGTCATGGTCGCCGCCGCCCTGGTGGCCAAGAAGGCGGTCGAGAAGGGCCTGACCCGCAAGCCGTGGGTCAAGACCACCCTCGCCCCGGGCTCCAAGGTCGTCACCGACTACTTCGACAAGGCGGGCCTGACCCCGTACCTCGACAAGGTCGGCTTCAACCTCGTCGGCTACGGCTGCACCACCTGCATCGGCAACTCCGGCCCGCTGCCGGAGGAGGTCTCCAAGGCGGTCAACGAGCACGACCTCGCCGTCACCTCGGTGCTCTCCGGCAACCGCAACTTCGAGGGCCGGATCAACCCCGACGTCAAGATGAACTACCTGGCGTCCCCGCCGCTGGTCGTGGCCTACGCCATCGCCGGTTCGATGAAGGTGGACATCACCCGCGAGTCCCTGGGCCTGGACCAGGACGGCAACCCGGTCTTCCTCAAGGACATCTGGCCGACCGAGGCCGAGGTCAACGACGTCGTCGCCAACACCATCGGCGAGGACATGTTCTCCAAGTCCTACGCCGACGTCTTCGCCGGCGACGCCCAGTGGCAGGCGCTGCCGATCCCGACCGGCAACACCTTCGAGTGGGACGCCGAGTCCACCTACGTCCGCAAGCCCCCGTACTTCGAGGGCATGGGCATGGAGCCGGCCCCGGTCGAGGACATCGCCGGCGCCCGCGTCCTGGCCAAGCTGGGCGACTCGGTCACCACCGACCACATCTCCCCGGCCGGCGCCATCAAGGCCGACACCCCGGCCGGCAAGTACCTCACGGAGCACGGCGTCGAGCGTCGCGACTTCAACAGCTACGGCTCCCGCCGCGGCAACCACGAGGTCATGATCCGCGGCACGTTCGCCAACATCCGCCTGCGCAACCAGATCGCGCCGGGCACCGAGGGCGGCTACACCCGCGACTTCACGCAGGACGGCGGACCGGTGTCGTTCATCTACGACGCCTCGCGCAACTACATCGACCAGGGCATCCCGCTGGTCGTCCTGGCCGGCAAGGAGTACGGCTCCGGCTCGTCCCGCGACTGGGCCGCCAAGGGCACCGCGCTGCTCGGCGTCAAGGCCGTCATCGCCGAGTCGTACGAGCGCATCCACCGCTCGAACCTCATCGGCATGGGCGTGCTGCCGCTCCAGTTCCCCGAGGGCCACACCGCCGAGACGCTCGGTCTGACCGGCGAGGAGACCTTCTCCGTCACCGGCGTCACCGAGCTCAACGACGGCTCCATCCCCGGCACGGTGAAGGTCACCACCGACACCGGCGTCGAGTTCGACGGTGTCGTCCGCATCGACACCCCCGGCGAGGCGGACTACTACCGCAACGGCGGCATCCTGCAGTACGTGCTGCGCAGCCTGATCAGCAAGTGACTCGGTCGGCGAGTGACCTGATCAGCAAGTAAGCGGTACCGCAAGACAGTTGAGGGTCGCATCCCCGTCCGTCGGGGATGCGGCCCTCGCTGCGTCAGCCGTTTACAACCGGAGCGTACGGCGCTACCTTCCCTGACGAGTGGGATGGGAGCGCTCCCATATTTTCGGCGGACCGGAACCCGCCGCAGGCGCGCTCCCGTCCCGCTCGGTCCCACGCACCCCTGCGCACGACCCGCAACCGCAGCGACGGACAGGTGTGTCATGATCCCGACAATGATGGGGCGGGCTGACGCTCCCCGACCAACCCTCCCCACCCGCACCAGAGCCCTCTTCCTCGTCCTGGTCTCCCTGCTCGCCACCCTCCCGGCCGTCGGCCTGGTCATGACGGCGGGCGGCGAGGCGGAGGCGCACGGCACGCCCATGAAGCCCGCCAGCCGGACCTTCCTGTGCTGGCAGGACGGGCTGACCGACACCGGTGAGATCAAGCCGGTCAACCCGGCGTGCAAGGCCGCCGCACAGGTCAGCGGCACCACGCCGTTCTACAACTGGTTCTCCGTACTGCGCTCCGACGGCGCCGGCCGCACCGAGGGCTTCGTGCCGGACGGGCAGCTGTGCAGCGGCGGCAACACCAGCTTCACCGGCTTCAACCAGCCGCGTGACGACTGGCCGCTCACCCACCTCACCTCGGGTGCGACCGTCGACTTCTCCTACAACGCCTGGGCCGCGCACCCGGGTTGGTTCTACGTCTACATCACCAAGGACGGCTTCGACCCGACCCGGACCCTCACCTGGGACGACATGGAGAAGCAGCCCTTCCTCTCCGTCGACCACCCGCCGCTCAACGGGTCCCCGGGCACCGTTGAGGCCAACTACTCCTGGCCCGGGCGGCTTCCGGAGGGCAAGTCGGGCCGCCACATCGTCTACATGGTCTGGCAGCGGTCGGACAGCGCGGAGACCTTCTACTCCTGCTCCGACGTCGTCTTCGACGGCGGCAACGGCGAGGTGACCGGCGTCAAGCAGCCCGGCAACCCCCCGACCGAGCCGGTTCCCGGCCAGTGCACCGCCACCCGCAGCACGACGGGCAGTTGGAACGGCGGCTACCAGTCCCAGGTGACCGTCACCAACAGCGGGAACGTCCCCATGCTCGGCTGGATGGTCGACTGGACCCTCCCGGCCGGTCAGCGAATCGACAGTCTGTGGAGCGGCAACGCCACCTACCAGGGCCAGAACGTCATGGTCCACAACGCCGACTACAACGGCGCGCTGGATCCGGGGGAGAGCGCCACCTTCGGCTACGTCGTCTCCGGTTCCGGTGGCGACAGCACGACGAGCCTGCCCTGCCGGGTCGGCTGAACCCGATGCACGACGAAGCGGGTCCGGGCCACCACGGCCCGGACCCGCTTCCCGCGCGGTCGGCTCGGCCGAGCCCGGATCAGCTCAGGAGTTCCACCTCCGTCAGCGCCGACTCACCGGTGAGGACCAGTCGGTAGTGGCCGTAGGCCTTCGGCTCGTCGACCGAGAAGGCCCGCGTCTGCCGGTCCCAGCGGAAGGACTCGCCCGCCCGCTCGTCCAGGTCCTTCCACGTCCGGCCGTCCGAAGACCCCTGCAGCACCCAGCCCGTGGGCGCCTCGGCGGCGTCCGAGGACGTCAGCGTGTACTGCACCGCCTTCGGCTCCCCGGTCACGGGCAGGTCGACCGTGGAGACCGTGGCGCCGGTCGCCGACGTGTCGTCGAACAGGGCTCCCTCGCCCTTCAGCACGTCCTTGCGGGGCGTGGGCACCTTGTCGTCCTGGGTGATCGACACCGGCGCCGCGCCCTTGCCGGTGCCCCACGACGACGGCCGCGGGCCCATGTCGAACTCCAGGACGCCGCCCTTCGCGATCAGCGAGTGGGGGAGCGAAGTGGAGTTCCAGCGCTTGCCGTTGACCTTCAGACCCTGCACGTAGACGTTCTTCGCGCTGTTCTTCGGCGCCTTGACGACCAGTTCGCGGCCGTTCTCCAGGTGCACGGTCGCCTTCGTGAACAGCGGGGAGCCGATGGCGTACTCGCCGCTGCCCATCACCAGCGGGTAGAAGCCGAGCGAGGAGAACAGGTACCAGGCGGACTGCTCGCCGTTGTCCTCGTCGCCGTGGTACCCCTGCCCGATCTCGCTGCCGGTGTAGAGCCGGGAGAGCACCTCACGGACGTTCTTCTGGGTCTTCCAGGGCTGTCCGGCCGCGTCGTACATGTACAGGGCGTGGTGGGCGACCTGGTTGGAGTGCCCGTACATGCCCATCCGGACGTCCCGCGCCTCGGTCATCTCGTGGATGACTCCGCCGTAGGAGCCCTTGAACTCCGGGGAGGCGGTCTCCGGGGTGGCCAGGTACTCGTCGAGCTTGTCCGCGAGGCCGTCCCGCCCGCCGTAGAGGTTGGCCAGGCCGCGGCTGTCCTGGGGCGCGGTGAAGGCGTAGCCCCAGCCGTTGGTCTCGGTGTAGTCGTGACCCCACACGCGCGGGTCGTACTTCGAGGACTCCACGCGCCAGCCGCCCTCGAGATCGCGGCCCTGGAAGAAGCCGGCCTCGGGGTCGAAGAGGTTGACGTAGTCCCGGGCGCGGTCCAGGAAGTACGCGGACTCCTCCCGGTAGCGCTTGTCGCCGGTCTTCTCGTACAGGGCCTCGCCCATCTTCGCGATGCCGTAGTCGTTGAGGTAGCCCTCCAGCGCCCACGACAGGCCCTCGTGCGTCTCGGTGCCGGTGTAGCCGAGGAACGGCGAGGTCGCCATGCCCTTGCGGCCCACACCGGACGACGGGGGCACCACGGTGGCGTTCTTCACCGCCGCGTCGTACGCCGCTTCCGCGTCGAAGCCGACGCCCTTGACGTAGGCGTCCGCGAACGCCACGTCCGAGGAGGTGCCGGTCATCAGGTCGGCGTAGCCGGGGGAGGACCAGCGCGAGGTCCAGCCGCCGTCCTTGTAGTGCTGCACGAACCCGTCGACCAGCTCACCCGCCTTGGCGGGGGTCAGGAAGGAGTAGGCGGGCCAGGTGGTCCGGTAGGTGTCCCAGAAGCCGTTGTTGACGTACACCTTGCCCTCGACGATCTTCGCGCCGGTGTGCGTCGGGGTGTCGGGCCCGGGCATCTTCGAGAACGGCGAGGCGTACTTGTAGGTGCCGTCGACCTTCTCGAAGCCGGAGTTCGGGTACAGGTACAGCCGGTACAGGCTGGAGTAGAGCGTGGTCAGCTGGTCCGGGGTGGCGCCCTCGACCTCGACCTTGCCGAGGATCCGGTCCCACTGCCGCTGGGCGCTCTTCTTGACCGCCTCGAAGGACCGGCCCTCGGGGACCTCCTGGCGCAGGTTGTCCTTCGCCTGGTCGACGCTGATCAGGGAGGTGGCCAGGCGCAGGGTGACCGTACGGTCCTTGCCCGCGTCGAACCGCAGATGGCCCTTGACGCCGCTCGCGCCGCCGCCGGTGACCTCCTTGTCGAACTCGCCGTACACGAACAGCCGGGTGGCGCCCGTGGACAGCCCGGACTTGACGTCCGAGTAGCCGGTGAAGGTGCCGTTCTCCTTGTCGAGGGTCAGGCCGGCCTGGTCGGTGACGTTGTCGAACAGGACGCTCGCGTCGTCGCCGGGATAGGTGAAGCGCATGACCGCCGCGTGGTCGGCCGGCGCGATCTCGGCCTTCTGGCCGTTCTCGAACCGCACCCCGTAGTAGTACGGCCGCGCGGTCTCGTTCTCGTGCCGGAAGGCCAGCTCGCGTTCCTCCCGGCCGAGGTCCGGGGTGCCGGAGGCGGCGGAGGGCAGCACCTGGAAGGTCTGCCGGTCGCCCATCCAGGGGCTCGGCTCATGGCTCGCGCTGAACGCCTGGATCGTCGGCAGGTTGTCCGCGTTGTTGCCGCGCGCGTAGTCGTACAGCCAGCTCAGCGAGCCGGCGTTGGTCACCGGGGTCCAGAAGTTGAAGCCGTGCGGCACGGCCGTCGCCGGGAAGTTGTTGCCGCGGGAGAAGCCGCTGCTGGAGTTGGTGCCCCGGGTCGTCACCGCGTAGTCGGACAGGTGGACCTCGGTCCGTTCGGGTTTCACCGTCGTCAGCGAGATGTCGTCCAGCCAGCCGCGGAACTTGGCGGGGCCCTTGGGGGAGTCGTACGCCACCAGGATCCGGTCGACGGTCCTGCCGGCCGCGACCGAGCCGATCCGGGAGGTCACGTTGTTCCACTGGTTGACGTACAGGACCTTCGAGGCGCCCTGTCCGCGCGGGGTCAGCGGGAAGCCGTGCTGGTCGGTGGCGCGCAGGTCGCTCAGCCGGGAGCCGTCGGTGAAGACCAGGTCCACGGAGACGTGGGTGGCGTCGTAGTCGAGGTCGCCGTCCGCCATGGACGGGAAGACGCGGTAGGCCAGTCGGGTGTTCCGGCCGACCGCCACATCGACGTCGAAGACCTTGTTGTACGAGTACGCCCGCCCGTCGGCGGTGTGCCGTCCGGCGTAGCGCAGTGCGCGCTTTCCGGTGAATCCGGCGCCCGACTTCGCCGTCGGGGAGCCGCTCGGGCCGCGGTCGACCAGCGAGAGCATGTCCTGCGGGACGGGCTCTTCGGTGTCGCCGGTGGAGAACTGGACGTCGGCGAGCTGGAGCGCGTCCGCCCCGCCGTTCTTCGTGATCTCCAGCCGGAAGTGCCGGTACGCGGCGACGGCCGACGCGTCGAGGTCGTAGACCTTGGTCTGGAACCGCTCGGTGAACTTCTCGCCCGAACGGGTGTCGAGGGTCTTCCAGTTCTCGCCGTCGGCCGACCCCTTCAGGGTCCAGTCCCGCGGGTCGCGTTCGGCGTGGTCGTTGGCCGAGGTGAGCGCGTACCGGACCACCTCGGCCGGGGCGTCCAGGTCGAACTCGGCCCAGCCGGTGGACGTGAAGGCCAGCCACTTGCTGCCGGGCTCGCCGTCGGCGAGGTTCTCCTTCACCTCCCCGGCGCCCGTGTTCTCCGAGCTGGCGCGCACGTCCGTGACATGGTCGGTGACATTGCCCGGAATGCCGCTGCTGTAGCCGCCGTCGACGCCCGAGGCGCGCTTCTCGCCGCCCGGTGCGGTGTCGACCGTGTTCAGCCAGTCGGGGGCGGGCTCCCCCGGCTCGAACGACGAAGCGAACTCCCGGTCGGCCTTGGCGGGGGCCCCGGGCAGGGCGACCGCGACGCCCGGTGAGGCCGCTGCCACGGCGAAGGCGGTCGCCGCGACGACCGCCGGACCCCATCTGAGTCGAACTCTGTGCCGAACTCCGTGCTGCATGCGCGAGCACCCTCCCTGTGCTGGACAACGTTGTCAAAATTGCTGCGCAAGCACCAGTAGTGGGCCAAGTGGCGAGTGGTGTCAAGGGTGTTGGCTGCGGCGTTCGCGTCCGGGGGCAGGGATTCTTCCGCTGCGAAACGCGACGACCGATCGTTTTTCCGCCAGGTCTCAACTCGGAAAAGACCGGTGGTGAACCTTGCGTTCGATCTTGCTCCGTCGGAGGGAAGTGGACTATACCTGTCGGCACTCCGGGGCATCCTCACAGCACCTCGAACAGCAGACGTCCCGTACCACCGGTGCCGCCGGCACCGGCCGCACTTCCTGCACGACCCAGCTTGACCCGAACGCGGTGCCGGGAAGGATCCGGTTCACCGCCTGAGTCCTGGAGAAGGCGAGGACTTGAGCATGGGATCCACTTCCGCCGAGAACGACGGCACCCGTGACCACGGCACGCGTACCCACGGCATTCTCGGCCACAGCACCACCGGAGTCGGCCGCCGCGACCTGATCAAGCGGTCCGCGGCGCTCGGCCTGGTCTCCGTACCCGCGATGGGTTTCCTGTCCGCGTGCGCCAGCGGCGGCGGGGAGGACCAGGACAAGGCCAAGGCGGGCAAGAAGACCGAGCAGAACCCGCTCGGCGTCAATGACACCGCGCAGATGGAATTCGTCCTGTTCGACGGCGGCTTCGGCAAGGAGTACGCCGAGGACGCGGTCAAGGTCTACGAGAAGGCGTTCTCCGGGGCGGCGGTCAAGTTCTCCGCCACCCAGAAGATCCAGTCCACTCTGCAGCCGCGGTTCAACCAGGGCAACCCGCCCGACCTCATCGACAACTCCGGTGCCGAACAGATGGACATGGGCGTCCTGGTCGGCAAGAAGCAGCTCGCCGACCTCACCGAGCTGCTGGACGCCCCCTCCTACGACGACCCGGCCAAGAAGGTCCGGGACACGCTGCGCCCCGGCATCGTGGAGATGGGCCAGTTCGACGGCGAGCAGGTCTGGATCCTCTACTACGCCTACACCGTCTACGGCGTCTGGTACTCGCAGAAGGCCCTGGCCTCGCTCGACGAGCAGTATCCCGAGACCTGGGACCAGATGCTCGCGGTCTGCGCGAAGGCCAAGAAGAAGGGCATGGCGGGCTGGACGTACGCGGGCAAGTACCCGTACTACCTCCCCTTCTCGCTCTACCCGATGATCGGCAAGGTCGGCGGGCGCGAGGTGCTCGACGCCATCGACAACCTGGAGCCGAACGCCTGGAAGCACCCCGCCGTCAAGGCGTGCTTCGAGGCCTACTACGAGCTCCAGCAGAAGGGCTACGTCCTCAAGGGCACCCCGGGCCTGGACCACGTCCAGTCCCAGACCGCCTGGGCCCAGGGCAAGGCGCTGTTCATCCCGAACGGCTCCTGGGTGGAGAACGAGTCGGCGAAGGTCATCCCCGCCGACTTCGACCTGGCCGTCTCCGCGCCCACCGGTCTCGACTCCTCCGACAAGCTGCCCTTCGGCACCATCTGGGCCTCCGGCGGCGAACCCTTCGTCGTCCCCGCCAAGGCGAAGAACGGCGCCGGCGGCATGGAGCAGCTGCGCATCATGCTCAGCGAGGCGTCCTCGAAGAACTTCACCAGCAAGGTGAAGTCTCTGACCGCGTACAACGGCGGCACCGACGGCATCGAACTCACCCCCGGCCTGAAGGCCGGTGTCGCCGCGCTCGACAAGGCCGGCGAGAACGTGGTGAACCCGCGTATCCAGGACTGGTACGTGCAGCTCCAGAAGGAGAAGATCGGCGTCTCCGGGATCGGCGAGATGATGGCCGGCCGCGCGACCCCGGCCGAGACCATCAAGAAGATCCAGGGCTTCGCCGACGAGGCGGCCAAGGACTCGTCGATCAAGCACTACAAGCACCAGTGAGAATCCGCCGCCAGGGCCCGTCCGGCACCCTCGTGCCGGGCCGGCCCCGGCGGCGCCCGCGCGCAGAACGGGGTCACCAGCAATGCAGCACGGCAAGTACCGGTTCATCGTGGGGTTCCTGGCGGCCCCCCTGGGGCTGTACGCGCTCTTCGTCGTCTGGCCGTTCATCCAGTCGATCTACTACTCGTTCACGGACTGGACCGGTCTGAGCCCCGATTTCACGATGGTGGGGCTCGACAACTACGCACGCATGCTGGACGACGACATCTTCTGGAAGTCGCTGCAGCACAGTCTGCTGTTCGCCCTGCTGGTACCGGTGGTGACGATCGGTCTGGCGCTGTTCCTCTCCTTCATGATCAACGTGGGCGGCCGGCGGCGCCGCGGCGGACCGGTGATCTCCGGGGTCCGCGGCTCCGCGTTCTACAAGATCGTCTACTTCTTCCCGCAGGTCCTGTCGATCGCGATCGTCGCCCTGCTGTTCGCTTTCGCGTACAACCCGGACAGCGGTGCGATCAACTCGTTCCTGCGGGCGGTCGGGCTCGACGACGTCCAGCCGCTCTGGCTGGGCGACCCGGATCTCGCCCTGTGGGCCGTCATGGCGGTGATCGTCTGGTCCACGGTCGGCTTCTTCGTGGTCCTCTTCTCCGCCGGTATGGCCTCCATCCCGATGGACCTCTACGAGGCGGCGCTGCTCGACGGCGCCAACCGGATCACCACCTTCTTCCGCATCACCCTGCCGCTGCTGTGGGACACCGTGCAGTCCGGCTGGGTCTACATGGGCATCCTCGCTCTGGGCGCCGAATCGTTCGCGGTCGTGCACATCATGACGACCGGGCCCGGCGGCCCCGACTACTCGACCACCGTCATGGTCCTGTACGTGTACCAGAAGGCGTTCCGTGACGGTCAGGCCGCCTACGCCACCACCATCGGTGTCGCCCTGCTCGTCGTCACGCTGGCCTTCGCCGCCGTCGTGATGAAGCTGGGGCGGCGCGAGCGGCTGGAGTACTGATCAGATGAAGACGACCGAGACCCCCGCCCCGGTACCGGCCGAGTCCGGTGTCACCGTCACCAAGACCGACAGCGCCGGCGGCGCGCCCCCCAGGGAGGAGAAGACGGGCGGCGTCCTCAACGTCTTCTCCCACGGCATCCTCGTGATCTGGGCGGTCATGGTGGCCCTGCCGCTGGTGTGGGCGGTGATGACGTCCTTCAAGGACGACGCCGCCATCTTCGGCTCGCCCTGGTCGCTGCCGGACAAGCTTCACTTCGAGAACTGGTCGAGGGCCTGGACCCAGGCCCACATGAGCGAGTACTTCCTCAACACCGTCCTGGTGGTGGGCGGTTCACTCATCGGCACGCTGGTGCTCGGTTCGATGGCCGCCTATGTGCTGGCCCGCTTCGAGTTCCCGGGCAACCGGTTCATCTACTACCTGTTCGTCGGCGGCATGAGCTTCCCGATCATGCTCGCCCTGGTCCCGTTGTTCTACGTCGTCAACAACATGGGCCTGCTGAACACGATCCACGGGCTGATCCTGGTCTACATCGCGTACTCGCTGCCGTTCACGGTGTTCTTCCTGACCGCGTTCTTCCGGACCCTGCCCAGCACCGTGGCGGAGGCCGCGTTCGTGGACGGTGCCTCGCACACCAGGACGTTCTTCCAGATCATGCTCCCGATGGCCAGGCCGGGCCTGATCAGCGTGGGCATCTTCAACTTCCTGGGGCAGTGGAACCAGTACATGCTGCCCACCGTGCTCAACACCGACGAGGACAAGCACGTCCTCACCCAGGGCCTGGTGCAGCTGGCCGTCAGCCAGGGCTACAAGGGGGACTGGTCCGGCCTCTTCGCCGGCCTCGTGATGGCGATGCTCCCGGTGCTCGCCGCGTACATCGTCTTCCAGCGCCAGGTGGTGCAGGGCCTCACCGCGGGCGCCCTGAAATGACGTCCCGGGCTGTCCCGGGCCCTCCCGGGGCAGCCCCGCGGCCGCCTCGTGGAGCGCCCCCGGGGATCCTCTGAAGTCACCCTCTGAATTTGCTCACGCACCCGCCGTACCCGCCCCTGGGAGCGGCGGGTGCCGACGTGTACAAGTACTCGGAAACGGTTCAACCTCTTGACGGGAGGCAACCGGAACAGCTCATCTTAGAGTTCACTAGTTGGACACGGAATGGGGCCCCCCATCGAAGCGGCCCCGCGCGCAGGAGGTCGTCGTGGAGACTCCGGGGTCGCAGTCGTCGCTGCACCGAGCCAATCTGGAACGGGTCGTTCGAGCGGTACGGCTGGCCGGCTCCCTCACCCAGGCCGAGATCGCGCGGACGACGGGCCTGTCCGCGGCGACGGTGTCCAATATCGTCCGGGAACTGAAGGAAGGCGGGACGGTCGAGGTCACGCCCACTTCGGCGGGCGGCCGCCGGGCCCGCAGCGTCTCGCTCAGCGGGGACGCCGGGATCGTCATAGGGGTGGACTTCGGGCACGCCCACCTGCGGGTGGCCATCGGGAACCTCGCCCACCAGGTGCTGGCCGAGGAGTCCGAGCCGCTGGACGTGGACGCCTCCTCGACGCAGGGCTTCGACCGGGCGGAGCAGCTGGTCAACCGGCTGATCGAGGCGACCGGGGTGGACCGCACGAAGGTCGCCGGGATCGGCCTCGGCGTGCCCGGCCCGATCGACGTGGAGTCCGGCACCCTGGGCTCGACCGCGATCCTGCCCGGCTGGACCGGCACCAAGCCCGCCGAGGAGCTGCGGGGGCGGCTCGGCGTGCCCGTGCACGTGGACAACGACGCGAACCTCGGCGCCCTCGGCGAGATGGTCTGGGGCAGCGGCCGGGGCGTGCGCGACCTCGCGTACATCAAGGTCGCCAGCGGTGTCGGCGCCGGACTGGTGATCAACGGGAGGATCTACCGCGGCCCCGGCGGCACGGCGGGGGAGATCGGACACATCACGCTCGACGAGTCGGGCCCGGTCTGCCGGTGCGGCAACCGCGGCTGCCTGGAGACGTTCGCGGCGGCCCGCTACGTGCTTCCGCTGCTCCAGCCCAGCCACGGCACGGACTTGACGATGGAGGGCGTCGTACGGTTGGCGCGCGAGGGGGATCCCGGCTGTCGTAGGGTGATCGCCGACGTCGGCCGTCACATCGGCAGTGGAGTCGCCAACCTCTGCAACCTGTTGAACCCGAGCAGGGTCGTGCTGGGCGGCGACCTCGCCGAGGCCGGTGAGCTGGTGCTCGCACCGATAAGGGAATCCGTCGGCCGCTACGCGATTCCCAGCGCGGCGCGTCAACTCTCCGTTCTCCCCGGGGCACTTGGGGGCCGTGCGGAGGTACTCGGCGCGCTCGCCCTCGCGTTGGGTGAAATGGGCGATTCCACCCTGTTGGACGGCACGGCCACCGGGACCCTCACCGCGGCCTCTCCTGCCTTCACTTAGAGAACGATTGGCACCGTTGCCATCTCGTTAAGGATTTACTTCTTGACGTCGCACGTGCGGCCGAGTTGACTTCCAGCCACCTCGGCCGCACCGTCGCGGCCTCGTCAGGGAGGTTTCTGAAGTGAACACGCGTATGCGTCGTGCCGCCGTCGCCATCGCCGCCGGTGCGATGGCCGTCTCTCTCGCCGCTTGCGGCAGCGCCGCCGAGTCCGGCGACAAGAGCGACAAGAGCGACTCCGCCGCCAAGAAGGGCGACGACATCAAGGTCGGTCTGCTCCTGCCGGAGAACCAGACCGCGCGGTACGAGAAGTTCGACAAGCCCTTGATCGAGAAGAAGGTCAAGGAGCTCACGAACAACAAGGCCGAGGTCGTCTACGCCAACGCCAAGCAGGACGCCAGCCTGCAGAACCAGCAGGTCGACACGATGGTGACCAACAAGGTCGACGTGCTGATCCTGGACGCGGTGGACGCCAAGGCCATCGCCGGCTCGGTGAAGAAGGCCAAGGAGGCCGGCATCCCGGTCGTGGCCTACGACCGCCTGGCCGAGGGGCCGATCGACGCCTACACCTCGTTCGACAACGTGACCGTCGGCAAGACGCAGGGCGAGGCCCTGCTCGAGGCGCTGGGCGACAAGGCCAAGGACGGCCAGATCGTCATGATGAACGGCTCCTCCACCGACCCGAACGCCGCCCAGTTCAAGGAGGGCGCGCACGCCGCCCTCGACGGCAAGGTCAAGGTCGGCCGCGAGTACGACACCAAGGAGTGGAAGCCGGAGAACGCCAACGCCAACATGGAGGGCGCCATCTCCGCCCTCGGCAAGGACAAGATCGTCGGCGTCTACTCCGCCAACGACGGCATGGCGGGCGGCATCATCACCGCCCTGAAGGCCGCCGGCATCAAGGTCCCGGTCACCGGCCAGGACGCCGAACTCGCGGGCGTGCAGCGCATCGTGACCGGTGAGCAGTTCATGAGCGTCTACAAGCCGTACGCCCCGGAGGCCGAGGCCGCCGCCGAGATGGCCGTCGCGCTCGCCCAGGGCAAGTCGCTGGACTCCGTCGCCAAGGACACGGTCGACAGCCCCACCACCCAGGGCGTGCCCTCCGTGCTCGTCCCGGTCGTGTCGCTGACCCAGGAGAACATCAACGACACCGTGATCAAGGACGGCGTCTACACCGTCGAGGAGATCTGCACGGGCAAGTACAAGGCCGCCTGCGACAAGCTCGGTCTGAAGTAAGCAGTCCCGAAGTCCCATGAGACGTACGGGAGTCCGCCCCGGACTCCCGTACGGGACCGGACTGCCGCGAACTCCGCCGGCGCCCCGCACACACCAGCCCCGCAAGCTACGCGGGGCGCCGGTCGGAACACCCCCCAAACTTCTTTCTGCACAACCTCCCGCCGGGTCAGGCGGCGAAGGAGATGGTTCACGTGTCCGCTACGCCCGTGCTGGCGTTGCGCGGGGTCTCCAAGCGTTTCGGTGCCGTCCAGGCGCTCACCGACGTAGAGCTTGAGGTCCGCGCCGGTGAGGTGGTCGCCCTGGTCGGCGACAACGGCGCCGGTAAGTCCACGCTGGTCAAGACGATTGCCGGCGTGCACCCCATCGATGAGGGCGTCATCGAGTGGGACGGCAAGGCCGTCCAGATCAACAAGCCGCACGACGCCCAGAACCTGGGCATCGCGACGGTCTACCAGGACCTCGCGCTGTGCGACAACATCGACGTCGTCGGCAACCTCTACCTGGGCCGGGAGATCCGCAAGCGCGGCGTCCTGGACGAGGTGGAGATGGAGCGCCGCTCCCGCGAGCTCCTCGACACCCTGTCGATCCGCATCCCCAGCGTCCGGATCCCGATCGCCTCGCTCTCCGGCGGTCAGCGCCAGGTCGTGGCCATCGCCCGGTCCATGCTCGGTGAGCCCAAGCTGGTGATCCTCGACGAGCCCACCGCGGCCCTCGGCGTCGAGCAGACCGCGCAGGTCCTCGACCTGGTCGAGCGGCTGCGCGAGCGGGGCCACGCGGTCATCCTCATCAGCCACAACATGGCCGACGTCAAGGCCGTCGCGGACAAGGTCGCCGTGCTGCGCCTCGGGCGCAACAACGGCACCTTCGAGGTCAAGTCGACCTCTCAGGAAGAGATCATCTCCGCCATCACCGGAGCCACGGAGAACGCCGTGACCCGCCGTGCGGCGCGCACCAATGGGGAGGTCAGCAAGTGAGCACCGAAAAGACCTCGACGCCCACCGCCGACACGGTCGAGAACACCGAGGCGGCCGCCGCGGCGGTCACCGCCGTCGACCCCCGGCTGCTGGTCCGCGAACAGGGCTTCGCCGGCTACATCGGCGAGTTCAAGCGGAAGATGAAGGCCGGTGACCTCGGGTCCGTTCCCGTCATCATCGGCCTGGTGATCATCTGGGCCATCTTCACCGGCCTGAACTCCAACTTCCTCACCGCCGGCAACTTCTCCGACATGTCCGTCGCCATGGTCGGCACGGGCATGATCGCCGTCGGTATCGTCTTCGTCCTGCTGCTCGGCGAGATCGATCTGTCGGTCGGCTCGGTCAGCGGTGTCGCGGGCGCAGCCTTCGCGGTGCTGAGCGTCACCCACGGGATGAACGAGTGGCTGGCCCTGGTGCTGGCCATCCTCACCGGCACGGCGGCCGGCGCCATCCACGGCTTCGTCTTCGCCCGCATCGGCGTCCCCGCCTTCGCCGTGACGCTGGCCGGTCTGCTGTTCTGGCAGGGCTTCATGCTGCAGATACTCGGCAGCAACGGCACCATCAACCTGGACAGCGAAGGCATCGTCGGCAAGTTCACCAGCTACTACTTCACCGATGTCGCGGCCGCCTACGGCCTCGCCCTCGTGGCCGTCGTCGGGTACTTCCTCACCGCGTTCCTGGGCAACCGCCGCCGCGAGGCCGCCGGTATCCCCTCGCGCCCGCTGAACGACATCGTCGTGCGCACGGTGCTGCTGGCCGTCGTCTCCTTCGCCGTGGCGATCGTCTACAACCAGCACAAGGGCCTGCCGCTCGCCGTGGTGATCTTCCTCGCGGTGCTGGTGTTCACCGACTTCCTGCTCCGCCGCACCGCCTACGGCCGCAAGGTCTTCGCGCTCGGCGGCAGCGTCGAGGCGTCCCGCCGTGCCGGTATCAACGTGGAGATGGTCCGGATCTCGGTCTTCGCGATCGCCGGCACCTTCGCCGCGATCGGCGGCCTCTTCGTCGCCTCGAAGATCGCCTCCGCCAACCAGGGCGCGGGCACCGGTGAGTTCCTGATGAACGTCATCGCCGCGGCCGTGATCGGCGGTACGTCCCTCTTCGGCGGCCGTGGCCGCACCTGGAACGCGCTCCTCGGTGTCCTGGTGATCGTCTCCATCCAGTACGGCCTCGCCCTCGAGGGCATCGCCTCGCCGGTGCAGTACATGATCACCGGTGGCGTGCTGCTGGCGACCGTCGTCATCGACGCGATCACCCGCAAGACGCAGAAGACCGCGGGCCGCGCCTAGCTCTCGGGCCCACGGTTTCCACAGCGCCGTGCCCGGTACCCCAGGGGTACCGGGCACGGCCGTGTCCCACGGCCTGGCGCGGGGCGGTCCGGGCTCGGTCGGAGCCGGACCGCGTGAGGCATGACGCACGGCCCGGACGCCGACCGCCGGAGGGGAACATTAGACTCGTCGAGCCCGGCAACAGCTCGATCAGCTCTACTGCAAGGAGGCACGGGTGCCGCTGCTGACCCGTATCAGGGGACCGCGCGATCTGGACCGGCTCACCGCGGAGGAGCTGAGCCAGCTGGCCGAGGAGATCCGGACCTTCCTGGTCGACGCGGTCTCCAAGACCGGTGGCCACCTCGGTCCCAACCTGGGTGTGGTGGAGCTCACCATCGCTCTGCACCGCGTCTTCGAATCCCCCAGGGACAAGGTGCTCTGGGACACCGGCCACCAGTCCTACGTGCACAAACTGCTGACCGGCCGACAGGACTTCTCCCGGCTGAAGATGAAGGGCGGCCTCTCCGGCTACCCCTCGCAGGCCGAGTCCGAGCACGACGTCATCGAGAACAGCCACGCCTCCACCGTCCTCGGCTGGGCCGACGGCCTGGCCAAGGCCAACCAGCTCAGGCGGACCGGCGACCACGTCGTCGCCGTCATCGGGGACGGCGCGCTCACCGGCGGCATGGCCTGGGAGGCGCTGAACAACATCGCCGACGCCAAGGACCGGCCGCTCGTCATCGTCGTCAACGACAACGAGCGCTCCTACGCGCCCACCATCGGCGGCCTCGCCAACCACCTGGCGACCCTGCGCACCACCGACGGCTACGAGCGCTTCCTGGCCCGCACCAAGGAGGTCCTGGAGCGCACCCCGGTCGTCGGTCAGGCCCTCTACGACACCCTGCACGGCGCCAAGAAGGGTCTGAAGGACTTCATCGCCCCCCAGGGCATGTTCGAGGACCTCGGGCTGAAGTACGTCGGCCCCATCGACGGCCACGACATCGAGGCCCTGGAGTCCGCCCTCACCCGCGCCAAGCGCTTCGGCGGCCCGGTGATCGTGCACTGCCTCACCGAGAAGGGCCGCGGCTACCAGCCCGCCCTGGCGGACGAGGCCGACCGCTTCCACGCCGTCGGCAAGATCCACCCCGACACGGGCCTGCCCATCGCCAGCTCCGGTGCCGACTGGACGTCCGTCTTCGGCGAGGAGATGGTCAAGCTCGGCGAGGAGCGCGAGGACGTCGTCGCCATCACCGCGGCCATGCTCCAGCCGGTGGGCCTCGACCGGTTCGCCAAGCGGTTCCCGGACCGGGTCTACGACGTCGGCATCGCCGAGCAGCACGGCGCGGTCTCCGCGGCGGGCCTGGCCCACGGCGGGGTGCACCCCGTCTTCGCCGTGTACGCCACCTTCCTCAACCGCGCCTTCGACCAGGTGCTGATGGACGTGGCCCTGCACAAGTGCGGCGTCACCTTCGTCCTGGACCGGGCCGGCGTCACCGGCACCGACGGCGCCTCCCACAACGGCATGTGGGACATGTCGATCCTCCAGGTCGTCCCCGGGCTGCGGCTGGCCGCCCCGCGCGACGCCGACCAGGTCCGCGCCCAGCTGCGCGAGGCCGTCGAGGTCACCGACGCGCCGACCGTGGTCCGCTTCTCCAAGGGCGCGGTCGGACCCGCCGTACCGGCCGTGGGACGCGTCGGCGGCATGGACGTCCTGCGCGAGCCCGGCACCGACACCCCGGACGTGCTGCTGGTCTCCGTGGGCGCCCTCGCCCCGATGTGCCTGGAGATCGCCGGTCTGCTCGAGAAGCAGGGCATCTCCACCACCGTCGTCGACCCGCGCTGGGTCAAGCCCGTCGACGAGGCCATGGCGCCGCTCGCCGAGAAGCACCGGGTCGTCGTCACCGTCGAGGACAACTCCCGTGTCGGCGGAGTCGGCTCGACGATCGCACAGGCCCTGCGCGACGCCGGCGTCGACGTACCGCTGCGCGACTTCGGCATCCCGCCGCGCTTCCTCGACCACGCCTCCCGCGCCGAGGTCCTGGCGGAGATCGGGCTCACCGCTCCCGACATCGCCCGTCAGGTCACCGGCCTGGTGGCGAAGCTGGACGGCGGCCTCCCGCCCTCCCGGATCCGCTCGAACGGCACGCACGACGCGCACGACGCGAACTCAGCCGTACGCGCCGCACATGCCGCCGCCGACTCGGTGGAACCGGCCCGCGACTGATCCCTCCGCCGATGCGCCCGAACGGGTCGCCCGTGCCACTGTGAAGAGTGGTGAGGACGACCCGTTCGCGTGACGGCGCCCGCGCCGGGGCATACGAGGTACGCCCCCTCTCGATCATGTCGAGGACGACGCAGCGTGGGAGGTACCTGTGAGCAACACCCTCTTCCGGACGAAGAAGGTCGAGCAGTCCATCCGTGACACCGAGGAACCGGAGCACGCGCTCAAGAAGTCCCTCTCCGCGCTGGACCTGACCGTCTTCGGCGTCGGCGTCATCATCGGCACCGGCATCTTCGTGCTCACCGGCACGGTGGCCAAGAACAACGCCGGGCCCGCCGTGGCGCTGGCCTTCGTGGTGGCCGGCGTCGTCTGCGCGCTCGCCGCGCTCTGCTACGCCGAATTCGCCTCCACCGTCCCGGTGGCGGGCTCCGCCTACACCTTCTCGTACGCCTCCCTCGGCGAGCTGCCCGCGTGGATCATCGGCTGGGACCTGGTCCTGGAGTTCGCGCTCGGCACGGCGGTGGTGGCCGTCGGCTGGTCCGGCTACATCCACTCGCTGCTGGACAACGCGGGCTGGCAGCTGCCGGCGGCGCTCGGCACCCGGGACGGCGCCGAGGGCTTCGGCTTCGACATCCTCGCCGCCGTACTGGTGCTGGTCCTCACCGGCGTCCTCGTCCTCGGCATGAAGCTGTCCGCACGGGTCACCTCGGTCGTCGTCGCCATCAAGGTGACCGTCGTCCTCGTCGTCATCATCGCCGGTGCCTTCTTCGTGACCGCCGGCAACTACGACCCGTTCGTCCCGAAGGCGCAGGCCGTCCCAGCCGGTGAAGGTCTCCGTGCGCCGCTCATCCAGCTGATGATCGGCTGGGCACCGTCCAACTTCGGCGTGATGGGCATCTTCACGGCGGCCTCGGTGGTCTTCTTCGCCTTCATCGGCTTCGACGTCGTCGCCACGGCCGCCGAGGAGACCAGGAACCCGCAGCGGGACATGCCGCGCGGCATCCTCGGCTCCCTGTTCATCTGCACCGCGCTGTACGTCGCGGTGTCGATCGTCGTCACCGGAATGCAGCGCTACACCGACCTGTCCGTGGACGCCCCGCTCGCGGACGCGTTCAAGGCCACCGGCCATCCCTGGTTCGCGGGCTTCATCAGCTTCGGTGCCGCCATCGGCCTGACCACGGTCTGCCTGATCCTGCTGCTCGGCCAGACCCGGGTGTTCTTCGCGATGAGCAGGGACGGATTGCTGCCCCGCTTCTTCTCCCGCGTCCACCCCCGCTTCAAGACCCCGTACCGGCCGACCATCCTGCTCGGTGTGATCATCGCGATCGTCGCGGGCTTCACCCCGTTGTCGGAGCTCGCCGAGCTGGTGAACATCGGCACGCTGTTCGCCTTCGTGGTCGTCGCGCTCGGCGTGATCATCCTGCGCCGTACCCGCCCCGACCTGCCCCGGGCCTTCCGCACCCCGTGGGTGCCGTTCCTGCCGATCCTGTCGGTCGCCGCCTCGCTGTGGCTGATGCTGAACCTGCCCGCCGAGACCTGGCTCCGGTTCGGCCTCTGGATGGTGCTCGGCTTCATCTTCTACTTCCTCTACAGCCGGAGCCACAGCCGTCTGGGCCGGGAAGAGGAGGTCGGCAGCCGGCCCGGCAAGCCTCAGGGCCCGGCCTTCCGGTAACCCGCACGGCCCCCGGCCTCCGCTCCCGCCCCCTCCTGGCGGTGGCGGTCAGGGGTGGACGGCCCGGGGGCCGGTCACGGTGGCGCCCAGGGCGGTCACCCGGCGGCGCAGTTCGCGGTCGGCGGTGACGACCAGGACCGGGCGCTCACCCGCCTCGGCCACCAGGTCGACCATGCGGTCGTCGCCGCTGCCCGGTGCCGACTCCACCCGCACCCCGGGCACCGACTCCACACCCCGCGCCGCGCCCTCCACCACCAGGACGATCTCCACCGGCCCCGGACGGTCGGGCAGCCCCCGTGAGGCCAACCGGTCCCGCAGCCGCTCCGCGGCGCCCCGGCGGTCCCGCCACCACCCGTCGGGCACCGACCCGACGACGTTCGCGGAGTCGACGATCACGAGCAGGGCGGCGACGCTGGGGTCCATGCGGCCAGAATCCCACGAAACAGCACCCCGCCCGAGGCGCCCGCGGACCGGCTTGCCCAGGGTGGTGAAACGGTGAACGGCGACTGGCTCCTCCGCGGCCGCGACGGCCGCCTCAGCGTCTATCTGCCGTCGGACGACGCCGTCCTGTGCCGCGCGGAACTCGCCCCCGGCGGTCCCTGGCAGGCGCCCCGTACCGTCGGCGGCGACCAGAAGCTGCGTCCGGGAGCGGCGATCGGCCAGGGCGCCGACGGCTACGCCCATCTGGCCGCCTGGCGGCCTACCGGGCCCGGCCGGTCGGGCCTGGTGCACTCCACCCACTTCCGGCCCCGGCTCGCCGCCCTCGACTGGAACCCCGTCGGCCACCCCGACCAGCAGGGCGACCGCACCGGGACACCGGCCGTCGCGGTCGACGCCCAGGGACGCGCGCACGTCTTCGTCCGCAACCAGGGCGGCGGGGTGAGCATGCGGGCGCAGAGGGAGAAGGGCGGCTGGGACCCCTGGCACGACCTCGGCGGAGCCGACGTCCAGGGCGAACTCGCGGCCGTGACCGGCGAGTCGGGCCGGGTCGAGCTGTACGCGGCGACCCCGGACACCCTTCTGCACTGGCGTCAGGAGACACCGGGCGGGCAGCTTGTGCGGGCGGAGGAGACCGACGTCCCGGTCCGTCCGGACACCCTGTGCGCGCTCGCCACCTCCGCCGAGCACACCACCCTGTTCTGCACCGACACGTCCGGGCAACTGTGCGCCTGGCGTCCCGGCGGCACACCGGTGCCGCTGCTCCCCGCGGCCGGGCCCGGCCCGGTCCGCGCCATGCGCCGTGCCGCAGCGGGTCACGACTGCGCGGTGCTCGCCCAGCGCTCGGCGAGCGGCAGGATCGCCTTCACCGCGTACCCCACACAGACGGAACCGTCCGGCGCCCGGTGGACCGAGTCCGGCCCTCCGTCGCCGGCCGACGCGAAGGTGGCCCTCGCCCTCGACGAACACGAGGAGATCGTCGCCGCCACCGTCTCCCGCTCCACCGGCTCCCTCCGGCTCGCCCGCCGCGAGGACGGGCCGGGCCCGGCCCTGACGGCATAGAGCGAGGTGTGACCCGGGCGCCCACGCGGCCGGACCGTGCGGCGATCCGCTCGCTGATCCCGTGACGAAAACCCGTGATGACAACCCATGACGAACATGACGACAACCCATGACGAAAAGGGGCGGGCCGCACGGATCGTCACCGTGCGGCCCGCCCCCCTGTCAGGGCCGGCCGGTCACGCCGGGACGCTCGCCACGCCCGGGGCCAGGAACCTCTTGCCGTTGACGCGCTCGGAGACACCCTCGCGGTCCAGGTACGGCGTGATGCCGCCCAGGTGGAAGGGCCAGCCGGCACCCGTGATCAGGCACAGGTCGATGTCCTGCGCCTCGGCGACGACGCCCTCGTCGAGCATCAGCCCGATCTCCTGGGCCACCGCGTCCAGGACGCGGGCGCGGACCTGCTCCTCGGTGAGGACGGTGTCGCCCTGCTGGAGCAGCGCGGCGACCTCCGGGTCCAGCTCGGGCTTCCCGCTGTCGTAGACGTAGAAGCCGCGCTTGCCCGCCTCGACGACCTTCTTGAGGTTCGGGGAGACCGTGAAGCGCTCGGGGAAGGACCGGTTGAGCGTCTCGGACACGTGCAGCCCGATCGCCGGGCCGACCAGCTCCAGCAGCACCAGCGGGGACATCGGCAGACCGAGCGGCTCGACCGCCTTCTCGGCGACCTCGACCGGGGTGCCCTCGTCGATGACGTTCTGGATCTCGCCCATGAAGCGGGTCAGGATGCGGTTCACCACGAACGCCGGGGCGTCCTTGACCAGCACCGCGGTCTTCTTCAGCTTCTTGGCGACACCGAACGCCGTGGCCAGCGAGGCGTCGTCGGTCTGCTCGCCGCGGACGATCTCCAGCAGCGGCAGGATCGCGACCGGGTTGAAGAAGTGGAAGCCGACGACCCGCTCGGGGTGCTTCAGCTTCGACGCCATCTCCGTCACGGAGAGCGAGGAGGTGTTGGTGGCGAGGATCGCGTGCGCCGGGGCGACCGCCTCGACCTCGGCGAACACCTTCTGCTTGACGCCCATCTCCTCGAAGACCGCTTCGATGACGAAGTCGGCGTCCGCGAAGCCCTCGGCCTTGTCCAGCACACCGGAGACCAGCGCCTTGAGGCGGTTGGCCTTGTCCTGGTTGATCCGGCCCTTGCCGAGCAGCTTGTCGATCTCGGCGTGGACGTAGCCCACACCCTTGTCGACGCGCTCCTGGTCGATGTCGGTCAGCACGACCGGCACCTCCAGGCGGCGCAGGAACAGCAGCGCGAGCTGCGAGGCCATCAGACCGGCGCCGACGACACCGACCTTGGTGACCGGACGCGCCAGGTTCTTGTCCGGGGCGCCGGCCGGGCGCTTGCCGCGCTTCTGCACCAGGTTGAACGCGTAGAGGCCGGACCGCAGTTCACCGCCCATGATCAGGTCGGCGAGCGCCCGGTCCTCGGCGTCGTAGCCCTGCTGGAGGTCGCCGTTCTTGGCGGCGGCGATGATGTCCAGAGCGCGGTAGGCGGCCGGGGCCGCGCCGTGCACCTTGGAGTCGGCGATGAAGCGGCCCTTGGCGACGGCCTGGTCCCAGGCCTCGCCGCGGTCGATCACCGGACGGTCGACGACGATCTCGCCCTTGAGGACGGCCGCCGTCCAGATCAGCGACTGCTCCAGGAAGTCCGCACCCTCGAAGATCGCGTCCGCGATGCCGAGTTCGTAGACCTGCTTGCCCTTGAGCTGCTTGTTCTGGTTGAGGCTGTTCTCGATGATGACCGAGACGGCCTTGTCCGCGCCGATCAGGTTCGGCAGCAGCGCGCAGCCGCCCCAGCCGGGGACCAGGCCGAGGAAGACCTCGGGCAGGGAGAAGGCGGGGATGGCCGCGGACACCGTGCGGTAGGAGCAGTGCAGGCCGACTTCGACGCCGCCGCCCATGGCCGCGCCGTTGTAGTACGCGAAGGTGGGGACGGCGAGCTTCGACAGCCGCTTGAAGACGTCGTGGCCGCCCTTGCCGATGGCGAGCGCGTCCTCGTGCCGCTTGAGCAGCTCGACGCCCTTGAGGTCGGCGCCGACGGCGAAGATGAACGGCTTGCCGGTGATGCCGACGCCGACGATCTCGCCGTCCGCGGCCTCCTTCTCGACCTGGTCGACGGCGGCGTCCAGATTCGCCAGCGACTGGGGGCCGAAGGTGGTCGGCTTGGTGTGGTCCAGCCCGTTGTCGAGGGTGATGAGCGCGAAGCGGCCCGCACCCAGGGGCAGTTCGAAGTGGCGTACGTGGGAGGTCGTGACGACCTCGTCCGGGAACAGCGCGGCGGCGCCCTTCAACAGTTCTGCGGTGGTGCTCACTTGTCCCCCTCGAAGTGCGGGTTCTCCCAGATGACCGTCGCGCCCATGCCGAAGCCGACACACATGGTGGTCAGGCCGTAGCGGACGTGCGGCTGCTCCTCGAACTGGCGGGCCAGCTGCGTCATCAGCCGGACGCCGGAGGAGGCCAGCGGGTGGCCGAAGGCGATGGCGCCGCCGTACTGGTTGACGCGCGCGTCGTCGTCGGCGATGCCGTAGTGCTCCAGGAAGGCCAGCACCTGGACGGCGAAGGCCTCGTTGATCTCGAACAGGCCGATGTCGGAGATGGACAGCCCCGCCTGGGCGAGCGCCTTCTCCGTGGCCGGGATCGGACCGTAGCCCATGACCTCCGGCTCGACGCCCGCGAAGGAGTACGAGACCAGACGCATCTTCACCGGGAGGTCGTTCTCACGGGCGAAGTCCTCGGAGGCGATGAGCGAGGCGGTGGCGCCGTCGTTGAGACCGGCCGCGTTACCGGCGGTGACCCGGCCGTGGACGCGGAACGGCGTCTTCAGCCCGGCCAGGTTCTCCAGGGTGGTGCCGGGGCGCATCGGCTCGTCGGCGGTGACCAGGCCCCAGCCCGTCTCGCCGGCCTCTTCGTTGGTGCGGCGCACCGAGACCGGTACCAGGTCGGCCTGGATCTTGCCGTCGGCGTACGCCTTGGCGGCCTTCTCCTGCGAGCGGACCGCGTACTCGTCGGCGCGCTGCTTGGTGATCGTGGGGTAGCGGTCGTGCAGGTTCTCCGCGGTCATGCCCATGAACAGGGCGGACTCGTCGACCAGCTTCTCGGAGACGAACCGGGGGTTGGGGTCGACGCCCTCGCCCATCGGGTGGCGGCCCATGTGCTCGACACCGCCCGCGACGGCCACGTCGTACGCGCCGAAGGCGACGGAGCCGGCCACCGTGGTCACGGCGGTCAGGGCGCCCGCGCACATGCGGTCGATGGAGTAGCCCGGAACCGAGGTGGGCAGGCCCGCGAGGATGCCGGCGGTGCGGCCGATGGTCAGGCCCTGGTCGCCGATCTGCGTGGTCGCGGCGATGGCGACCTCGTCGATCTTCTTCGGGTCGAGTCCGGGGTTGCGGCGCAGCAGCTCCCGGATCGCCTTCACGACGAGGTCGTCGGCACGGGTCTCGTGGTAGATGCCCTTGGGGCCCGCCTTGCCGAACGGGGTGCGGACGCCGTCGACGAAGACGACGTCCCTGACGGTACGAGGCACGATGGCTCTCCTCCAGGGTGCGGGATGGCACTGCTGCGTTGCGCTGAGCGCGCGCTCAGAGCCTATGCTACTTGTGGGTAATGTAGCTGCCCAGCCCCACGGAACCGAGCGGCGAAGCTCACACTCCTGGCGGAGTCACCGCGTCACGCGGTGTCGGAACCGCGGTCGGTACGGACGTGAACCCGCTCTGAGGATCTTGGCGTGATCTCGACGTCGCTGTTCTGTTTTGAGGGCCCTTTCGGCGCGCACGGGAAACCGTCCCGGCAGGCGCGATCCCGGTCGTCCCCTCCCCGCACCCTCCCCGCACTCGTCCCGCGGCAGGCACCGCCGACGGCGCTCAGGCCCCTCCCGAACCGCCGGAGACCAGTGCGGCGACCAGCACCGGGGTCACCTGCTCCACCTGCCACGGCCGCGCCCCGTACCCGGCCAGCACCGCCGCGACGGACTCCCCGTCGGCGGGCTGCGGGGGCTCCCAGCACACCCTGCGCACCGTGTCCGGGGTGATCAGGTTCTCCTGCGGCATGTTCAGCCGCTCGGCGAGCGCGCTCACCCCCGCGCGGGCCGCGGAGAGCCGGGCGGCGGCCACCGGGTCCTTCTCCGCCCAGGCGCGCGGCGGCGGCGGGCCGGTCACCGGCTGACCGGGCTGCGGCAACAGCGACTCGGGCAGCGCCCTCGCCCGGTCGACGGCCGCCTGCCACTGCTCCAGCTGGCGCCGTCCCACCCGCGCCCCGAACCCGTTCAGTGCGGCCAGGGCGTGGGTGTTGGCCGGCACGGCGAGCGCGGCCTCGACGATGGCGGCGTCGGAGAGCACCTTGCCCGGGGAGACGTCCCGGCGCTGTGCGATCCGGTCCCGGACCTGCCACAGCTCCTTGACGACGGCCATCTGCCGGCGCCTGCGCACCTTGTGCATGCCGGAGGTGCGCCGCCAGGGGTCCTTGCGGGGCTCCGGCGGCGGTGCCGACGCGATCGCTTCGAACTCCTGCAGTGCCCACTCCAGCTTGCCCTGCCGGTCCAGCTCCTTCTCCAGGGCGTACCGCAGGTCGACCAGGAGCTCGACGTCCAGGGCGGCGTAGCGCAGCCAGGGCTCGGGCAGCGGGCGGGTGGACCAGTCGACGGCGGAGTGGCCCTTCTCCAGGACGAAGCCGAGCACGTTCTCGACCATCGCGCCGAGGCCGACCCGGGGGAAGCCGGCCAGGCGTCCGGCCAGTTCGGTGTCGAAGAGACGGCCGGGCAGCATCCCTATCTCGCGCAGGCAGGGCAGGTCCTGGGTGGCGGCGTGCAGCACCCACTCGGCATCGGACAGCGCCTCGCCCAGGCCGGACAGGTCCGGGCAGGCGACGGGGTCGATCAGTGCGGATCCGGCGCCCGCACGGCGCAGCTGGACGAGGTAGGCGCGCTGGCCGTAGCGGTAGCCGGAGGCGCGCTCGGCGTCGACGGCGACCGGTCCGGTGCCCGCGGCGAAGGCGGCGATCACCTCGGCGAGGGCCGCCTCGTCGGCGATCACGGGCGGGATGCCCTCACGCGGTTCGAGCAAGGGGGTCGGCGCCTCCGTAGCAGCTGATCCGTTGTCGTCCGGAGGGGCGCCTCCGGTGGTTCGCAGGGAACTGTCTGCTGCGGTGTCGTGGGCGTCGGTCACCTGTCAAGAGTAGCCATGCCGTGAAGGCGCCTGCCGACGGAACGTTCCGTCGGCAGGCGCCGGGGGGTCGTAAACCAGTCAGGTCGGTGAATGTTCGGCAGAGGGGGAGCGGAGCGAAGGGAACGGCAGGGGACTGCCGGGGAGCGCGGCGGGGCGGCGAGGTCAGTGGATGATGCCCGTGCGCAGGGCCACCGCCACCATCCCCGCGCGGTCGCCCGTACCGAGCTTGCGGGCGATGCGGGCGAGGTGGCTCTTGACGGTCAGCGCGGACAGGCCCATCGAGACGCCGATGGCCTTGTTGGACTGGCCCTCCGCCACCAGCCGCAGCACCTCGACCTCACGGCCGGACAGTTCGCGGTAGCCGCCCGGGTGGCTCGGAGCACCCGGGGGGCGGCGGTGCAGACGGGCGCCGGCGCCGATGGGAGCGGCTCCGGGGCGGGCGGGGAGCCCGAGGTTGGTGCGGGTGCCGGTGACGACGTAGCCCTTCACTCCGCCCGCGAGGGCGTTGCGCACGGCGCCGATGTCGTCGGCGGCGGACAGGGCGAGGCCGTTGGGCCAGCCCGCCGCTCGGGTCTCGGAGAGGAGGGTGAGGCCGGAACCGTCCGGCAGATGGACGTCGGCGACGCAGATGTCGCGGGGGTTGCCGATGCGGGGACGAGCCTCCGCGACGGACGAGGCCTCGATCACGTCGCGCACACCGAGCGCCCACAGATGGCGGGTGACGGTGGAACGGACGCGGGGGTCGGCCACGACCACCATGGCGGTCGGCTTGTTCGGGCGGTAGGCGACCAGGCTTGCGGGCTGCTCGAGGAGAACGGACACCAGGCCTCCTGGGGGGTGGCGGGGACGGGGCCGGCTCGTGGGGGTGAAGCCGGGCTCAACCGTGCTTTCAAGGTCACAGTCGTCTTCGGCACCAAACCCGGTCTCCTTTAGAGAGTGATCACGATCTGGTGAGTAACAATATGCGCAATTCGGACACGCGGTCGATCATTCGAAGATCGAACGGTTTCGGTCAGCGTCGCAACGCTTCCGAAAGTGGCCGTATCGACAAAGAGATCAGCATGTGTGATTGCCGGGGGCTCCGGAGGGGAAGCTCAGCGCGACTGCGGCCCCCTCCGCTGGGGGAGCGTCACCACCGACGCGTCTCCCGGAGCCGCCGGGGGCAGACCGGCGACCTGGGCCAGCAGATCGCACCAGGCGACCAGGTGGGTGGCGGTGTCCGGCACCCCGCCCGCGCCCTCCCGCGGCGTCCATGAAGCGCGGATCTCGATCTGCGAGGCGGCGGGGCGCTCGGACAGCCCGCCGAAGTAGTGCGAACTCGCCCGCGTGACCGTGCCGCTGGGCTCGCCGTACGCCAGGCCGCGCGCGGAGAGCGCACCGGTCAGCCAGGACCAGCACACCTCCGGCAGCAGGGGATCCGCCGCCATCTCCGGCTCCAGTTCCGCGCGCACCAGCGTCACCAGCCGAAAGGCGCCCCGCCAGGCGTCGTGCCCGGCCGGGTCGTGCAGCAGCACCAGCCGGCCGTCCGCCAGCTCCTGCTCGCCGTCCACGACCGCCGCCTCCAGCGCGTGCGCGTAGGGGGCGAGCCGGGTGGGCGCGGGCGTGGTCTCCACCTCGATCTGCGGTCGCAGCCGTGCGCCCCGCATCGCGTCGACGGCCGTCCGAAAGGGCAACGGGGGTGCCGCACCCTCCTGCCCGAGGTCCTCCCCGGTGTTCTTCGCCTCGTCCATACCGCCCTTGCCGTCCGACAATCGTCCTTGAGCCGCAGCCATGCGGGGAAGATTAAGGGGAACGCGGCCTCGGCGCGGGGAAGGACACCCACGGCGCAGCACGGTGTCCGGATCGTGTCGTCCCGGGCGCGGCGCACGGGCGCCGTGCGCCGGGTGGCCTGCGGTGCCAGGTCGCCGGCGGACCATGCGAGACTGGCCGGTGTGAGTGCCAATGTCAGCCCCCGGGGCAAGCAGCCGACCCAGACGTACGACAGTGCCTTCCTCAAGGCGTGCCGGCGTGAGCCGGTTCCGCACACTCCGGTGTGGTTCATGCGGCAGGCGGGCCGCTCACTGCCGGAGTACCGCAAGGTGCGCGAGGGCATCGCGATGCTCGACTCCTGCATGCGCCCCGACCTCGTCGCCGAGATCACGCTCCAGCCGGTCCGCCGGCACAACGTGGACGCGGCGATCTACTTCAGCGACATCGTCGTCCCCCTCAAGGCCATCGGCATCGACCTCGACATCAAGCCCGGCATCGGCCCCGTCGTCGAGGAGCCCTTCCGTACCCGCGCCGACCTCGCCCGGCTGCGCGACCTCACCCCGGAGGACGTCTCCTACGTCACCGAGGCGTACGGCCTGCTGACCGCCGAGCTGGGCTCCACCCCGCTGATCGGCTTCGCGGGCGCCCCGTTCACCCTCGCCAGCTACCTCGTCGAGGGCGGCCCGTCCCGCACCTACGAGAACGCCAAGGCGATGATGTACGGCGACCCGGAGCTCTGGGCCGACCTCCTCGACCGCCTCGCGGACATCACCGCCGCGTTCCTCACCGTGCAGATCGAGGCCGGCGCCTCCGCGGTCCAGCTCTTCGACTCCTGGGCCGGCGCGCTCGCCCCCGCCGACTACCGGCGCTCGGTGATGTCGGCCTCGGCCAAGGTCCTCGACGCGGTGTCCGGTTACGGCGTCCCCCGCATCCACTTCGGTGTCGGCACCGGCGAGCTCCTCGGCCTGATGGGCGAGGCCGGCGCGGACGTCGTGGGTGTCGACTGGCGCGTCCCCATGGACGAGGCCGCCCGCCGCGTCGGCCCCGGCAAGGCGCTCCAGGGCAACCTCGACCCGACCGTGCTGTTCGCCGGCACCGAGGCCGTCGAGGCGAAGACCCGCGAGGTCCTGGCCCAGGCGGAGGGCCTCGAGGGCCACATCTTCAACCTCGGCCACGGCGTCATGCCGAACACCGACCCGGACGCCCTGACCCGCCTGGTCGACCACGTCCACACCCTCACCACCCGCTGACCCGCCGCCCGCCGGCTCACCACGGGTCCCGGGGCCGCGTCCGCCTGCCGAACAGCGGGCCGGGCGGCTCCGGGGACGGGGGAGCGCCCGGTCTGAGGGGCCAGGCGATCGGCATGCCCATGCTCAGCCTGCTCCACAGCCGGCGGGCCGAGCGGCACGCGCTACTGCGGCCGCGTCCCCCGTGGCGAGACCTCACACAGGTCGCACCCTCCGTACGCCTTCACGCTCCATGCGTCGCCCGCCCTGCGGAAACGGGCCCAGCAGCACGCCGAAGCCCGCGGACTCTTCGGCCCGCGTTGATCGGCAGCCGCGCGGCGGCGCGGACCCGACCGACCGCGCTCGACATCCCGCACCCTCCGCGCACCGGCTCCGACCAGGGCGGATGAGGTTACCGGCAAGCGCAGAGCCGCCGTCGCAGCACCGCGTTCTCGTGCCGCGGAACCAGCGGTTCGGCGTCCTTGGCCGTGTCCCGGCGCGGCATCCCGGCCACCGCCGAGGGGGCGTGCGCGCGGGCTCCCGCCTGCGGCGACGACGTCACGAGCCCCGCAGGGGGCGTTCGCCGGGCAGCGGTGGCCCCGGACCGCTTCGGTCCGGGGCCACCGCGGACTTTTGCCGTGCTTGCCGGCTCAGTCCTCGTACATGGCGATGATGCGGCCGACGACCCCGCCCTTGCGGAGGCGCTCCAGCCCCTCGGGGATCCGGTCCGGCGTGATGCGGTTCAGCGGCGGGTTGAGGTCGCCCGACCGCATGAGGTCGTAGAGCTCCTCGAGATCCTGCTTCGTGCCCGACTTGGAGCCGAGCACCCGCAGCTGCTTCAGAATGATCGCGCCGGTGCTGATCGTGGACTCGAGGCGGCCCATGCCGACCTGCACCAGCGTGCCGAATTCGCCGAGCGTCTCGAGTGCCTCGGCGGTGGTGGTGCCGAAGCCCGCGTAGTCCACGATGAGCTCGAGGTCCTTGTCCGCGAACTCGGTGATCGACTCGGCGACGCCCGCCAGACCGACCTCGGCGGCGAGCTCCCGGGTGGCCGGGTTCACGTCGGCCGCGTACACCTCGGCGCCCTTGAGGACGGCGGTGCGGGCGCCGATGTAGCCGAGGCCGCCGAGGCCGATCACGCCGACCCGCATGCCTTTCTTCGCTCCGCCGAGCGTGACCATGGCGTGGTACGAGGTGAGGCCCGCGTCGGTCGCCATCGCGCCCAGCTCGAACGACACCTCGTCCGGCAGTCGCACCAGATTCGCGTCGGTCGCGCGCACCTTGGGTCCGTAGCCGCCGTCCCAGGCGCCGTAGCCGATGGCGTCGCCGTCCGGCATCATCGGGGAGAGGCCGACGCGGTCGCCGATCCTCCAGTGGTCCATGCCCTCGCCGACCTCGCTGATCACGCCGGCGTTCTCGTGCCCGAGCGTCATCGGAATCCGCGGGAACATCGACATCCAGCCCGCGTCGTCCATCGCGCTGACATCGGAGTGGCAGAGACCGGCGGCCTTGACGTCGACGACGACCTCGCCCGGTCCCGCGTGCGGCGCTGCCACCTCCTCCAAGGTGAGCGGCTGGTCGGTTCCGTGGAAGCGCCAAGATTTCATGGTGTCGCGTGTCCTTGCATACGTGCGTCGGGGGACGACGCCGGATGACGCCGTCCGTCCGGGCTGGATGGGCTTTCTCTTGTCTCTCGATCCGGACGGCGCTCGCTGGAGGCTCTCCGGACGGTTCGGACGGTGCCCCGAGGTGGTGGAGCACTGTCGAAACTACCTGGAGATCGTTGAAGAATAAACTTTCCATCGTGTGGGCTATTTCATCGATATCACCCCATGTGGAGAGGAATAATCCGGTCTCCCGCGGTCTTTGCTCGGCCGATCTCGGCCGCGCCGGCGGGTGTGGGGCGGCCGCCATCGGCTGGGACGGAGTGGCAGCCTGCCCTGTCGGCAGGGGCGCCGGTGTGCATGGACGGCCGTCACTCGAGTGCGTCGCCCCGCCCGTGGCCGCCGACGCGTCGCTCGTGGCGCCGTGCCCGGCCGACCGCGATTGACGCGATCCGCTCCCGTCGGACCGCGGTCCCATTCGTCCTGTGTGGTGACCATGCGGGGCACGTCCTTTCCGGTAGCCACGGACTCAAGGCGACAACGCGGAGGGGCTTGGCCGGGGCCGCCGTGGACACCCAGCCCCGGGGCTGGGTGTCCACGGCGGAGTTCACTCCTGGTGTGACGTCGTGGACGCGGGGCGGCTCGCGGCGGGAACGTCGCCCGTCCCGGCCTGTGCCGCCAGGTCTCGTGAGGCGATGCGGTGCAGGTGCCGTGCGAACACGGCCGGGGCGTGGGGGTTCATGCGCGTCAGGGCGACCATGCCGGTGACGATGACGTCGCACACCTCGGCCTCGACGTCGTCCCAGGTGTGGGAGTGCCCCTTGCGGGGGTTCTGCCCCATGGCCCCGATGACCGCCTCGGCGACCTCGCCCGCCTCCTCCTGGATCTTCAGGAGCTGGAGCAGGAGGCGTTGCTCGCGGGGGAGTGTGGAGTGGTCTTCCAGCCGGCCGGCCAGGAGGGCGATCGTCTGCCAGGTGTCGGTCACGTCGTGTGTCTCGCTTCTGTGAGGGGGCGGGAAGGTGGAGGGCAGTGAACGGCTGCGTACCGGTGTGGGTCAGCGGTCGTGTGCCAGGGCGACGAGTTCGGCGAACAGTCCGCCGGCGTCGACCAGGTCCTCGTACCGTCCGTGCTCGATGACCCGACCCTGGTCCATGACGAGGATGCGGTCGGCGAGGCGGGTGTTCTCGAGCTGGTGGGTGACGACGACGGTCATGCGTTCGGCGGCGATCTGCCTGATCTGAAGGAAGATGGCGTGCTCGCCGCGAGCGTCCATCTGGGAGGTCGGTTCGTCCAGGATCAGCAGTGGTGTCCGCCGGTACAGGGCGCGTCCGCACACCAGGCGCTGCCACTGTCCTCCGGACAGTTCGGCGCCGCCCCACAGCTCCTTGGCGAGGAGGGTGTCGAGCTGCCGGGGCAGCTTCTCGATCGCCTCGCGCATGCCGACGGCGTCGACGACCTCCCACACGGGCCCGTCGTCGAAGGTCTTCGGCTGCCCGAGTGTGATGTTCTCGCGGGCGCGCAGTGGCCAGCAGGCGAAGTTCTGCGGGACGAGAGCGGTCCGTTTCCACACGGCGTCGGGGTCGGCGTGGGCGAGGTCGATGCCGTCCCACAGGACGCGTCCTTTGTCGGGGAGGAGGATGCCGGTGACGAGCTTGGCGAGGGTGGACTTCCCCGAGCCGTTCTCGCCGACGATCGCGAGGATCTCGCCCCGGCGGAGCGTGAGCGACACCCCCGCGACGGCCGGTTCCTCCTTGCCCGGGTACTGGTAGACGACTTCGTCGAGGCGGATCTCGTCCACGCGCTCGGGAACGGTCAGCTCTCCGCGCTTCGGGGCGCGTTCGGCGGCCAGGTCGAGGAAGGCCCGCATGTCGGCCAGGTAGAGCGAGGTGTGGAACATCGCGGCGCCGTGGAGGACGAACTGGCCGAGCGCGGCGAGGGTGGTCTGCACGGCGACGACGGCGGTGGCGGCGACGGGCAGGGCGATGCGGCCGTCGGCGGCCAGCCAGGCGAGGGTGGCCCAGGTGCACAACAGGAAGGCCCCGCCCAGGGCGCTGGTGGCCAGGGTGATGCGCAGCATGCGCGGGGCCGCGGTGAGGGTGCGCCGGTCGATGCGGTCGGACAGGGCGCGGTACCAGTAGACGAGGTAGCCGGTCATGCCGTTGGCGCGCACCTCGTCGCCGTAACGGGAGTAGGTGGCCCACCAGCGCATCATGGAGCGCACGTTGCGGTCGCCGACGTTGAGGTAGTGGGTCTCGTAGTCGACGCGCGCGGACAGCACGGCGCCGGCGCCGGCCGGGAGGACGGCCAGCAGGAGCAGGGGCAGCAGCAGCGGATGCAGCGCCGTGACGACTCCGCTCGCGGCGATCATGCGGATCAGGGCCGACATGAACCGCTGGGCGTCCTGCACCATCAGCCGGGTGCGCGTCACGCCGACCTCGGCGGCTTCCTGCCGGTCGGCGAAGCCGTCCTCGCCGTAGGCGGAGGTCTCCACCCGGCACACGGCGGCGACCAGGGCGATGTCCGCCTCGGTCGTCAGCAGCGGGGTGATCCGGCCGTCGGCGTAGGAGGACACCGCGCCGCTGATCCGGCCGACGGCCGCGGCTGCCGTCACCACGATCAGGGCGGGCAGCGCGCCGTGCAGGCGTTCGGAGACGGTGCCGCTGCCGAGGATGTGTGTCATGGCCTGTGCGGTGAACGCGAGGACGACGGCAGCCGCGATGCCGGCGAGGAGCTGGCAGGCGAGGAGCAGCGCGACGCCGGGTCTGTCGACGGCCCACGCCATGCGCGCGGTGTGCCCGAGGACCGCGGGCAGGCGGCGGCACATCGCGGTGAAACCGGCGTCGGCCAGCGGGTTCTTACCGTGCTTCCCCTCGAAGGTGAGGGTCGCGGGGGGTGGAGGGGGCGGTGTCTTCTCGTCAGCGGTCGAGGCGTCGGTCACAGTCACCTGCGTCCCTCCTCAAGGTCGGTGCCGCACCTGGACGGCTCGGCGATGCATGGCATAACGACGCCGCGCCGGAATCGAACACGCTCGATTCCGGACGCGCTGAAACCCTTGCCGTGCAAGGGGCCGAAGGGGGCGGCTCGTTGCTGGGGCCGCCCCCGAGCGTGCGGGATTGGCCGAATCGCCGAGGCGTGAAACGCCTGTGACGCACGGGATCTCAGCTCCTGAAGCTCGTGATCACAGCAGGCCGCGGAGCGCGGCCTCTCCCGCGTTCACGGCCTGCGTGAACGCGTCCATGAGGTGCTGTGGCAGATGTCCTGCACCGAGTCCTGACGCGCTGACGGCGACGCCGAGCTTCTGCTGCTGCGCGCTGGTCAGCAAGGGGCAGGCGACAGGATGGTGCAGGACGTCGCGTGCGGCGTACGCGTCGAGAACGGCGGCGTCGGTGAGGGCGTCCGCCGGCGGGCGAACGTTCTTGCCGGCCCGATGGCGGGTCAGGTCGAGTGCGGCCGGTCCCGCTCTGGTCTGAACGCGGCGGTCGAGGGCTCGGGCTCTGCGATCAGGCCGGTGACCTCGCCCAGGTCGAGGTCGAGGTCGAGGTCGGGCTGCGGAACGTGCGAGTCCGCGGGACGACAGTGGACACGCAGGAGCGCCGGCGCCTTGGGACGGCGGACCAGGGGGATGCGGATGAGCTCGGTGTGACCCCTGCGGGGGGGCTTCTCGCCTGACGGGGTATCGGGCAAGTCGGCAATGGGTCAGCGTGAACCCTGCTGGAGGCTCGGAGGTCTGGCAGAACACGCAGGTGGTTGAAGTGTTCAACATCGACGGTCGGCCCGGGAATTCAAACGTCTCCTGTGCAAAGCGGTTCCGGGTTTCCTTGTGCTGCCCGGCCCCGGGCGTGCGGTTCCTACCAGTCCCGTCGTGCCTGTCGTCCGAAGAGGATGCCGTTCGGTTCGGGTGGTGGGGGAGTGCCCGGTTTGAGGGGCCAGGCGATCAGCATGCCGACGACGAAGCCGACCACGTGGGCCGCGTACGCCACCGTTCCGGCGCCGGTGATGCCCGCGCCGGAGGAGCAGAGCGCCTGCAGCAGGAACCACAGGCCCAGGACGCTCCAGGCCGGCAGGCGCAGGGGCAGGAAGATCAGGAAGGGGACGAGGACCCAGACGCGGGCCTTCGGGTAGAGGACCAGGTAGGCGCCCAGCACCCCGGCGATGGCGCCCGAGGCGCCGATCAGGGGGGTGGTGGCGTCGGGGTTCGTGAGGGCGAATCCGTATGCGGCCGCGTAGCCGCAGAGCAGGTAGAACAGCAGGTACCGCAGATGGCCCATGCGGTCCTCGATGTTGTTGCCGAAGATCCGGAGGGTGGGCATTAGCGCAGGTCAGGTGGATGTTGGGTGGACCCCAGGTCAGCAAGTGGCCAGCATGTGGCGAGTCGGAGATCTCCGCCGTGCTGACCGAGGGACGTGACAGCAGAGCCGGCCTTCGCTGGTTCGCTCGTCCCTTCGGAAGGTGTCACTCCTTGGCTCGTCAGCTCGCCCGCGGCATGGGTTCCTCCTTCAAGAACTGCTCCTGTGCCAAGCCCGGCCGCTGTCCGCACCTCTGCAAATGCCGCGGCCGGTGTGGCGGACGAGCGTTCGGCTGATGCGGCAAATGTCCTTGCTGAGGAAGGACTGGCCATGACAGCGCCGCACACGGAGAGCAACGATCCGCTGATCCTCCACGTCTGCCCTCACCCTTCCTGCGTTGCGCCAAGCCGTGGCCGCGGTCGTGCCTCCCCGCTTGTCGGAGTTCTTCGAGGACATGCAGAAGGCGTTCAGCAGAAGGCGTTCATACGGGCCGAGGAGGAAGGCGACGTGGTCCCGGTCCGGATGTTCTACCGCCAGTGGGCGGTGGTGGAGATCGAGCGGTATCCCCTGTGAGGGGTCCATGGTCTTCCTCCCGCAGGATCACCCGCTCGGGCCACCTCGCCTGCGCATCCAGGATCGCGGCACTCCGTAAAGCCGGGACACCCGGACAGGCCTTCGGCGGTCAGCTTCCGGGCCTGCCCGGAGGGTCTCGCGACCGTCGTCGTAGGCTGGGTGCGCCCGGCCGCGGTGCCGACACCCGAAGGACCAAGCAGGAGGCTGAAGCGTGGACAGGATCGGACTGCGCTGCGTGGCCGACGGCGCGGCGGTCCTGACGGTCGGCGCGGACGGACTCCCTGACTCCCTCCTGGTAGTGGTCGACCCCACCGACCTGGTGGCACCGGCACCGCGCTTGAGTCGGGGCCTCGCCGACGCCCGGGCCGAAATGCACGGCCGTGGCTGACCTCGGCGCTTGGGCCGCGTCGGGTGCGATGTGCCTCACCGGCCGACCCGACGGCCCGCCCATGGTCGCCCCCGGCGACCCGGCGGGCGCAGTACGGCGAGCACTGGCGCGCGTCGCCGCGGCCACCCGGCGGCGCACCGGAGTCCTCCCCACCCTGCCGGACGTCGGCCTGCTCGGGGAACGGGCGGCGATCGCCGGGCTGCGCCGCAACGGCCCGTGGTCCTGCGGCGGCGCCTTTCGCCTGCTGCCGACCGCGGACGGCTGGTGGGGGGTATCGCTGCCGCGTCCCGAGGACATCGAACTGGTACCGGCCCTCATCGAAGATGATGATCCGGGTGACCCCTGGGAGGCGGTCGTCCGCTGGGCACGCGGAACCGCCTCGGCGGACGCGGTGGCACGAGGCCGACTGCTCGGGCTGCCATGCTGCGACCCGAGGTCGGTCGACCGGTCCCGTCCCGGTGTCGTGGTCCGGCAAGGCGGCCGCCGCTTTCCGCGAGAGCGCCCGCGAGTGGTCGACCTGACCTCGCTGTGGGCCGGCCCTCTCTGCGCGAACCTGTTGGGGCTCGGCGGCGCGGAGGTCGTGAAGGTGGAAAGCCGGCACCGTCCCGACGGCAGCCGTCGTGGGCCACGCGCCTTCCTCGACCTGCTCCACGGCGGGCACGCGATGGTGGCCGTCGACTTCCACGACCCCGACGAGGTCGCCCGCCTGCGCGACCTCGTCGCCTCCGCCGACCTGGTGCTCGAGGCGTCCCGCCCCCGGGCGCTGGCGCGCCTCGGCCTGGACGCCGATGCGCTGGTCGATCAAGGGGTGTCCTGGCTGTCGATCACCGCGCGGGGCCGGGACCACGACGCGGTGGGGTTCGGAGACGACGTCGCGGCCGGGGCCGGCCTGGTGGTCGAGGACGGCGGGGAGTTGCTTCCCTGCGGTGACGCCCTCGCCGACCCGCTGACCGGCGTGACGGCAGCCGCGGCGGCCGCCGAAGCACTGCTCTTCGAGCGCGCCGCGCTCATCGACGTGTCGATGCACCATGTCTGCGCCGAGTTCTCGGGGCCGTCGGCCCCGCACGAAGTGGTCCGCCGCGCAGACCGCTGGTGGGTCACCTGGGACGGCGGCGAGGCCGTGGTCGCCGACCCGGCACCACGCGTACCGCTTCTGCCCACCGGTGAGTCGGGTGCGGACAACGAACGAGTCCTGGAGGGCCTGCGGTGAGCGTGCTCCTCCGCGACGTCGAGGTGGAGGGCTGTCGCTCGGACGTCCTCCTCACGGGTGGCCGGGTGGCAGCCATCGGAGCCGGGCTGCCCGCACCGGTCGGAGGCGAGGTGGTGGCCGGGGACGGTGGGGCGCTGCTGCCCGGATTGCACGACCACCACCTGCACCTGCTCTCGATGGCCGCCGCGCTCGACTCGGTCGACTGCGGCCCCGGGGTGGTCCGCGGCCCCGAGGCGCTCGCCGAGACGCTGCGCCGTGCCCCCGCTCACCCCGGCGGGTGGGTGCGCGGCACGGGTTACCACGAGGACGTCGCCGGTCCGCTGGACCGGTGCCTGCTCGACCGGTTGGTGCCCGACCGGCCGGTGCGGGTGCAGCACCGCAGTGGCGCCTTGTGGATGCTGAACTCACGTGGTCTCGACGAGGTTTCCCACGTCCTCGACCGGAGCCCCGACGTCGAGCGGGACGCGCACGGTCGGCCGACCGGACGGCTCTGGCGGTACGACGCCCGCCTTCGACCGGCGCTGGCCGATGCGCCGCCCGACCTCGCACGGGTGGGCAGCGCCCTGGCGGCCTACGGCATCACCGGCGCCACCGACGCCACACCGGACCTGAACTCGGCGGCAGTTGACCTGCTCGGCCGGGCGGTGGCCTCCGGTGACCTCCCGCAGCGGGTGGTGCTGCTCGGCGCGCCGACCGGCGCCGAGCTTCCGCCCGGCCTCACCGCAGGCCCCCGCAAACTCCTCCTGCGCGACCACGACCTGCCACCGTACGACGAGCTGGCCGCAGTGGTCGCCGCCGAGCACGCCGCAGGGAGGCCGGTTGCCGTGCACTGCGTGACCCGGCACTCGCTGCTGCTCACGCTCACCGTGCTGGACGAGGTGGGACCGCTGCCCGGGGACCGGGTCGAGCATGCGGCGGTGGTTCCCGAGGGGATCGCCGAGTGGATGGCCCGGCTCGGGGTCCGCGTCGTCACGCAGCCGGACTTCTTGCGCACCCGCGGCGCGGCGTACCGGCGCGATGTCGATCCCGACGACCTGCCCCATCTGTACCCGTACGCCGGCCTGCTCGGGACGGGCGTGCCGACCTGCGCCTCGAGCGACGCCCCCTTCGGCGTGGCCGACCCATGGCAGGTGATCGCCAGCGCGGTCGACCGCACCACCGCGGACGGCGACATCCTCGGGGCCGGGGAGCGGGTTCCGTCGGCCACCGCCCTCGCCGGCTACCTCTGCGCCCACGACGAGCCCGGAGGCCCGCCCCGCCGCGTCCTCAGAGGCGCACCGGCCGACCTGGTCCTGCTGAGAGTGCCCCTCGACCAGGCGCTCGCCGAGCCGGACGCCGGTGCCGTCGCCGCGGTGTGGCGCGACGGGCGGCGCCTCGATGCAGGGGACCCCGGGCTCGTCGGGCACCGGCCGTAACCCGGCCAGGGCAGGGCTGCGGCCGAGCCGAGAACCCCGCTCGCTCCGCCGGGTCCCGGTCAGCGGGCGACGGCACCGCTGACACCGGCCCGACCGACGTCCCGGCGCCCCGCTGTTCCCCTCCGAACGGAAGAACGCCGATGACTCCGTCCGCCGTGTCGGCGACGACGCCCTGCGCGACGGGCTGTCCGACGCGGCGAAGCTCCATTGGCCCGGCCGGCGACAAGCTCCCCCGCATGTCCTGCGGCACTTCTGTGCGTCCGAGCGCTACCTCGGCGGACTCGACCTGAGCGCGATCCAGGATGTCCTCGGACATTTCTGGATCGCCGTGACCATGCGAGACATCCACGTTCAGCAGACCCGGGTCGAGGACGCCTGGGTGCCCGGGCGGCAGCGGGCCGCGAACGGCTGGAAGGACTTCTGCGATGAAGTGAAACCTGCGGTTGAGCGCCGAGGACAAGGGCATCTGGAAAGCCTCCGAGCTCCAGCGGAGCCTGGCCGAGCACGGGCTGGTGATCTCGGCAGGAAGATGCCCGGGCTGGGAACCGGCCAGCCGGTCTCACTCGAGCTGGAGGACTGGACGTCAACTGCGCGGTCCTCGGCTGCGAGATCGGCGACCTGTTGATCCCCGAGCCTGAGAAGGTCCGCCGCCCGGGCCAGGCGGAGGAGACCGGACGGGCCGTGGTCGGCGCGGGAACCGCCGTACCAGAGGTGATTCCCGAGCGCCGGCATGGCCGGTCGCTGCCGCCGCGTCAACCCCCCGGCACCGAGCACCGCATCGAGGGCTACGGGGAGACCAGCGTTCCGCCGGGGCCTCGGGGGGTCCGGATGCCCAGTGAGCTGGCCCACAGCAGGGAGAGCTGTCGAGCAACCTTGTCCACCCCGCAGTCCGCTTCGCGCGCCAACCAGCGATACGCGAAGTTGCTCACCATTCCGCTGAGCGCCATCGCGGCGTACACCGGATCGACATCCGGGTCCGCGAGGCCCTTGTCCTGCCAGTGGCGAATACCTTTCTCGATCCGCTGTACGAACCGGTCACTGGCCTCGCGCCGCAGGTTCTCGACTCTCGCGTCCAAGGTGGCGACCTGTTCCCAGACGACCATGATCGCGAGATTCTCCCGGTACGCGGTCAGGTAGGCGTGGTTCGCCCGGAAGATCTGCTCGTACGGTTCCAGGCGGTTCGACCCGTCGTCGCCCTGCTGTACATCACGTGGGCCTGGGCTGCGAAGCTCCTCCTCCAACTCGCGCAGCAGCGCGACGAAGATCTCCTCCTTCGAGCCGAAGTAGGTGTAGAAGGAGCCGTGCGCCGCGTTCGCGGTGTCGGCGATGTCGGCGATCCGCGCATTCGCGAAGCCATCGCGCGCGAAGACCTCCCTGGCCGCGTCCAGCAGGCTCTGCCTGCGTCGCCGCCCCCGCGCGGTGGCGGGAAGCGGGCGCACGTCCGGACCAGCGTCGGTGAGGTCGCCGGTGTCGACCATGTTGCTCCCCATGCCATCATGACTTCGTCCATCGGAACCTCTACTGGTCCGTCACGTTACTCGACCTCGACGTCGGGTTCATACGACTGGTCCCGGGGGCTGCACCGAGCCCGAGCCGGCCCGGTCGTCGAGTCGGCTGCTCACCATGGAGGGTGTCGCGCGCTCCGCCCTCCCGGTCGCCCGCGTCGTGCGGCGGACCGCACTGCGCTCATGCGGCTCCTCCTCGACGACCGGTGAAGGACGCGAGGAGCACGGTGGCCTCCGGCCGGGTGGCCGCCTCAGCGATCACACGGGCTTCCTCCCGGCCGGTCTGCTCCCGCGAGTTCCGCCAGGAGGAGCGCAGCAGCTGCTTGGCCTGCCCGAGGGCGAACGCCGGCCCCGCGGCGAGCTGCTCACTGAGCCGGTGTGCCCGGTCACCGAACGAGACGTCGTCCACCACCTCGGTGATCAGGCCCCATGCGCGGCCCTCCTCGGCGGTGAGCGTGCGGCCCGTCAGGGCCAGCTCCAGGGCGCGGTGTCCCCCGATCGCACGCGGGAGGAGGTAGGACAGGCCGCAGTCGGGGGTCAGGCCGACACCGGCGTAGGCCAGCAGGAACTTCGTCGAGGCGGCCGAGATGATCACGTCGCAGCTGAGCATCAGGGACATTCCGGCCCCCGCCACAGAACCCTGAACCGCGGCGACGACCGGCTTGGGCAGCGCCGCGAGGCACTGCAGGGCGTCGTCGAAGGTGCCGGCGAGCTCCTCGAGATACGCCGCCCGGTCCGGCGCGGCGGCCATCGCCTCCACGTCGCCCCCGGCGCAGAACCGCTTGCCCTCCCCCCGGACAAGCACCGCTCGCACCTCGGTATCGGCCGCCGCCCGGTCCACCGCCGCGCCGAAGGCCCGCGCGGTCGGCAGGTCCACGGCGTTCGCCCTGGCTGATCTGGCCAAGGTGATCTGGGCCACCCCCGCTGCGCATTCGTAGCGGACGGGATTCTCTGCCATACGGTGCTCGCTTTCTGGTCGAGGTGGTCTCGGCGCGGTGGTCAGACGCGGCGGAAGAGCGCGGCCAGGGCCTGACCGCCGCCGATGCACATGGTGACCACGCCCAGCTCCAGGTCGCGCCGGATGAGGTCCTTGGCCACTCGCAGGGTCAGGATCGCGCCGGTCGCCCCGACCGGGTGCCCGAGCGCGATGGCCCCGCCGTACGGGTTGGTCTTCTCCGGGTCCAGATTCGCGTCCCGGATCACTGCGACCGCCTGGGCCGCGAAGGCCTCGTTCAGCTCGACGGTGTCGATGTCGGACGGGGAAGTGCCGGTCATCCGGAACAGTTTCTGCAACGCCGGTACCGGCGCGTACCCCATCAGTTCCGGCTCCATCGCCGCGGTCGCCACCGCCTCCAGTGACACCAGGCCGGACAACCCGCGCTCGGCAGCCACCGACTCCCGGGCCAACACCAGCGCCGCACCGCCGTCGTTGATCCCCGACGAGTTGCCGGCGGTCACCGTGCCCTCCGGCTGGAACGCCGGGCGCAGGCCGGCCAGCGTCTCCACCGTCGTGTGGGGCTTGGGGTGTTCGTCCACCTCGACAAGGCGAGGCTTGCGGCCGCCCGCCTCGACGGGCGTGATCTCCTCGGCGAAGGCCGCCCGGGCCGCTTCCGTGGCGGCCCGCCGCTGGGACTCCGCCGCGAACTCGTCCTGCTCCCGGCGTGAGACGCCGTACTTCGCGGCGACCTTCTCGGCGGTGAGACCCATGTGAATGCCGTGGAAGGGGTCGGTCAGCATCATCACGGTGCCGTCGACCAGCGTGCGGTCGCCGAGCCTGTAGCCGGACCGGGCGCCGAAGTCGTAGAACGGCATCCGCGTCATGTTCTCGTCGCCACCGGCCAGCGCGAGGTCCACGCCGCCCCAACGCATCTGCATCGCCGCCGACCAGACGGCCTGCAGGCCACTGCCGCACAGCCGGTTCACGGTGTAAGCCGATGTGCTCGTCGGCAGCCCGGCCGCGAAGGCGACCCGGCGCGCGTTGTAGGCATCCGCCCCCACCTGCCCGATGCAGCCCATGACCACCTCGTCGATGTCCTGCGGACCCACCCCAGCGCGTTCCAGCGCCGCCCGTGCCGCGACACCGCCGAGCTCATGCGCCGGCACGTCCTTGAACGCGCCGCCGAAACTGCCGATCGGAGTGCGCGCCCCCTCGACGACGAGGATCCTTTCCTGTGACCCCATGGCCATCCCTTCCGAAGATTGTGGTCTGAGTGCCGCGCCCACGGGCGCGGCGGGGGAGGACAGCGAGCTGAGTCCGCTGCGCAGGAGTGACGCCGACGGGCGCGGCCGGGGCGCACCAGGCGCTCAGCCGATCGGCGTCACTCGCCCGGGCGGGAACACCGGTCGCCTCAGGGCACCAGCACGCTGACGGTCTCGGCGACGCAGACCGGCCTGTCGGCGCCCTCGCGCTCGACAGTGACCCGGGAAACGGAGTTCACCCCGTTCGGTCCCGGGGCCAGCGAGACCAGTTCGACGCCGGCCCTGACCCGCGATCCGGCCGGCACCGGGGCGGGGAAGCGCACCTTGTTGCAGCCGTAGTTGACGCTCATGGCCAGGCCCTCGACCCGGTAGACCTGCCAGGCCAGCTTCGGCACCAGCGACAGGGTGAGGTAGCCGTGCGCGATGGTCGTGCCGAACGGTCCGGCCGCTGCCTTCTCGGGATCGATGTGGATCCACTGGTGGTCGTCGGTGGCGTCGGCGAACAGGTCGATCTGCTGCTGCGTGACGGTGTGCCAGGGGCTGCACCCGAGGTGCGTGCCGACCGCCTTCCCCAGTTCGCCGATGCCGTTGAAGACCTTCATGGGTACTCCTTTTCCTGGCGGGCTCGGTGAGGGTGGGGGCGCGCCCCGGTCAGTCGCACGGGCCGCCCGCGACATAGAGGACCTGGCCGGAGACGAAGCCGGCCCCTTCACCGGCGAAGAACGACACCGTGTGGGCGATGTCCTCGGGCCTGCCGGTGCGGCCGAGTGGGACCTGCGCGGCGACGGATGCCTTGAACTCCTCAAACGGCATGCCCATCCGCTCGGCGGCCGCGGCGGTCATGTCGGTCTCGATGAAGCCCGGGGCGACGGCGTTCGCGGTGATTCCGAACTTGCCGAGTTCGATGGCGAGGGTCTTGGTGAAGCCCTGCAGGCCCGCCTTGGCGGCGGAGTAGTTCGCCTGGCCCCGGTTGCCGAGCGCGGAGGTGCTGGACAGGTTGACGATGCGTCCCCACCTCTGCTCGGTCATGTGGCGCTGGACGGCACGGCTCATCAGGAATGCCCCGCGCAGGTGGACGTTCGTCACCGCGTCCCAGTCGTCGCTGGTCATCTTGAACAGCAGGTTGTCGCGGACGATGCCGGCGTTGTTGACCAGCACGGTGGGGGCGCCGAGCTCCTGAGCGACCCGGGCGACCGCCGCCTCGACGGCCGTCTCGTCGGAGACGTCGGCGCCGACCGCGAGCGCGTCGCCGCCCCCGGAACGGATGTCCTCGACGACCGGTTTGCAGGCCGCCTCGTCCAGGTCGAGCACGGCCACGGCGAAGCCGTCAGCGGCCAGTCGCTTCGCCACGGCGGCGCCGATACCGCGCGCGGCACCGGTCACGATCGCGGTACGTCGGGTGCTCATCTCTCTTCGTTCCTTTCGTCATTCCCCTTGGGGAGGCGTCATGTCGTCGCGGACGGCCGAAGGCGCCGCCCCGAGGCCGGGGCGTCCTGTTGCCGAGGGGTCCCGGTGCAGCTGCGGCAGCAGCCGCACCAGCGCGGCCCGCGTCGTCGCGGGGTCGGTGTGGAGCACGGCCCGCAGGCCCGCGGCACGGGCGCCGGCCACATTCGGCTCGGCGTCATCGACCAGGACCACCTGCGCCGCAGCCAGGCCCAACCGTTCCAAGGTGAGTTCGAAGACCGTCGGCAGCGGCTTGCGCAAGCCCACTTCGCCGGAGATCACCACCGGATCGAACAGTGACTCGAGCCGCTCGCGGGGATAGTCGTTGCCCCAGCTGTTCGACAGCAGCGCCACCCGCACACCGCACGCGCGCAGTTCCTCGGCGAGCGCATACATCCGTGGTTCAGGACGCAGGCCCGCGAAGAACCTGTCCAGCACACCGACGGGATCGACCGGTGTGCCGCTGAGGGTCACCAGCTCGGTGGCGAACAGGCGCTCGAACTCCGCCACCGGCAGCTCTCCGGTCTCCAACCGGTGGATGGGGGTGCCCTCCGGCGCTTGGCGCCCGAGCCAGGCCTTCAGTGTCCTGGAGAACGACGCCGGCTCAATTCCGTCGTGCTCCAGCCAGGCGGCGATCGACTGCCGTACCGGTGTGGTGAGCACTCCGCCGTAGTCGAACACCACAGCGGCCACAGGCGGGTTGTCGGCCATCACTCCGATCACCCCACCGTTCCGCCGACAGCCCGATGCGGGATGTCCTCGATCGCGGCCGCCGTTTCCTTCGATGCCTCGCGCCGGTGGGGGGCTTCACCCGGTCGGGCATCCGGGGCGACCAGTCGATCAGCGCTGCTACGGCCGGAGCCGGTCGAACCGCCGGACCTGCGAGACACGGCAACTCCTCGTCCTGGGGGTGGTCGGTCGGCGGCTCGGGCCGCAGTGCGCCGGGCGTGACTGCCCGTGGCGCTCGGACCTCGGCGCGGGCGCCGGTGGAGTTCACCGTGCCGACGGGGAACTGGGCAGGGTGGTGTCGCGCTGTCAGAACCCGTCCCGCACACCGCGGCGGCAGCGGTCGTTGCATCCCTGACAGCAAGCCGAGCTCCATGGATCCACCGCCATCCTGCTGCCACAGACCCTAACTTAAAGTTGACGTCAGATTCAACTGTTCTCTTCGCCGCATGCCCTCTCATTACGAGGAGGAGAGCGCTGCCGTGCGCATCGCGAACGTGGCTGCGTGGACCTGTCGTTCCCGGGCGCCCGGCACGCAGTGTGGAGTCGCGGGAGCTGTGTCGTCCGGGAGCGTGGAAAAGCTGGACCGGGTGATGATCCGGATCGCGTCGACCCGCCGCTCACGGTGACCCCGTGCCCGGACGGCTACCCGGACGACGGGGCCCCGAGAGCGTCGACCAGGCCCCAGGCGAGCGCGGTGGGGGAGTCCAGGACGCTGCCCGTGAGGGCGAGGTACAGGGTGCGCCAGCGTCCGATGCGCCGCGGGATGCTGACGGTGCCGCCGGCGCCGGGGATCAGGCCCATGCCGACCTCGGGGAGCCGGAAGGTGGTCTCCGGGGTGGCGAGGACGGTTCCGGCGAACGCCGGCAGTTCGATGCCGGAGCCCACACACGTGCCGTGCACCCGCGCCTGTATCCGGTCGCGCAACTCGTGGAGCAGCCGCCCGGCACCGGCGCGGGTCCGCACCAGATGGGCGCTGACCGGGTCGGGGGCCGTGCCGAACTCGTCGAGGTCTCCGCCTGAGCAGAACGCCGGGCCGGAGCCGGTGAGCACGACCCGGGAGATGGTGTCGTCGAGGGCGGCGAGGTGCAGGGCCTCGACCAGCGCGTCCCGCATGTGCCGGTCGTAGGCGTTTCGCCGCGTCGGCCGGTTGAGGACCACTTCCAGCTCGTCCCCGCTCCGGGCGACCAGCACGGGGTCCGGCACGGGGGGAGGCTGTGGGCGGGGTCCGCGTGCGGCCAGCCACCGACGGAACTCCGCACCGCCGAGCAGAGTGGAGTACGCCAGCGACTCCACATCCAGGGCGTCGCGCACCGGGAGCGTCTCGGTCGTGCGCAGGAGGCCGGCCAGCACGAGTGCGGTCCGGGGGTTCGCGGTCACCGCGGCTTCGACCTCGGCCAGTGCGGCGGTTGGATCGGGCACCGGGACGAACGGGCGGTCGTCGGCCTGCGAACCCTGATCGACCAGGGTCATGTCGAGTGCCGCCGCCAGCAGCCGGACCTCGGTCCGCACCCCCGCTCCCGCGGCGCCCATGACCCCGACGAGCAGCCGGTCGCACGCCTCGGCGCGGCGGACCGCGGCGCCGAGCACTGCGGGATCGGCGGGTTCGGCGAGGTCGACGCCCAGCACCGGGGCGACCGGCCGCGCGGTCGGATCGAGCAGCGGGGTGCCCGCCGCGCCGGCCGCCAGTTGCGCTGGACTGATCAGGGGAGAGGGGGACACGGAACAGCACGCTCCTCACGATCACAGCCGACGGATGCCAGTGTGTTGCCGGCCCGTCCCCGGCTCGCGGCGGGCCCGGGCCCCACCCTGGCAGGCCGAACGGCTGATCGGGTTGGCGGGGCAGGTCGCCGGGCAGGGCCGGGACGAAGTGGCAACCGGGGCCGGGTCTGTGACGGCGGGTCAGGTGAACGCACCGACACGGGATCGCCGACTGGGGTGGGAGGGGCTCCTCCACCGGGCCTGGAAGCGGCGATGTGCTCGCCCCGCCGCGGCGTGCCGAAGCCGCGCTGCTCGGCCGCCACCGCAAGTTCGGTGACATGGGTGCCGTTCGTGCCGTGTGCGCTTGGGTAGATGGGGTACCGCAGCGTCATTACTCGACGGTATAATCTCATGAGCAATTACGTCAACGACGTGGTGTTGGCCCTGCGAGGCCCGCGAGAAGCCGGGCCTCCTCTCTCCTGCCGTCGGCACTCGGCCACGCCTGCTGAAGATGCGGCCCCAAGGCAACGAGGAGATGTGGATGACCGACACGACCGCCGCGAAGGACTCCCCCGGCCGGCCCCGTGGCATCCCCATCGTCTACCGGCCGGGCACCGCCTATCGCACCGTCGCCCCGGGCAACGGACAGACCGCCTCACGCACGCCGAAGGCCTCCGAGGTCACCGCGGCCACGATCGTGCACGACATCGTCGCCGACAACCTCCAGGTCGGCGACCGGCTGCGTCCCGAGGCCGAGATGCTGGCGCACTACAACGTCAGCCGCGAGACGCTGCGGGAGGCGCTGCGTCTGCTCGAGGTGCAAGGACTGGTCTCGATCAAGCGCGGACCGGGTGGCGGACCGCTCGTCGAGCCGCTCAACGCCAGTTACCTCGCGCGCACCGCCACGCTGTACTTCCACCTCAGCGGAGCGACCTACAGCGAGCTCTTCGACACCTGGGAGATCCTCGAGCCGCCCCTCGCCGACCGGGTGGCGCAACTGCCGGATCGCAAGCTCAAGAGGCGGGCGTTCGCACCGTTCCTCGACTACCAGCCCGAGGAGCACGAGCACGACGAGGTCTTCGAGGACCTCAACAACTTCCACGCGGTGATCGCGGCACTGAGTGGAAACCGGGTTCTCACCCTCCTGACCCAGGCGGTGACCCACATCGCCACCGACCACGTGCTGGAGAGCATCGACCCGATCGCGGAGAGTGCTCACATGCTGCACTCGCACACCGACATAGCCGAGGCGATCATCGCCGGCCGTGCGAAGCGCGCGGCCACGCTGATGCGGGAGCACATCGTGGCGGTGACGGCGAGTTACCGGGAGCGGTGGCCGGAGCGGCTGCAGCAAGCGATCGAGTGGCGCTGAGCGCCCAGGTCTGGAGCGGGAGCCATCGCCCCGCTCCAGACCTGTCAGACACCCAGTTCGGTGAGGAGCCGCTCTTGGTGCTCCACGCGGTCGCCGAAGAGCACGGCACTCGTGGCGGCCCGCCGGAAGTGCAGGTGCGCTGGGTGTTCCCAGGTGAAGCCAATGCCACCGTGGACCTGGATGTTCTCGGCGGCGACGTACCGGTAGGCGCTGCCGCAGCGCAGGGCGGCCGTCATGGCCGCCAAGGGGAGTTCGCCGGACGCCTCGGCGGCGGCTGCGGTGGCCCAGGCGCCGGCGGAGCGAGCCGCCTCGACGTGCAGGGCCATGTCGGCGCAGCGGTGTTTGATCGCCTGGAAGGAGCCGATGGGCCGGCCGAACTGGATGCGGTCGCGGGCGTAGGCGACGGCGGAGTCCAGTGCCGCGGCGGCGCCGCCGAGTTGTTCGGCGGCCAGGGCGGCGACGGCCCGGTCGAGCACCTTGGCAAGGATCGGCATCGCACCGCCGGGCGTTGCGACGGCGCGGGCCGGCGTGGCCGCCAGGTCGATCCTGGCGAGCTGGCGGCCCGGGTCCATCGCCCGCATGGGCGTGCGGACCAGACCGGGCGCGTCGGCGTCGACGGCGTAGATCCCCGGTCCCTCCGGGGCGCGGGCGACGACCAGCAGCAGGTCGGCCGTCGCCCCCTCGACGACCAGGATCTTGCTGCCGGTCAGTCGCCACCCGTCGCCGTCGGGGGTCGCGGTGGTGGCGAGGCGGTCGGGGGCCCAGCCCCGCGGGTCCTCCCGGTAGGCCAGCGTTGCGGTCACCTCACCGGAAGCGAGCCCGGGCAGGAGGTCGGCCCGCGCGGCGCTGTCGTCGGTGTGCAGCAGCACTCCGACGCCCAGCACGGCGGTGGAGAACCAGGGAAGTCGGACCAGGGACCGGCCCAACTCCTCGGCCACGACCGCGACCTCGCGGAAGCTCGCCCCCGCTCCGCCGAGCGTCTCGGGCACGTCGAGGCCGGCCGTCCCGAGTTCACCGGCGAACCGGTTCCAGGTGGCCGGGTCCCAGCCCTGCTCACCGGCCGGCTCGCGGAAGACCGCTTCGAGGTCGGCGTGTTTGCCGAGGAAAGCGCGTACGGTCTCCCGCAGCTCTTCGGCATCTGTGTCAGGTGTCAGGCGCATCAGATCGTCGCTCCCTCTCACGACAGGCTCGTCAGCAGTTCGGCGCGCAGTACGCGGCGCAGCGGCTTGCCGGTGTCGGTGTGCGGCAGTGCGTCACGCACCAGCACGCGGGCCGGGGTCTTCGCCGAGCGCAGCCGGGCGCGGACGAAGTCCCGCAGATCGGTCTCCACGGCGGGAGCACGGAGCACCACCGCGGCCACGGGCACCTCGCCCCACTCGACGTCCGGGGTGCCGAAGACGATCGCGTCGGCCACGGCGGGGTGCGCCAGCAGGGCGTCCTCGATCTCGCCCGGCGACAGGTTCTCCCCGCCCCGCACGATGACGTCGTCGGCCCGGCCGTCGAGGAAGAGATAGCCCTCGGCGTCGAGCCACCCGCGGTCGCGGGTGGGGAACCAGCCCTCGCCGTCGGTGGCGGTGTGCGTGAGGTACTCGCCGGACACCTGTTCGCCGCGCACGTAGATCTCCCCCGGCTCGCCGGGAGGGAGCCCCCGCCCCTCCTCGTCGCGGATCTGCAGTTCCACACTGGGCAGGGGCCTGCCGACGGAGCCGAGCCGTGCCCGGACGGCGGGGTCGGGGGAGGCGAGGGCGTCGCGGTGGTCCTGCGGGCCGAGCACGGCGATCGTGGAGCTGGTCTCGGTGAGCCCGTAGGCGTTGACCAGGTCGACGTGTGGCAGCAGTCGCAGAGCCCGCTCCACGACCGGCATGGGCATCCGGCCGCCTCCGTACGACAGGTGCCGCAGTGCGGGCAGCGTGCGGCCCTCGGCCTCCAGCACGTCGAGGATCCGGCCGAGCATCGTCGGCACGACCATCGCGTGCGTCACCGCCTCCTTGTCCGCCAGATCCACCCAGGCCGCCGGATCGAACGAGGGCAGCATCAGGAGCCGGCGTCCGGCGAACACCGAGGTCAGCATCGAGGAGATGCCGGCGATGTGGTAGGGAGGCACGCTGACCAGCAGCGCCTCGTCCTCGCCGGCGGACAGGAGGTCCACCGTGGACAGCACGTAGGAGACGAGGTGGGCCGGGCGCAGCACGGCCGCCTTGGGCTCCCCGCTGGTGCCGGAGGTGAACAGCAGCGCGCTGATCTCCCCGGGGCCGGACCGGCCGGGAGCGCCCGTCGGCAGCTGTGGCGCCGTCAGCACGGTGATGCCGTCGATGCCCACGCACCGGTCCCGCTGCTCCTCGCCCACCACCACCACGGCCGGGGCGGTCCTGGCCAGCGCCGCGTGCAGCGCGTCGTCGGCGAGCCGGTAGTTCAGCGGCACGAACGGCAGACCCGCCAGCGCCGCACCGTAGAACAGCTGGGGAACCGTCTCGGAGTTCACATCCACCAGGGCGACGTGGTCCACGCCCAGGCCGCTCAGCCCCCCGGCCAGCGTCTCGGCGCGCGAGAGCAGCTCGGCGTAGGTCAGCCCGGAGCGTGCCGACCCGAGCGCAACACGCTCGGGCGCGGCGTCGGCGACCATTCTCAAAAGGATCGAGGCATCCATCGTTCAGTCCGATGCCGGCAGCGGGCGGGTGCCCATCAACTGGAGGGGACGGCCGTCGACCGCGAGCTCGCCGGCCCCGCCACGGGTGCACATGACTTGCAGACCGCTGTCCTCGTCGGCGTAGCGCTTGCCGATCAGCGGGCCCTCGGCCTCAGCGGTGACTGCCGCCGTCCCCGGCTCCTGTTCGACCATCGGGACGCCCCCGCAGGTCAGCGTCACCTCCCCGGCGGCAGGTCGGACGACGACGACCGACACCGGACTCACCGTGCTCCAGAACCGCGTTCCCGGTTTCATGCTCACTGTGCTCCTTTCGCTGAACGTGTGGTGGGCAGGCCGAGCCGGCTCATGCCTCGCTCGGCCAGCACCGAGATGTGGTCACCGCGGCGGGCCATCCGTTCGTCGGTGGTCTCGCCGCGCAGGTGGCGGGCGTACAGCTGCTGCAGGATGACCAGCGTCTTGAAACAGCCGTAGGCCTCGTACCAGTCGACGTCGCGGACGCTGCGTCCCGACCGCGCGGCATAACGGTCGACGACCTCCTGGCGGGAGGGCAGGCCGAGTCGCGACAGGCGCAGCTCCGCCAGCGCGCCCGCGTCGCCGAACTCCGGGTCGGGCCAGTAGTTCAGCAGGGTGCCGAGGTCGGCCAGGGGGTCGCCGAGGGTGGCCATGTCCCAGTCGAATACGGACGTGACCGTGTCGGGGTCGCCCGGTGCGAACTGACAGTTGTCGATCTTGAAATCGTTGTGCAGCACGGCGGGCGACCCCGAATCCGGCAGGCTCGCCGCCAGCCGTTCGCCGAGCTCGGCTGCGACGGGGTCGCTGTCCGCAGTGGCGGCCAGGTCCCACCGCTTGCGCCAGCCGGTGACCTGGCGGGCCAGGAAGCCGTCCGGACGGCCCAGATCGTCGAGGCCGCATGCGGCGGGATCCACCCGGTGCAGGTCCGCCAGCGCGTCGATCACCGCGAGCCCGATCCGGTGGCCGGCGTCGGGGAAGGCGGCCATCGACTCCGGCGTCGCGTCCCAGACGACGACCCCGGGGCGGTACTCCATCACCAGGAAGTCGGCCCCGGCGACGGAGTGGTCGTCGCAGAACAGCAGCGCGCGCGGCGCCCGCGGGTAGGCCCGCCACAGCCGTGAGAGTGCCTTGTACTCACGCCGCATGTCGTGCGCGCCCGGCGCCAGCTTCCCGAACGGCGGGCGGCGCAGGACCAGCGGGGTCGCGCCGAAGCGAATCCGGTACGTGAGGTTGGCCGAGCCGTGGGGGAACTGCAGCACCGAGAACTCCCCGGTCAGCTCGGGCAGTTCCGCGCGCAGGCAGGCCTCCACCCGCGGCCAGTCCAGGTCCTCCCCGGGACGGACGGGAGCGGTCTCGGCGTCGTACGCCGTCATCTCCTCACTCATCGGCGTCCCATTCGGCGATGACGTCGGCGTAGCGCTGGTGCGCCTGCTCGGCCAGGGTGGGCAGGATGTAAGGCGGGAACAGGCCCTCGTCGGGCTCCGTTTGGCGCAGCAGCGCCTTGGCGAGGTTGGCCTTGTGCACCTCGGTGGCACCGTCGGCCAGCCCCATGTGGAAGGACTCCATGACCCACTTGCCGAACGGCAGCTCCTTGGAGATGCCGAGCGAGCCGTGGACCTGGATGGCCCGTGACGCGACGTCGAGCAGCACCTTGGGCATCGCCGCCTTGACCGCGGCGATGTCGGCCCGCACCTCGCGGTAGTCGTTGTACTTGTCGATCTTCCAGGCGGTGCGCAGCACGAACAGCCGGAACTGCTCGAGCTGGATCCAGGAGTCGGCAATCATCTCCTGGACCAACTGCTTGTCGGCGAGCCGCTCACCCTTCGTCGTCCGGGACACCGCGCGCCGCTTCATGAGCTCGAACGCCTGGCTGACCAGCCCGACGGTGCGCATCGCATGGTGGATCCGGCCGCCGCCGAGCCGGGTCTGCGCGACGGCGAACCCCTCGCCACGCTCACCCAGCAAGTTCTCCGCGGGTACCCGGACATCGTTGTAGCGCAGGTACTGGTGGGTGCCGACGCGCTCCTCGTGCCCCCACACGCTCACGTCCCGGACCCGTTCGATGCCCGGGGTGTCGGCCGGCACGACGAACATCGACATGCTCCGGTGCCCGGGCGCCTCCGGCTCGGTGACCGCCATGACGATCAAGAACTCGGCGAACAGCGCGTGCGAGGAGAACCACTTCTCCCCGTTGATCACCCACTCGTCACCGTCGAGCACGGCGGTGGTGCGGAAGCCGGTCGGATCCGAGCCGCCGTGCGGCTCGGTCATCGAGAAGCACGAGACGATCTCGTTCTCCAGCAGCGGCTCGAGGTAGGTCTTCTTCAGGAAGTCGCTGCCGTAGTGGGCGAGGATCTCGGCGTTGCCGGAGTCGGGGGCCTGGCAGCCGAAGACGACCGGACCGGAGTGGGTGCGGCCGAGTTTCTCGTTGAGCAGGGCCAGCTTCAGCTGTCCGTAGCCCGGGCCGCCCAGCTCGGGGCCGAGGTGGCAGGCCCACAACCTGCGCTCACGGACCTTCCGCTGCAGCGGTTTGATCAGCTCGTTGCGCAGCGGGTCGCGGGTGTTCCAGGCGTGCTCGATCACCTGGTCGACCGGTTCGACCTCGGTCCGGACGAACTCCTCGACCCACTCCAGCTCCTGCTGGAATTCCGGGTCGGTCTCAAAGTCCCAAGCCATGGGAACGTTCCTTCCTTGTGATCAGCGGGTGAGTACCGTGCACGCGCTGATGCCGGGTGCTCCGTAGACATGGGTGAAGCCGACCCGGGGCCCGCCGGGGACCTGGTGCGCGCCGGCGTCGCCGCGCAGTTGCAGCACGGTCTCGTAGACCTGCCGCAGCCCCGATGCGCCGATCGGCTCGCCGTTGGCGATGCAGCCGCCGTCGGTGTTGACCGGCAGCCGGCCGCCGATCTCGGTGGCTCCTTCGGCGAGGGCCTTCTCCTGCTCGCCGTGGGCGCACAGCCCGGACTCGGCCATGTGCATCAGCTCCGCGCCGGCCTCGGTGTCCTGAAGCTGCGCCAGGTCCACCTCGTCCGGTGCGACGCCGGCCTGTTCGAAGGCCGCCCGCGCCGCCTCCACCGTCGGCGCATCCGCCCGCTCCAGCGCCAGCCACGGGCTGAACACCTCGAACGATCCGTACCGCCGCGACCGCAGCGTCGCCCCGCGCAGGAACACCGGCCGGCCGGTGTAGCGGTGAGCGAGGTCCGCACGGCACAGCACCAGCGCCACCGCGCCCTCGGCGGGCGAGCAGTACATGTACTGGGTCAGCGGATGCGAGATCATCGGCGCCGCCGCGATCTCCGCCTCGCTCAGCGAGGTGCGCCGCCAGGCGTTGGGGTTCAGCGCGCCATTGCGGAACGCCTTGGCCGCGATCTTCGCCAGCACGCCGACGTCGATCCCGGTCTGGTGCAGATACCGCTGGATCTTCATGCCGAAGAACTGTGTGGTGAGCATCAGCCCGGTCTCCCCGTACCAGGCACCGATCCCGTGTTCGGCCGGGTCGGTGTTGAACGCCCCACGCTCGTGCTTGTCGAACCCGATCACGATGCCGAGGTCGTGCAGCCCCGACTTGATCGCCGCGTGCGCGCTGATCAGCGCGCTGCCGCCGGTGGCGCACCCGTTGGCCACGTTGATGAACGGCAGGCCGCTCAGGCCCAGTTCTGACACCAGCGTGTCGGCGTCGCCCGCCGAGTGGCTGCCCCCGAACGCGAACTGCATGTCCGCGAAGCCCGTGCCCGCGTCGGCCAGCGCCGCCCGAGCCGCGGCCACCGCCTGCCGTCGGCCCGAGACCCCGGGGGTGCGGCCGAACGGGTGGATGCCGATCCCGACGATCGCCACGTCCGTGCTCATCGCCGGACCTCCCGGGCGGGGGCGAACGCGAACGTCAGCACCGGTGTGCCGGCGTCATCGGTGCGGAAGGGCACCAGCTCCAGCATCATCGGCATCCCGATCCGCAACCGATCGGGGTCGTTCTCGGTCAGTCGCGCTTCCACGATCACCTGTCCCGGTAGCTCCACATAACCCACTCCGTACGGCTCGAACTCCCGCGGTCCCGCGTACGGCTGCTTGGGCCGGAACCCCTGCACCGTGAAGGACCACAACGTGCCCGTCCGCGAGAGCGGCACGTCCTGCATCGACGTCCCCGTGCACCGCGGGCAGCCGTCCTGCCGGGGGAAGGTGTGCGCGCCGCAGTCGGCGCACCGGCTGCCCACCAGCGCCACTCCGTCCGGGGTGTCGGTGAACAGCGAATCGTCCACGGTGCGTGTCACGCCTCCACCTCCCAGTTGGGGACGGTGGTTCCGTCCGGCGCCCGGTCGAAGCGCACCCGCATCGGCTGCCCGACCTCCAGCTCGGCCTCGCCGGGAACGCTCCCGACGAGCCGGGCGTCGACCTCGTCGAGGTCGACCAGCACGACCGTGTACGGCGTCGGGAACGCCGGGTGCACCTGATGGGTGACGGTGGTCCAGGCGTGGACGCGCCCGCGGCCGGGCACGGCGCGCCATTCGCTCCGGACGTCCCCGCAGGAGAAGCAGACCTGCCGGGGCAGGTGCAGCAACTGCCCGCACGCGCTGCAGTAACGCAGCGCCAGTTCGCCCCTGCGGGCGGCGGCGAAGAACCCGCCGGTGTCATGGTCGTCCTCGGTCGGCAGCAGCGGCAGCACGGCGACCTCGTGGAACACCTCCTCGGACATCCCGCTCACCCCCTCACCAGCAGCAGCGCGCTCGTGCCGGGCGGTGGGGCCGAGGTGACCAGGCTGACCTCGGCTCCGGCGATCTGCGAGGTGGACGTGCCGCGGATCTGGCGGACGCCCTCCAGCACATGGTTCATCCCGTGCACGTAACCCTCCGACAGGTTCCCCCCGGCGGTGTTGACCGGCAGGGCGCCGCCCTGGCGCAGCGCCCCGCTTTCGGCGAAGGCACCGCCCTCGCCCTTGGCGCAGAAGCCGTAGTCCTCCAGCTGGAGCAGAAGCGTGATCGTGAAGCAGTCGTAGATCTGTGCCACGTCCACGTCGGAGGGGCCCAGGCCGGCACGGGAGAACAAGGTCCGCGCCGCGGTCTTGGAGGGCGTGACCGTGATGTCGGGACGCATCAGCATCGGGTACATCACCCCGGGCTGCACCCGCGGACCCGTCGACTGCGCGACCGCGCGGATCAGCGCCGGCGGCTGTGCGCAATCCGCCGCGCGCTCGGCGGTGGTGACGACGACGGCGCAGGCGCCGTCCGTCTCCAGGCAGAAGTCGAACAGCCGCAGCGGCAGGGAGATCGGCCGAGCCGTCAGGCAGTCCTCCAGGGTCAGCTCGCGCTCGTGCATCTGCGCCGCGGGGTTGCGGTTGGCGGCCGCCCGGCAGGCCAGCGCGATCTCCGCGAGCGCCTCCGGGCGGGTGCCGTAGGTGCTCATGTGGCGCTGGGTGAGGAGCGCGAAGAACTGGCCGGGCGTCACCAGTCCATAGGGACCGAAGAACTCCTCGTAGTTGCCCCGGCCGCCGACGCGGGCGTCGAAATCCACGGTGCCCAGCCCGTACCGGCGTCCGGATCGCCCGTTGAGGGCGCGGTAGACCAGGACGGTGGTCGCCTGTCCGGACAGGATCGCGGCGACCGCCTGACCGACCATGGCGCAGGGGCCTGACCCGCCCGGCCCGGTCTGCCCCCAGTAGGTCAGGTCGTCGATGCCCAGGGCGTCGGCGATCGCGCTGTAGGAGACCAGGTCGTAATCGCAGGACACGACACCGTCCACGTCGGCCATGGTGAGTCCGGCGTCTTCGAGCGCGGACCGGCAGGCCTGCGCGGCCAGCGTCAGCTCGCTGCGGCCGCTGTCCTTGGAGAACTCGGTGGCGCCGATGCCCGCGATGGCACAGCGGTCACGGTGGGAAGCGGAATCAGGCACTTTCGAGCACCTCCCTGGTGTGCTCCCCGAGCCGAGGAGCACGGCGTGGTCCGGGAAGGCCGAACGCGCTGAAACGGTAGGGGGTGCCGGGCTGCTTGACGGACTGCGCACCGTCCTGCTCCACATCGACGAAGAAGCCGCGTGCTCGCAGGTGCTCGTCGTCGAACAGCTCCTCCGGAGCCCTGGCGACTCCGATCGGCAGTCCGCGCCGCTGGCCCTCGTGGTAGGCGGTCTCGGCGTCGAGGAGCAGGAAGAACACCTCGACCAGCTCCTGGATGTGCGCGAAGTTCTCCTGGCGGTGTGCCAGGTCGTCATAGGCGGGGTCGGTGAGGTCGGCGGCCAGCCCCATGTCGTCCATCCACTTCACCAGGGCCTGCCAGGGTTTCTGGTCGGCGAGGATGAGTGCGAAGTACACGTAGTGGTCATCACCGCACCGGAACAGGGCCGGCTGCGTCGGGGAGGGCTGGGCGTGCCGACTGGTCTGCCGCTTGACGACCGCCTTCGGGTAGAACCAGAAGGGGTTGCTCAGTTCGCCGCTGACCGCGCAGGCCGCATGAACGGAGACGTCCACGACCTGGCCCCGCCCGGTCCGCCTCCGCTCCAGCAGGGCGAGCAGCAGACCGGTGTGGGCGAAGCTCGCCGCCGTCGTGTAGGCGTGGTCGCCGCCGGGGCGGATCGGCGGGATGGAGTGGTCGTCGTAGCCACAGGAATGGAGCATCCCGCCGGCCGCGAGCCCCACCAGGTCGCTGCCGCGGTAGGCGGACCACGGCCCGTCGAGGCCGAACGGGGTGACCGCCACCACGATCAGCCGCGGGTGCCGGGCGACCAGCTCGGCAGGGACGAGGCCGCGCGCGGCAGCCTGCGCGGGCTCCAGCGAGATGAGCAGCACGTCGGCACCGGTGATCAGTTCGGCGAGCGCGGTCCGCCCGGCGTCGCCGGTGTCGTCGATCGTGACGCTGCGCTTGCCGGCGTTGTACCAGCGGAAGGAGAGGCTGGCCTCGGGGTCGGTGCGGTCGCCGGGGAACGGCCCGATCCGCCGGCCGGCCGCCCCGGAGGGGGGCTCCACCTTGATGACGTCGGCGCCGGAGCCGGCCAGCAGCTTGCCGGTGAACTCGCCGCCGGGATCATCGGCGATCTCCACGACCCGCAGGCCGCTGTAGGGAGTGGCGGTCACAGGATCCCCTCCTTGGTGAGCTCGGCGATCTCCTCATGTGGCATGCCGAGCAGGGTGGTGAACACGTGCTCGTTGTCCTCACCGAGCAGCGGAGCCGAGCGCCAGTTGTCCGGCTCGATGCCGGAGAAGAGCACCGGGCTGCCCTCGAACCGCGCCTCGCCGATGACCGGGTGGTCGAGTTCGAAGAAGGTGCCCCGGTGCGCGAGCTGGGGGTCGTGCTCGTTGAGGTCGCCGGCGTGCTGCACCGCCGCCGCCGCGACGCCCGCGGCCTGCAGCCGGTGCATGATCTCGTGCGGGTCGCGCTCGCGCGTCCACGCCGACAGGTACTCGTCGAGGACGTCTTGGTGGGCGAACCGGTCCGCCTGCGTGGCGAAACGCGGATCAGCGGTCCACGCGGGCGCGCCCACCTCGGTGACCAGCGCCTTCCAGTCGGCGTCGTCGAAGACCGCGATCGCGACCCAGCGGTCCTCGCCGGCCGCCGGGTACACGCCGTGCGGCGCCGCCTGCGGATGCTCCAGCCGGTTGCCCGTGGGGAAGTCCGGGCCCCGGGTCGACCGGCCGTTCACGGCGACGTCCAGCAGTACCGGGCCGAGCAGGTTGATCCCGACCTCCACCGCGGAGACGTCGACCTCGGTGCCCTGCCCGGTGATCTCCCGCTGCAGCACCGCCATCAGGACGGCCGCGGAGTTGTAGTACGCCGCCTGGTTGTCCATGTGTGAGAAGCCCCACCCCGAAGGCTCGCGTCCGGGAAGGCCGCTGATGTGGGTCAGTCCGCTGACGGCTTGGACGACCGGGCCGTAGCTGCGGTACTCGCTGTGCGGCCCGTCGTGGCCGTATCCGCTCATCCGGGCGTAGATCACGTCCAGTCGCAGCTCACGGAGCCGTTCGTAGGTCAGTCCCCACCGCTCCATCACGCCGGGTGCGAAGTTCTCGGTCACCACCGAGGCCTTCGAGATCAGCTGCTCGGCGATCAGCCTGCCGCGCTCGGTCCGCATGTTGATCGTGACGCCGAGCTTGTTGCGGTTGTAGTTGTTGAACAGCCCGCCCTTGTTCGGGTCCGGCTGGGGGTCCTCCTCGCCGTAGGTGCGGACCTCGCCCTTGTAGAAGGGCAGACGTCGGGGCATGTCCAGGCGCGTCCGGTCCTCGATCTTGATGACGTCGGCGCCGAAGTCGGCGAGCAGGCGGGTCGCGACCGCGCCCACGCCCATCCAGCAGAAGTCGGCAACGATGAGCCCGGCGAGCGGGCCTCGTCGCTTCCTGGGACGGCGGTTCATGGCTGTCGACACCGACACTCCTTCCAAAATTTGTCATGAGGTTTTCATCGGCGCAGGCTTCGCCCTTCAACGGAGGCTCCGCCTTCGTGGGGACTGTGGGGACGGTGTGTCAGGGCGCCGCGAGGCGCCCCCCGTCCACGGCGAGCAGAGCGCCGGTGGTGAAGCCGGCCGACGGCCCGCACAGGTACAGTGCCGCACCCACGATCTCGTCCGGGCTGCCGCCGCGGTGCAGTGGCCAGGATTCGGCCATCTCGTTGAACGCCTCCAGGTCCCATGCCTGGCTGATGTCGGTGAAGAACGGGCCGGCCAGGATCGTGTTCACCCGTACCGACGGGCCGTACTCCTGGGCGAAGCCCGCGGTGAGGGTGTTCAACGCCGCCTTGGCCGCGGCGTAGGGCAGGTCCGCGGCGGTGGGACGCTCCGACGCGATCGAGCTGATGTTGAGGATCACCCCGCCGCCCGCGGCGGCCATCCGCTTGCCGGCCGCCGCCATCAACCGGAAGGGGCCCTTCAGATTGACCCCGATGACCTTGTCGAACAGCTCCTCGCTGACTTCGTCGAGGCTGGGATACAGCGGGGCGATGCCTGCGTTGTTGACCAGGATGTCGACGGTGCCGAGGGTCTCCTCGACCTCGTCGAGCAGGTCGGTCAGCCGGTTCCAGTCCGCGACGTGGGCGGCGTGCGCACTCACCCGGCGGCCTGTGGCGGCCGCCAGTTCCTCGGCGAGCGCGACGCAGTTGTCCTTCTTGCGGCTGGCCACCGCGACGTCCGCACCGGCCGCCGCGAACGCGACGGCGATCTCCCGGCCCAGCCCGCGGCTGCCGCCGGTCACCAGGGCGGTTCGCCCGGCGAGCGGCTGCTCCACTGCCCGTGCCGCGGCCACGGCCTCGGCCACCGAACGAGCATCGACGCGATCCGTTGTCGTCATCGGGGAACCTCCCGCCAGGGCATGTCACGATCCGTCCGCGGCTCCTGCGGAAGGCTGAGCAGGCGCTCGCCGATGATGGTGCGCTGCACTTCGTCCGAGCCGCCGGCGATGCGGTAACCGGGAGCGCCGAGGACATGCCCGGTCCACTGGAAGGTTTCGTCCTCCGTGTCGGCCACCAGCCTCGGTCCGAGGATGCTCGCCGCTGCCTCGCTCACCAGCGTCAGTCCCTGGCTCCAGGCGAGTTTGCGCAGCGATCCGACCGGCCCCGGCTCGATCCCGGCCAGCCGCGTCTCCCGGTCGCGCTGCGCCGCGATCTGGGCGACCCGCTCGTGCACCCACACCTCGGCCAGCAGGCGCCGCACCTCTGGATCGCCGGTACGGCCCAGCCTGCGGGCCAGTGCGACGAGCTGTGTGTAGCCGCCGCCGACGGAGCTGGTCCGTCCGCTGTGACCGCGCTCGAAACCGAGCGTGGCCAGGGCGACCCGCCACCCCTCGCCGACACCGCCCAGGCGCAGCGAATCGGGGATCCGCACCTCCTCGAGGAACACCTCGCAGAACGACGATCCGCCCGACATCTGGCGCAGCGGTCGCACCTCGACACCCGGACTGTCCATGGGCAGCAGAAACGCCGTCATGCCCTTGTGCTTGGGCACGTCCGGGTCGGTCCGCACGATGAGCTCGCCCCATCCGGCGAACTGCGCGCCGGAGCTCCACACCTTCTGCCCGGTGACGACCCAGTCGTCCCCGTCGCGGACGGCGCGGGTGCTCAGCCCCGCCAGGTCCGATCCCGCCGACGGCTCGGAGAACAGCTGGCAGGCCAGCTCGTCGCCGCGCAGCAGGGGCCGCGCCAGCCGTTCCCGCTGCTCCGGCGTCCCGAACAGGCGCACCGTCGGCGCGATCAGGTGCAGGCTCACCGAGGCCAGCTCATGGGACCCCGGCGTGTCGAACTCCGCCTCGACCTCGGCGAACGCCTCCTCGAACAGGGGGTCGAGGCCGGCGCCGCCGTACTCGGACGGCCACGTCAGTGCGCCGTAACCCGCGTCGAACTTGACGCGCTGCCATGTGCAGATGCGCTCCAGGAGCGCTTTCTCCTCATCGAACGGCAGGTCGTGGAAGACCGCGACGCTGTCGGCCGCCTCGTCCTGGTCCTGCCGGGGCCGGGCATGGCGTGCCAGCCACTCGCGGGCCCGCCGAACGAACTCAGCGGGCTCGGGCGCGTCCGCCCTCGGCGGGGCTCCGTCCACCTGCTCCGCCGTCACCACAAGGACTCGCCTCCGTCCACCACGAGATTGGTGCCGGTCACGAACGAGGCGGCGGGGTTGCACAGGTAAAGTGCGCCCTCGGCGATGTCGGAGGGCATACCGGCCCGGTTCAAGGGAGTCAGCTCGGCGCCGAGTTCGGCGGCCTTGGGGTTGTTCGACAGCGACATCGGAGTCACCACGAGTCCGGGGGACAGCGCGTTCACCCGGATGCCGAGCGGGGCGAGCTCGTAGGCCGCCACCCGGACCAACTGGTTCAGTCCGGCCTTCGTCGTCGAGTAGGGCAGGGTGCCCGGCCGCGTGCCCTCCGCCCGGATCGAGGAGACCACCACGATCGCGCGGTTGTCGGCGGGACGGTCGCGCATGAGACGTGCGGCGGCCTGCGTGCAGCGGAAGGTCCCGGTGAGGTTCGTGGAGATGATCCCGTCCCACTCCTCGTCGGTCACCTCCAGGAATGGATGGAAGATCCCGTAGCCGACATTCGCCACGAAGATGTTCAGCGCCGGCAGCTCATCGGTGAGGCGAGCGAACAGCTCGTCCACACCGGCGCGTCCGCTGAGGTCGGCGGCCAGCGACTCGATCCGCTGGCCGTCCCCGGCCCCCGTGCGCAGTTGTTCGGCCGCGTCGTCAAGAGCGACCTTGTCGCGAGCGACGATGACGACGTTCGCACCCTCGCTGACGAAGCGTTCCGCGATCGCGAACCCGATGCCCTTGCTCCCGCCGGTCACCACGGCCCATTGGTCGCGGAGCAGCCCGGTCGCCGCCGCGCTGCTGCGGTCCTCTGCTGTTGCCAAGTCACTCCTCCGTCTGTGTGCTTGTCTCTCCCGCCCATGACCAGCGGGTTCTGACCGCACTGAGGCTGTCCGCTCCGGACGATGTCGAGGCCGGCCGCGTCTTCGGGTGCCGCCGCTTCCAGGGCCCCTCTGACTCCGCAGTGTGGCGGACGCAACATAAAACATCATGAGGAAATAACGCAAGGGTCTCGGTGAGGGGTGCCCGGTGGCGTGATGATCCTCATGAGAAATAAAGATGAACCTTATGATGAATATTGACCGCCGCGTTGGACGGCTGTAGCGTCCTGGCCACTCGAGCGAGGAAGATCACACAAACCTGCTGCAAGGCTGTGCAGAGAGTGGAGTTGAGGACACATGGGGCGGGTAGAAGGCCAGGTCGCGTTGATCACCGGTGCGGCCCGTGGTCAGGGGCGCGCTCACGCCGTGCGGCTGGCGCAGGAGGGTGCCGACATCGTCGCCATCGACCTGTGCCGCGACCAGCCCGAGCTGCAGTACGGTCAGGGCACACCCGAGGACCTGGCCGAGACCGTGGCGCTGGTCGAGAAGGAAGGTCGCAGGATCATCGCCCGCGCCGGCGATGTGCGTGACCAGGCAGCGCTGGACGGCATCGTGGCTGAGGCGCTGGAGCAGTTCGGCAAGATCGACATCCTGGTCTCCAACGCGGGGATCTCCAACCAGGGACTGGCGCACGAGCTCACCGACAAGCAGTGGGCCGACATCCTCGAGACCAACCTGATCGGCGCCTGGCACGCAGCCAAGGCAGTGATCCCGTCCATGATCGAGCGTCAGTCGGGGTCGATCGTTTTCGTCAGTTCCACCACCGGGCTGCGCGGGGTGCCGGGCCAGGTCCACTACGGGGCGTCCAAGCACGGAGTGCAGGGGCTGATGGGTGGCCTCGCCAACGAGCTCGGCGGGTACGGAATCCGGGTCAATTCGGTGAACCCCGGCACGGTGAACACGCCGATGGCGCTGAACGAGCGCCTGCTGAAGAACTACCTGCCGCACATCGAGAACCCCACCCTGGACGACGCTGCCGAGGCGTTCAAGCCGCTCACCCTGCTGCCCGCCCCCTGGGTGGAGCCGGAGGACGTCGCCAACGCCGTGCTGTGGCTCGCCTCCGACGAGGCCCGCTTCGTCTCCGGTGTCGCGATTCCCGTGGACTGCGGCCTGCTGGCCAAGTTCTGACTTATCAGCTTCGAAAACAAGGGAGTTTTCATGCTCGCCAAGTTGGAAATCGACGTGCCCATGTGTCAGGGCCACGGCCGCTGTTACGAGATAGCACCGGATGTGCTCGACGCCGACGGGGACGGCATCGCCGTCCTCAAGAGCGACGAGCCGATCGACCTGGAACGGGCCCGCGCGATCGCTGCCACCTGTCCGGAGTTCGCGATCCTCGTCAAGGAGGTCTGATGACCGTCAACGACACCCAGAAGCGGGGCCTGTGCCCGGTCAACCTCTGGTCCGAGGAGTTCAACGAGAACTTCTGGGAGACCGTCGGCTCGCTGCAGCAGAACGCCTCGCTCGGCGTGCACAGACAGGGTAGCACTCCGTGCTACTACGCCACCCGGTACCGGGATGTCTTCAACGTGCTGCGGGACGCCGCCACTTACTCCTCCGAGGGGGGAGTTGCGATCCTGGGTGGTGACAACCGCTCCGAACCGCCGAAGAACGAGGGCCGGTTCCTGCCCGAGGACCTCGACGCGCCGGTGCACACCGAGTGGCGCAAGGTGATCGACCCGTTCCTCACCGCAAAGCGGGTCGAGGCCTACGAGCCCACGATCCTTGAGACCATCGACGAGCTGCTCGACGCCGTGCTGCCGAACGGCCGGTTCAAGTTGCTGGCCGACTTCCTGCGGCCGCTCCAGCTGAAGATCATCTTCGCCGATCTCCTGCACCTGCCGGGTGAGGAGATCGAGGACTGGATGCACTGGAGCCACGACCTGTTCGTCGGCGAGACCCCCGAGATCGCGGCGCAGGCGTTCGTGAGCATCAACAAGGCAGCCGAGGAACTGGTCCTGCGGCGGATGGCCGACCCGATTCCGGACGACCTGGTCAGCGCCGTCTGCACGGTCAAGGAGATCGGCGGCCGCGAGCCGACCCTGGCCGAGCGCACCGCGGTGGTCGTGCCGCTGGCGATCGCCGGCACCGAGTCGGTGGGGACCATCCTCAGCGGCATCGTCCACCACCTGGCCACCCACCCCGACGACCTCGCCGAGCTGGTCGCCGACCCCGGCCTCGTCCCCGCCGCCGTGGAGGAGGGGCTGCGGATGTTCGCCAACGTGACGGCGCTTCAGCGAACGGTGACACGTGACACCGAGCTCGGCGGGGCCCCGCTCGAGGCCGGCGCGAAGGTCTGGACGAGCTACAACGGCGCCAACCGCGACCCGGAGCAGTTCCCCGACCCGCACACCTGGAACCTGCACCGCGACGAGGTGCGTCATGTGGCGTTCGGCGTGGGCCCTCACCGGTGCCTCGGATCCAACCACGCCCGCCTCATGATCCGGTCGGTGCTCACCCGTCTGCTCGAGCGAGTGCCCCGCTTCACCCTCGCACCCGACCAGACGATCTCCCACTTCTCCATGCCGACCCGCGGCATCCACGAAGTCATCATCGACGTCCCCACCCAGGGCTGACAGACGGGAACACCGACGTGTCCGAAGACAACAAGCAGGAACTGTTCGACCGCGCGCTCGCCGTGGTCGACGCCTGGAACCGCCTCGACTTCGACGCGCTGCGCGAACTCGTGCACGAGGACGTCGAGGTGGTGCACCAGAACCGGGGGGTCGCGGCCCGGGGCCGGGACCTGATGTTCGAGACCATCGAGGCGATGAGCAAGGCGTTCCCCGATCGGTCGATCGGTGAGACCACCCGCTGGGCGGTCAGCGGGAACACGGTCTTCCGGGAGACCGTGTGGCAGGGGACCGCCGCGGTGGACGTGCCCGGCTTCGGCAAGGCCGGTGAGCACTGCAAGCTCGACGTCCTGTCGCTGATGACGTTCGAAGAAGGTCGCCTCGTGGAGTGGTGCGACTACGGCTGACGGCTGGGGAAGGGGCGGATGCGAACCGCACCCGCCCCTTCCCAGCTCGCTGGTTGAGTTCCGGGACGAACCCGGGGCCGGACAAGGAGTTCGTATGACAGGCCAGCCACAGCACGTCGTGGTGGTCGGCGCCGGGCTGGGCGGGATTCGGACCGCCGAGCAGCTGCGCGCCTCAGGTTTCCAGGGAAAGATCAGTCTGGTGGGGGCCGAGCAGCACCTGCCCTACGACCGTCCCCCGTTGTCCAAGCAGGTGCTCACCGGGGAGTGGGATCCCGAGCGGATCGTGCTGTGCGACAAGGCCCGGCTGGACGAACTCGGCATCTGCGCCCGGTTCGGCGAGCCGGCGGTGGCACTGCACGACGGTGCCGTCGAACTCGCCGACGGCACCAGGCTGCAGGGCGACGCGATCGTCGTCGCGACCGGTGTGGCGGCGCGGCGGCTTCCCGACCAGCCGGACACCGCGCACACGCTGCGCACCCTGGACGACACGCTCGCGCTGCAGAACGCACTGGCGACCGCACGGTCCCTGTTGGTCGTCGGCGCCGGCTTCGTCGGCGCCGAGGTCGCCGGGGCCGCACGGGCCCGCGGCATCGACGTGACCGTCCTCGAGGCCATGCCCGTGCCGTTCGCCCGGGCCCTCAGCCCCGAAATCGGCGCTGCCTGCGCCCGGTTGCTCACCGAAGGCGGGGTCGATCTGCGTACGGACGCCCGCCTGGAACGCTTCACAGGAGGGTCCTCCGTCGAGCTGACCGACGGCACGCGCCTGAACGCCGATGTCATGCTCGTCGGAGTCGGCGGGGTTCCCGAGCTCGGCTGGCTCGCGGGCACCGGCATCGACACCTCCAACGGGGTGCCGTGTGACGCCCGTGGCCGCGTCGAAGGCGTTGCCGGCATGTGGGCGGTCGGCGACATCGCCGCTTGGACGGACCCGGTCCGAGGCGGCCGGCGCCGCAGCGAACACTGGACCAACGCCACCGATCAAGCTGCTGTCGTGGCCCGCGACATCGTCGGCGCCGATGCGCCGCCTCTCTCGACGCCGTACTTCTGGTCGGATCAGTTCGGATTGAAGATCCAACTGGTCGGGCGGCCCGACCTAGCCGACACCGTGCTCCCCCTGCACGGGACCGGTCTCGACGGTGGCCCCGTCAAGGGCACGGTTGCGGCCTACTTCGACGGTGCGCGCCTGGTCGGCGTCGTCGGATTCGGCGCGGCGCGGCTCATCGCCCGCTACCGCGGGCTCGTCGGCCGCGAGGCCGACCGCGCCGAGGTGCTTGCCCTGGCCACCTCGGATTGAACGAGTCCTCCAGGTAGAGCATTCCTCATGCTGTTGCCGAGTGGTCGTAGTCGCTGATGCTGTGACCGGGTAGCACCGTCGATCACGGATGAGAGTCCACAGGACGTCGACGCGTCGGCGGGTAAGTGCGAGCTTTCCCCGCCGACCGCCCCGTCCAACTGGCTCCGGCCGTACGGACCGCGGCCCTGGGCCTGCCCCGCGTCCTCCGCGCAGGCACTCGACCCCGGCAGGGATGCCCCTTCCCGTCAGCCGCCGCCGTCACCCGGAAACGTGGTGTTCGCCGCCCTGTGCTGGTGATCACAGCACCAGCGCCTCTCGCAATTTACTAGGACGTCCTAGCATCTCTTTCGATCCGCCTCCCGCTACCTGTTGTGAGGGCACCCCATGAGCGATCTGCACCGTCCCCTGCACCCGGTCCGCCTGGTCACCGCCTCGGCCCTGTTCGACGGGCATGATGCGTCGATCAACATCATGCGGCGGATCTTCCAAGCGCAGGGCGCCGAGGTGATCCACCTCGGGCACAACCGGTCGGTGCAGGAGGTCGTGGACGCGGCGCTGGAGGAGGACGCACACGGTGTGGCGGTCTCGTCCTACCAGGGCGGGCACGTGGAGTACTTCGAGTACCTGGTCGCCTCGCTGCGCGAGCGGGGAGCGGAGCACATCCGCGTGGTGGGCGGCGGCGGGGGCGTGATCGTGCCCGAGGAGATCACCCGGCTGCGCAGCAGCGGGGTGACCATCTTCTCCCCGGAGGACGGCCAGCGGATGGGCCTCGCCGGGATGGTCAACTCGGTGTTGAAGAACTGCGACTTCGACCTCTGGGAGAGCAAGCCGGCCGACGCGGCCGCCGTGCTCGCCGGCGACTGGTCCGCTGTCGCGCGCGCCATCACCGGCGCCGAACTCGGCAAACTGCCCACGGACTTCCTGGCACAGCTGCGTTCCGCGGCAGCGGCACGGGTCACGCCGGTTCTCGGCATCACCGGTACGGGCGGCTCCGGGAAGTCGTCCCTGACCGACGAACTGGTGCGCCGGTTCCGTGTCGACCAGCAGGACAAACTGCGGATCGCGGTGATCGCGGTCGACCCGACCCGCCGCCGCGGCGGCGGCGCACTGCTCGGTGACCGGATCCGCATGAACTCCCTCGACGGAGACCGGGTCTTCTTCCGCAGTCTCGCCACCCGCGGCAGTCACGAGCTGCCCGAGCACCTTTCCGATGTGATCGACGTGGTCAAGGCCGCCGGGTTCGACCTGGTGATCGTGGAGACGCCGGGCATAGGCCAGGGCGACGCGGCGATCGTGCCGTTCGTCGGCACCTCTATGTACGTGATGACGCCGGAGTTCGGCGCCGCCTCGCAGCTGGAGAAGATCGACATGCTCGACTTCGCCGACGTCGTGACGATCAACAAGTTCGAGCGGCGCGGCGCCAAGGACGCGCTGCGCGACGTCAGCCGCCAACTGATCCGCAACCGTGAGGCGTTCGACAAGAAGCCCGAGGACATGCCGGTGTTCGGCACCTCGGCGGCGACCTTCAACGACGACGGGGTCACCGCGCTTTACCAGTATCTGAGGAGCACTCTGGCCGAGAAGGGGCTGGAGCTGTCCGAGGGCACGCTGGCACCGGTCGACGTGCGCCACTCCTCCGGCACCCGCCAGGTGGTGCCCGCGGGCCAGGTGCGCTACCTGGCCGAGATCACCGAGACGCTCCGCAGGTACCACGCCGAGACCGAACGCCTCGCCGAGGAGGCCCGGCGGGTGCAGCGCCTGGACGCCGTCAAGGGCGAACTCGCTCGGGTCGGCTCCGACGCCGGGAACGTGGCCTCGCTGCTCGCAGACGCCCGTAAGCAGCTCCCGCACGACGTCACGGAACAGATCGAGAACTGGCCCGCCGTCGTGGCGTCCTACTCCGGCGACGAGCAGGTCGTGAAGGTCAGGGACAAGGAGATCCGCACCAAGCTGACCCGTGAGTCCCTGTCGGGCAACGTGGTCCCCCGCGTGGCGCTGCCGAGGTTCACCGACCATGGGGAGCTGGTGCGGTTCTGGCGCCGGGAGAACCTGCCCGGCTACTTCCCGTTCACCGCCGGGGTGTTCCCGTTCAAGCGCGACGGTGAGGACCCGGCGCGGATGTTCGCCGGAGAGGGCGACCCGTTCCGCACCAACCGGCGGTTCAAGCTGCTGTCCGAGGACCAGCCGGCCACCCGGCTGTCCACCGCGTTCGACTCGGTGACGCTCTACGGCCGTGACCCTGGCGAACGTCCCGACATCTACGGCAAGGTCGGCACCTCCGGCGTGTCGGTGGCCACGCTCGACGACATGAAAACCCTCTACGACGGCTTCGACCTGGTCGCGCCGACGACCTCGGTGTCGATGACGATCAACGGTCCGGCACCCACCGTGCTGGCGTTCTTCCTCAACACCGTCATCGACCAGCAGATCGACAAGTTCCGCGCCGCCGAGGGCCGCGACCCCTCCGACGAAGAGGCGGCCGGGCTGCGCGCGCACGCGCTGGCGACCGTGCGCGGCACGGTGCAGGCCGACATCCTGAAGGAGGACCAGGGTCAGAACACCTGCCTGTTCTCCACCGAGTTCTCCCTGCGGATGATGGCCGACATCCAGGAGTGGTTCATCCATCAGCGCGTCCGCAACTTCTACTCCGTCTCGATCTCCGGCTACCACATCGCCGAGGCCGGCGCGAACCCGATCAGCCAGCTCGCGTTCACCCTCGCCAACGGCTTCACCTACGTCGAGGCCTACCTGGCCCGGGGCATGCACATCGACGACTTCGCGCCGAACCTGTCGTTCTTCTTCTCCAACGGCATGGACCCGGAGTACTCCGTCCTGGGCCGGGTGGCCCGCCGGATCTGGGCCGTCGCGATGCGGGAGAAGTACGGCGCCAACGAACGCTCCCAGAAGCTGAAGTACCACGTCCAGACCTCCGGACGCTCCCTTCACGCCCAGGAGATGGACTTCAACGACATCCGCACCACCCTGCAGGCACTCATCGCCATCTACGACAACGCCAACTCGCTGCACACCAACGCCTACGACGAGGCCGTCACCACCCCGTCGGAGGAGTCGGTGCGCCGGGCGCTGGCGATCCAGCTCATCATCAACCGGGAGTGGGGCCTGGCGATGAACGAGAACCCGCTGCAAGGCTCGTTCATCATCGACCAGCTCACCGACCTGGTCGAGGAAGCGGTGCTTGCCGAGTTCGACCGGATCAACGAACGCGGTGGCGTGCTCGGCGCGATGGAGACCGGCTACCAGCGTGGCCGCATCCAGGACGAGTCGATGCTGTACGAGCAGCGCAAGCACGACGGCAGCCTGCCGATCATCGGCGTGAACACCTTCCGCAACCCCCACGCGGACACCGCCGAGACCGGCGTCCTCGAACTGGCGCGCGCCACCGCGGAGGAGAAGAAGTCCCAGCTGCAGCGCGTTCTCGACTTCCAGGAGCGCCACCGCGACCCGGCCCGGGCCGCCCTCGCCGACCTCAAGGACGCCGCGGTCAGCGGCCGCAACGTCTTCGAAGTCCTCATGGACGCCGCCCGGGTCTGTTCCCTCCAGCAGATCACCGAGGCCTTCTTCGAGGTCGGCGGACAGTACCGCCGCAATGTCTGACCCCGACCCCAGCAACGACCCCGCCGCTCCTCACCAGTTGGGAATTCACATGGACCCCGTTACCCGTCTCGGCGTCGTCGGCTGCGGCCTGATGGGCTCCGGCATCGCCGAAGTCGCCGCCCGTAGTGGCCTCGACGTCCTTGTCGCCGAGGCCACACACGACGCCGCCGAAGCGGGCCGCCGTCGTCTCACCGCCTCCCTCGACCAAGGCGTACGGCGCGGAAAGCTCAGTGAGGAGCAGCGCGATCAGGCCCTCGCCAGGCTGTCCTTCACCCACGACCTCGGCGACATGGCCGACCGCCAGTTCGTCATCGAGGCCGTCGCCGAGAACCGCGACATCAAGACCGACGTCATCCAAGCCCTGGACAAGGCAGTCGAAGACCCCGCGGCGATCCTGGCCACCAACACCTCCTCGATCCCCATCATCGACCTCGCTGTCGCCACCGAACGCCCCGCGCAGATCATCGGCATGCACTTCTTCAACCCCGTGCCCGTGCAGCAGCTGGTCGAGCTCATCCCCGCGCTCACCACCGCGGAAGAGACCATGGCGCGCACCCGCCACCTCACCCAGCAGCTGGGCAAGCAGGCCATCCAGGCGTCCGACCGCTCCGGCTTCGTGGTCAACGCCCTGCTGGTCCCCTACCTGCTCAGCGCGGTACGGATGGTGGAGGCAGGCTCCGCAGTTCCGGACGACATCGACCGGGGCATGGAACTCGGCTGCGCCCACCCCATGGGGCCGCTGCGCCTGCTCGACCTCATCGGTCTCGACACCGCTCAGGCGGTGGCCGAGTCCATGTACGAGGAGTTCAAGGAGCCGCTGTACGCGCCGCCCGCCCTGCTGCGCCGCATGGTCGCCGCCGGCCACCTCGGACGCAAGAGCGGCCGCGGCTTCTACACCTACGACGCTTGAGTAAGAGAGGTGTCCAGCAGACCTGACCCGCCCGGCACCGTCGTCGCGTCAACGTCCTCTGGCTCCTTCTCCGTGACGGACGGGCCTACGAAGCCGTGCCTCCCACTGCCCTCACGGCTTGACGGACAGCATGAGGAGTCACTGACTGGGGGGCCACGATCAGTATTACCGGACAGGGCCAGCGGCCGAGGGGCGTACGGATCCGGTGCCGCAGTCGGTCACAGCAGACATGGCCGGCTCGGGACAGCGGGCCAGGTGCGGGGCGAGTTTGCCCGTGCTCATCCGGGCGAGACGGCCGAAGACCTGGGCGAGCGGCGGCGGGCATGACCCACTCGCCTCGAAGGAACTGGGAGATCTGCTCGTCGAGCGTGAACTCGTCGTTGCCGATGGCCGCCTTCGAACCAATCCGTCGCGGCGCGGACTCGGACGGTCGACCACCTGCAGTGACCCGTTATGAGGCAGCCGGTCCCGGTCACCGTCCACGGCGGCGCGGGTGCGACAAGCGGAGGCAGAGCGTGCAACCGGGGCGCTCGAAGCACCCGTCGCTGATCCCTGAATCCCTTGCAAAGGAGGGAAATCGGTGAGGCGTTGCGTTACGGCGTTTCAGCAACGCTGTTCCGTGACGCCTGCCGCTCGGGGCAGGTTCGGAACCGGCAGCGGTCCGGACAGTACACCGCCCGCTCCACCCCCACCGTCCACGACTGGCCCCACACCGGACACTCCCCTGCTCGCCCTGCTGCACCCAGGGTGAGCGCGGGGTGATACGGACTTGTCGCGATGGGATCCCGATGAGCTCGAGGCCGTTGCTCTCGCACTCAACAGCAGGCCCCGCAAGACCCTCGGGTGGAAGACACCCGCCGAAGCCCTGAACGATCATCCACCATCGATTCAGGAAGCCGGTGTTGCGACAACCGGTTGAGTCTGTGCTGGGCTCCCCTGCCGGTATGGAAGCCCGGGCCGCGCACGTCACCGCCACGTGTGGCCACGGCCATCTCGGTCGCGTCCCAGGCTGTTGCGCGCACATACCTCAGCAGTTACGGAGTCCATCAGTTCGCCGCTCACCACGCCGACCTTGCCCATGGCGCGATCGTTTCGTGTCCATCGAGTGCCTCCCTGAGGTCCAGTGTCACGGCAGGTTGCGCGCCATCACGATCCGCTGGACCTGGTTCGTGCCCTCGTAGATCTGCGTGATCTTCGCGT